>NZ_BAAAHQ010000010.1:92442-186096 GCF_039525605.1 Nonomuraea longicatena | reverse complement strand
CCGCCGAGCCGCGCACCCCGTCGCCGGTGCGGTTCAGGAGCGGGTCGCTGCTGCTCCTGGCCTCGGTGCTGCTGTCCGCGATGCCGCTGTTCGTGCGCGGCGAGATCGCCGCGATCGGCCCGGGTACCGCCTCGCTGCTGGCGGTGATCGGGCTGGCGCTGGCCGGTCCGAGGCTGGCGCAGTGGTTCACCGGACTGCTGGCCCGGCGGCTGCCCGCCCGCGCGCCGGCCGCGCTCTGGCTGGCCGTGACGAACACGCGAGGGTACGCGCTGCGGACCGCAGGGGCCGTGGCCGCGCTCGGCATGGTCGTGACGCTGGCGACCAGCATGTCGCTCACGCACACCACGATCATGGCGGCGACGGAGGCGGAGGCGGTGCGCACGGTACGCGCCGACGCCGCCGTCACGGCGCCCGCCTACGGCGGCATCCCGTACGGCCTGCTGGAGGAGGTACGCCGGACGCCCGGTGTGCGGGCCGCGGTGTCGGTCTCGACGACCACGGTCGTGTCGCGGTCGCTGGCGGTGGGCGACGGCGGGGAGAGTTCGGTCTCCCGTGCGGCGCTGGTGCTGGGGCCCGAGGCGAAGTCGGTCGTGGACCTCGACGTCACCGGCGGCGACCTGGCCGACCTGACGGGCGCGTCGATCGCGCTCGACGAGCGGGCCGGCCGGGTCGGCGAGCGGCGCGAGCTCACGCTGGGCGACGGCACCCCGGTGCGGGTCACCGTGGTCGCGACCTACACGCGGGCGCTCGGCGTCGGTCCGGTCGTGCTGGCGCGCGACCTGGTGGCCGGGCACACGACGGCGGGCCTGGACTCGACGGTCCTGGTGCGGGGCGAGTTCCGGTCCGGGACGCTGGCCGCGCGCTGGCCGGGGGTCGTGGTCGCCCCCGGCGGGCTGTCGCCGCAGGAGGCCGAGGGCTCGGCGCAGCTGTGGATCAACCTGGCGGTCCTCGCCGTACTGCTCGGCTATGTGCTCGTGTCGGTCGCGGGCCGGCTGGTGGCCACCACGGCGGGACGCGGCGCCGAGATCGCCGCGCTCAAGCGGCTGGGGGCCACTCCGCGCCAGTTGCGGGCGATGATCCGGTGGGAGGCGCTGCTGATCGCGCTCACCGCGTCGGGCGCCGGCCTGGTGATGAGCCTGGCGCCGGTGACGCTGCTGAGCATCGGCTTCCTCGGCCGGCCGTGGCCCTCCGGGCCGCTGTGGGCGGCGCCGGCCGCCGTCGCGGTGGTGTGCGCGCTGGTGTGGCCGGCCTACGAGCTCACCGCCCGGCGACTGATCAGGCGGGCGTGACCGTCCAGGCCGCGCGCAGGTCCGCGATCTCCTCCGGGCGGGACTGCCTGGCGATGAACGGGATGTCGAGGACGTCGCGCGCCTTCGGGAAGCTCGCCTTCACGACCGAGGCGTCGGCGAGGATCTGGGCGTAGAGGCTTGCGCCGTCCATGCAGAAGACGTCGAGCAGCACGGGGCGGCCGTCGAGCGCGCGCCCCACGTTGCCCGGGTTCAGGTCGAAGCCGTCCCACCAGGGCGTGGAGGCGCGGAAGTCGGCGTCGACCGCGTCGGCGGCCGCTCTGACGGCGGCGAGTTGGGGGTCGCCGCCGCCGTCGGACCAGCGCCGCTTCAGCTCCGCCGCCTCGTCCGAGGCGGCGGGGGCGAGGTATTCCATGACCACCAGCGAGCCGCCGCCGGACAGTTCGGCCGTGAGGGCGATCTCCGGCAGGTACGGGTTGCCCGGCAGCCTGCGGCACAACTCCAGGAAGGCGGCGTAGGCCGGGTCGAACGGGCAGATCCGGGCTGCGCGCAGTCCGTCGGGCGAGCGCACCGCGACCGCCCAGTCGCCGAAGCCGCACGGCGTCCAGCCGAGGAGCACGTAGTCGGCCAGGGTCTGCCGCCAGTTCTTGTCCATCCGGGCCATGATGGCCGGGCGTCCGGCCGCCCGCCACGGGTTTTACCCCCGCCGGGTCACGACGGCAGCCGGGACACGACCTGACCCTGGGCGTTGAGCACCTCGATCGACGGGTTGTCGTCGCCGTCGATCGCCAGCCTGATCCTGGGCCTGCCCTGGGAGTCGTTCAACGCCAGGAACGTCCCCTCATGAGTGGTGTGGAGGAGCTGGATGCGATCCGGCGTCCTCGGCACCTGCTCGATCGGCAGCGAGGGGTCCGGCATGCCGTGGATCCGCATGCCCGCCGCGCCCCGGGTGCCCTGCCACAGGGCGGCGATCGTGATCGCCTGCGCGTTGGCGTAGTCGAGGGAGATGCTGGAGGTCGTGGAGGCGGCGACGATGCCGCCCTTCTCGTTGCCGTCCCCGTCGTTGAAGATCAGATACGTTCCCTCCGGGCCCTGGCGCTGCTCCGCCGGGTAGGTCCTGCCGCTGTGGATGACCGGCGGCTTGGTGGAGGAGGCCAGGAATCGCTGGCGGCCTCTCCTGTCGACCACCCGGAAACTGTCGCGGGCCTGGCCGTCCGAGGCGGCCTCGGCCGGTCCGCCGCTCGCGACCACGACGCCTCCTGCCACCAGGGCTCCCGCCGACGCCAGAACCGACCGCCTGTCACGTGCCTGCATGGTCCGCCTTCCTCTCGTTCCTTGGACGGAACAAGTCGATCATCCGGACGGCGGCCGCGTCACTGGAGGCAACATCAAGATCGAAAGTAGGGCTGTCCCGAGTCTCCGGCGCGCGGATGTTCGTCCGGGCAGTGGCGAAGCAGTGGGATTTTTACGTGCATACTCCGGCAAAAGCCCTGGTCGGCGACCGGCAGTCCGCGCAAACAGCCTCCGGAACGGTCGTCGATCGCCCATCCTGAGCATTGGTTTCGCGCTTCCCCACCTCTTTCCCCCAAGGAGCACGCGTGACCCGGTACGCGATCGACCTCGTCCAGGGCACGCTCGTCGCCCACTGGAGCACCGGCCTCGGCGACATCGCCGTCACCGTCGCCCGGCTGCCCTCCTCGGCCCGCGAGCACGACAGCCTGCGCCTGGCCGCCCGCATGACCCGGCTGTCGAGGGACTGCTGGCGGTGCTACACGCACCCGGCCAGTGCCGCCCTGAACCGGGGTTCCGGCATCGCCGGCACCCGCCGCCTGCGCGAACGCGACTCCTTCGGCGCCGTGCTCTCCCGGATCGACGGGCACGGCACCTGCGTGGACGCCGCGCCCCGCACCCGGATCGAGGGCTCGGCCCGCCAGGTGGGCCAGTCCCTGCGCACGCTCGGCACCGGGCCCTTCGCCGACCTGGTGATCTCCGACGTACTGTGCGAACTGGACGCCGTCGAGCAGGCCGAACGCGGCGACTTCACCGGACGGGCGCGCCAGGCCGTCACCCTGAGCTGCGAGGACGTCTCGCCGCCGCAGATCGCCTCGGCCGACGCCCTGTTGCGCGAGGACCCGTTCGGACCCGTCGGGCTGTTCACCCGCGTGGGGTGCACGGCCGCCGCCGTCGCGGCCGCCCACTGGCTGTACGCGGCCACCGCCGTGACTTCCGAGCGCACCGGCCTGCACCCCACGCAACTCGTGATGGACGGCGCCGACCCGGCCCGCCCGGCGGCGGCGGACGGCGCGCTGCAGGTCGTTGCGGCGCTGCACCTGGGGGCCCGTACCCGCGAGTTCGTGATGATCCTCATCAGGAACGCGCTGCAGGTGGCCGACGGGAACCTGTTCGGGGCGCCCTTCCTCCTGCAGCGCATCCCCGCCTCCGAGGAGGCGGGCGACGGCACCCGCGCCGAGTCCGAGCCCGCCGAGGGCTACCGCGACCAACCGCAGGACGTGCCCCTCACCCTGCTCGACCCGGCGCGCCCGGCCTCCGACCTGCTGGAGAGCCTGGTGCACGGGATCCAGGGCTGCTGGGAGGCATATGAGCGCCATGGCGGCGAGCGCGAGGCCGGGCTCGGCGCGAGGTTCGTGGACGAGGTCCGTGAGAAGGCCGCCGCCAGGCAGGCCCTGCTGCAGTGAGGTTTGCGCCAGGGCGGTCAGCGGGTATGGTCAATAAAAGCAGCTTTCGCGTGCCTAAGACGCAGGCACACCTTGTCAGCAGCAATCGCTGAGGTGTGCCATGAACATCGCGATCGTCACGTCCGCCACCGGCAGCCAGCGCCGCCATATTCTCGCCGCCGCCCGTGAACTCGGACATTCCCACCAGGTCACGATCTATTCCCGCCGCATCTCCGCAGAGGGCGGCGCCCGTTCCCGTCCGGCCGCCGGGGTCGTCGTCGAGCAGATCGAGGCCGGCCCGGCCCGCGATCTCTCCTCCGACGACGTGCTGCCCTATCTGGGCGATGTCAGCCGCTACCTGTCGAAGCGGTGGGCGCGCGAGCGTCCCGACGTCATCCACGCCCACTCCTGGACGGCGGGGCTGGCCGCCGCCGCGGGCGCGGACGGGCTCGGAGTGCCGGTCACACAGACGCTGCAGGTGCCCGGCCACGGCCCGATGAAGGTCGAGCGGGCGCTGGGCCGCCGGGCGGCGGCGGTGATCGCGGGCTCCGGTGACGAGGAGGCCGCGCTGATCCGGCTGGGCGTGCCGCGCGAGCACATCGCGGTGGTGCCGCAGGGCGTCGACGTCACCCGGTTCACCCGCCACGGTGCGGCGGCCTCGCGGGGCAAGCGCCAGCGGCTGCTGCACGTCGGGCCGCTCACACCCGACCGGGGGGCGCACACCGTCGTACGGGCGCTGCCCGCGCTGCCCGGGGTGGAACTGCTGGTGGCGGGCGGACCGCAGGCGGCCGGGCTCGCGAACGACCGGGAGGCGCGGCGGCTGCGGGCGCTGGCCTCCCAGCTCGGCGTCGGCGACCGGGTACGGCTGCTCGGGCAGGTGCCGAGGGCCTCGGTGCCGAAGCTCATGCGCAGCGCCGACGCCGTCGTCACGGTGCCGCGCGAGGCGCCCTCCGGGATCGTCGCGCTGGAGGCGATGGCCTGCGGCGTGCCCGTCATCGCCTCGGCCGTCGGCGCGCACCTCGACTCGGTCGTGGACGGGGTCACCGGGCTGCTCGTCCCGCCGGACCGACCGGCGCGCACCGCGCACCTGGCCCGCGACCTGCTCGCCGACACCACGCTCCGGACGGCGCTGGGGTACGCGGCCGCGGACCGGGCGCGGTCGCGGTACTCGTGGGAGCGGATCGGACAGGAACTGCTGCGGGTCTACGAGGAGGTCCTGCCGGTGCACGCCTGAGGCCACCGGCCCTCAGGCGGGCTCAGCGGGTCAGGCGGGCGGCCTTCAGCCCCAGGTGGACGGCCAGGCGGTCGTCGCCGTCGTCGAGGTCGCGGTGCAACGTGCGCTCGACCTTGCCCAGCCGGTAGTAGAGCGTCTGGCGGTGGACGCCCAGCTCCGCCGCCGCCTGCTGAGCGTGCCCGCCCAAGTCGAGGTAGGTCTCGGTGGTGCGGGCCAGCTCGGGTTCCAGGCCTTCGACCTCCGCGGCCAGTTCGCGCAGGTCGGCGCGGCCGAGCCGGGCCAGCAGCCGGTGCACGCCCAGGTCCTCCCAGCGGGCCACGGGCGCGAAGCGGGGGAAGTGCTCGGCGATCCGCAGCGCCTGCTGGGCCTCGCGCCAGCTCTGCCAGGCGTCGGCCGTGTCGTGGCGGGGGGCGCCGAGGCCGGCGGCTGTGCCGTACGCGCTCTGGAGGGTCTGCGCGACCTCTGCGGCCAGGTGTGCGGGGGCGAGGAGCGCCACCGGCGAGCCGGCGCGGGCGAAGACGCCGCGCGGGAGCGTCCAGAGGGCGGCGACCCGCTCCGTGGACTCGCGGACGGCGACCGCCGTGACCGGCCCCGGCAGTTCGATGGAGGCGGCGGCGCGCTCCTCCGGGTCGGCCGACAGCAGGGCGCGCAGCCCGCGCCCGGCGTCCTGGCGGCTGCGGGCCTCCTGGGCGAGGGTGCTCGCGGCGCGGGCGACCAGCGTGGCGGCGCGGGCGAGGACGTCGTCGCCGAGCGCGCCCGAGTCGAGCAGCCAGAGGTAACCGTAGGTGACCTCGCCGTGACGCAGTGGCCAGCAGATGCGGGCCTTGAGGTCGAGGGCCCGGTCCGCGGGGATGCGGACGGGGCCGGCGGCGCGGGCGATGCCGAAGCGTTCGAAATAGGCGCGCACCTGCCCGGTGGCGCGCCTGCGCAGGATGGACTCCTGGCGGACGGCGTCGATCTCGCCGTGCTGGGCGTTGTAGGCCAGCAGGCGGAACGAGCGGTCTTCGAGCGTCGCCGAGGCCCCCAGAACGCGGGCGATCTCGTCGACGGTCTCCTGTAGGTCGGCGTTGTTGTGCATTTGTATGACAGCCTGCCACAACCGGCGTTACGGACGTCGATGGCAGGGGCCTGAGCTGCGGTTCTACGCTGGAAGCATGCTCGGTCAACTGCTGCTAGCCACGTCGCGGAGCAGGCTCGTACGCCGCTCGGTCTCCGGTTTCCCCCTCACTCGCAAGGTGGTCGACCGGTTCGTCGCCGGGGAGGGCGTCGAGGAGGCCAGGGACGCCGTCGCGCGGCTGACCGGCTCCGGGCTCACGGTCACCGTCGACCATCTCGGCGAGGAGACCCGCGACGCGGACGCCGCCGCCGCGACCGCCGCCGCCTACACGCGACTGCTGGAGGCGCTGCGGCCGCTGGGGCTGGGCGAGCGCGCCGAGGTCTCGGTGAAGCTGTCGGCCGTCGGCCAGGAGCTGTCCGATGAGCTGGCCCTGGAGAACGCCACCGCGATCTGCGCCGCCGCGTCGGCGGGCGGCTCCTACGTCACCCTCGACATGGAGGACCACACCACCGTCGACTCGACGCTGGCCATCCTGCGCAAGCTGCGCGTCGAGTACCCCTCGACGGGCGTCGCGATCCAGTCCTACCTGTTCCGCAGCGAGGACGACTGCCGCGACCTCGCCGTCTCCGGCAGCCGGGTCCGGCTGGTCAAGGGCGCCTACAACGAGCCCCCCTCGGTCGCCCACCAGGGCAGGCAGGAGGTGGACCGGGCGTACGTGCGGTGCCTGCGCATCCTCATGGCGGGGCAGGGCTACCCCATGGTGGCCACGCACGACGACCGCTTGATCTCCATCACCGAGGTGCTGGCCGACCGCTTCGGCCGGGCCGTCGGCGAATACGAGTACCAGATGCTCTACGGGATCAGGACCGACCGGCAGGAGGCCCTGGCGGGTGCCGGGCACACGGTCCGCGTCTACGTGCCCTACGGCGACGACTGGTACGGCTACTTCATGCGCCGCCTCGCCGAGCGCCCCGCAAACGTCGCGTTCTTCCTTCGTGCCCTTGGAGGCAAGTAAATGGATGCCATCAGCAACGTTCCCACTCCGGCCAACGAGCCGGTCCACGGTTACGCGCCGGGCAGCGCCGAGCGGGCCGCCCTGGAGAACAAGATCAAGGAGCTGTCGGGCGACTCCGTCGAGCTCACCATGACCGTCGACGGGCGGCAGCGGATGGGCGGCGGTGCCGCCATCGACGTCGTCCAGCCGCACAACAAGACCTCCGTCCTGGGGCGTACCAACGACGCTACGGCCCAGGACGTGCAGGACGCGATCGACTCGGCGCTGCGTGCGGCGCCGATGTGGCGCGCGCTGTCGTTCGACGAGCGGGCGGCGATCTTCCTGAAGGCGGCCGATCTGCTGGCCGGGCCGTGGCGGGCGACGCTGAACGCCGCGACGGTTCTCGGGCAGTCGAAGTCGGCGCAGCAGGCGGAGATCGACGCGGCCTGCGAGCTGATCGATTTCCTGCGGTTCAACGTGGCCTACGCGCGCCAGCTCTACTCCGACCAGCCGGTGTCGTCGCCGGGGGTGTGGAACCGGATGGAGTACCGGCCGCTGGAGGGGTTCGTTCTGGCGATCACGCCGTTCAACTTCACCGCCATCGCCGGAAATTTGCCGACTTCTGCCGCGTTGATGGGAAATGTCGTCGTATGGAAGCCGTCGCCGACGCAGCAGTTCGCGGCGCACTTCACCATGCGGCTGCTGGAGGCCGCCGGGCTGCCGCCGGGCGTCATCAACCTCGTCACCGGCAACGGCCAGGCCGTCTCCGACGTCGCCCTCACCCACCCGGCGCTCGCCGGCATCCACTTCACCGGCTCGACCGCCACCTTCCAGCACCTGTGGCGGACCGTCGGCGAGAACATCACCGGCTACCACGGCTACCCGCGCCTGGTCGGTGAGACCGGCGGCAAGGACTTCGTGCTGGCCCACCCGTCGGCCGACCCCTCCGTCCTCACCACCGCGCTCGTGCGGGGGGCCTTCGAGTACCAGGGGCAGAAGTGCTCGGCGGCGTCCAGGACGTACGTCCCGCGCTCGATCTGGTCTCGGATCAAGGACGACCTCGTCGCCACCGCCGAGTCGCTCACCGTCGGCGACGTGGCCGCCGACCTGTCGACCTTCATGGGCGCGGTGATCGACCACCGGGCCTTCGCCAAGCACAAGGCGGCCATCGACCGGGCCCGCGCGACCTCCGGCATCGAGGTCCTCACCGGGTCCTACGACGACTCGGCCGGGTACTTCGTCAGGCCGACGATCCTGCTCGGCGAGGACCCGACGGACGAGATCTTCGTCAAGGAGTACTTCGGGCCGATCCTCGGCGTGCACGTCTACGACGACGCGCGCTACGACGAGGTGCTGACGCAGATGGAGTCGGTCTCGCCGTACGCGCTGACCGGGTCGATCATCGCCCAGGACCGCTACGCGATCGCCTCGGCCGCCGAGCGGCTGCGCTTCGCGGCGGGCAACTTCTACGTCAACGACAAGCCCACCGGGGCGGTCGTGGGACAGCAGCCGTTCGGCGGCGCCCGCGCGTCCGGCACCAACGACAAGGCCGGATCGATCTTCAACCTGATCCGGTGGGTGAACGCCCGCACGATCAAGGAGACCTTCGTGCCGCCGGTCGACCACCGCTACCCGCACATGAACGGCTGATCCGCCCTCAGACCACGCCCGTGCCCCTGTCGACCAGCGACGGGGACACGGGCGTCACCATGTTCGGCCCCCTCCGCGCTCGCGGCGGGTGCGAACCCACGGCCTCCGTCTCCCAGACGGCCGAAGTCAGTGGGGAAGTTCGGCCTCTTCGGCGGCTTCGATGATTCTGCGGCGGCCTTCGGCGTGGCGCTCACGGCGAGCCTGGAACTCCAGGACGTCCACGAGGCGGACCAGGCGGTGGCGGCTGTCCGGCAGATACTGCGAGGGGATCTCGCCCTCGTCGAGCAGCCGTGCGACGAAGGGCCGCGAGAGGCCGAGCAGCTCGGCGACCTCGCTCGGGGTAAGCCGGGTCTCCACCGGCAGGGCGAAGACGGCGTTGCCCTTGGCGAGATCGCGGGCCGCCGCGACCAGCAGGGCGACCAGCGAGGGGGGCAGTTCGATGTCGGTGCCGTCCGCCTCCCGCAGCAGCAAGGACGCCTGCGAGGCGGTGGCCGCCTCTTCCAGATGCTGAAGCAGCTTCCGGTCACGGCTGTCCGCTTCGACGCACGTCGCACTCGCCAGGACTCCGGTGCGGGGCACTGCCACCTCCAACCTCCAAGATATCTGCAATAAGTGTAACCACAACACCGCGTCAGCGTGAGCCGATCACCGCGACGGGGCATTCCGCGTGCAGCAGGACGCCGTGACTGACCGAGCCGAGGACCGCCGCGCGGAAGGCGCGCCGTCCCCGGGAGCCGACCACGACGAGGTCGGCGGCGGTGGAGGCGGCGATCAGCGCGGGCACGGGGTGACCGCCGATGGCGTCGTCGATGACCTCGACGTCGGGGTTGCGCTCGCGCCACGGGGCCAGGCGGATGGCGGCGGACTCGGCGAGGTCGTCGAAGACGCCCGCGAGCCGCCCCCGGTAGCCGAAGGCGAGCGGTGAGGAGACCGGCATCGGCCAGGCGTACACGACGCGCAGCCGCGCCGAGCGCAACCGGGCTGCCTCGAAGGCGTACCGCATCGCGGCCTCCGAGTGGGGTGAGCCGTCGAACCCGGCGACGATCTCGCCCCGGTCGGCGCCGACCCGGCCGCGTGCGACGACGAGCGGCCCCGGTGTGTGCCCGGCGAGTCCCAGCCCGACGGAGCCGAGCAGTTGCCCGACGAAGCCGCCGACGCCCCGGTGCCCGATCACCACGGCCTGCGCGGCGGCGGCCGCTTCCAGCAGGGTGCCGATGACCTCGCCGGTCAGCAGTTCGGTGGTGGCCGTCAGGTCGGGGAGGCGTTCACCGGCGCGGGCGGCGGCGGCCGCCAGGGAGGCGCGGTCGGCGTCGTCGCTCTGCCCGGGGAAGGCGAGGTCGGGGTCGCGGACGGTCACGATGCGCAGTTCGGCCCGTCTGCGTGCGGCGTCGTCCGCGGCCCAGTCGACGGCGTCGAGCGCGCTGCCCGACCCGTCGACGCCCACGACGATGGGCATGGGTGTCTCGGTCATGGTTCCCCCCTGTGTTCCGAGCATGCCCGAATAGTCGGACTATCACTCCCGAAACCCCTGAAACACCATTTATCACGACACACAGGACGAAACTTTGAGAACCGGACACTACATAGGTTAGTCTAACCTAACTTCCGCCTTCCGGATCTTCCCCTGCCCAAGGATCTCTTCATGCCGTTCAGGTTCCCTCGCGCGCTCACGCTGTCCGCCTTCGCCACCGTCCTGGCCCTGTCCGCGTGCGGGTCCGGCACGCAGGGCGAACCCGCCGCCGGCGCGGCCCCCAAGGCCCAGGACCAGG
The DNA here is from genome assembly GCF_039525605.1 of Nonomuraea longicatena. NCBI lineage: Bacteria > Bacillati > Actinomycetota > Actinomycetes > Streptosporangiales > Streptosporangiaceae > Nonomuraea > Nonomuraea longicatena. The sequence goes on along the minus strand of NZ_BAAAHQ010000010.1, from coordinate 175,470 downwards.
CCCCGGAACAGGCACAGAATCAGGCAGGAGCCGCCTTCCCCGTGACGATCGACAGCGCGCTCGGCAAGGCCACCATCACCGCGCAGCCGAAGCGGATCGTCACCCTCGGCCAGGGCTCGGCGGAGACCGCCATCGCGCTGGGGACCGTACCGGTCGGCATCGAGAGCTACGCCTGGGGCAGCGACCCGAAGACCGGCTACCTGCCGTGGATCCACGAGGCCGTGACCAAGGCGGGCGGGACGCTGCCCAAGCAGTTCGACGGCGGCGAGGACATCGACGTGGAGACCATCGTCGAACTCGCCCCCGACGTGATCCTCGCGCCCTGGTCCGGCATCACCAAGGAGCAGTACGCGGTGCTGTCCGGGATCGCGCCCACGGTCGCCTACCCGGACCTGCCGTGGAGCACCAACTGGGACCAGCAGATCGAGATCATCGCCAAGGCGCTCGGCAGGCCCGCCGACGGGCCGAAGCTCATCGAACAGACCCGCGCGCGGCTCGCCGACGCCGCCGCCACCCGCCCGGCGTACAAGGACGTGAGCTTCTCCTACGTCTACACCACCGGCCCCGGCACGCTCGGGGTGTTCAAGCCGGAGGAGCAGCGGGTGGAGATGCTCACCTCGCTGGGCCTCCGCGTGGACCCGGTGGTCGAGACCTTCAAGGAGACCGAGGGCACCGACTCGGCCCTCATCGGCCTGGAGAACGCCAGGAAGCTCGCCGGCAGCGACCTGATCTTCACCTTCTACACCGACGCGAAGACCCGCAAGGAGATCGAGGCGCAGAAGCTGTACGCGGCCATCCCCGCGGTCGGGCGCGGCGGCGTCGTCGCGAGCGACGACAACCCGTTCGTCACGGCCTCCTCGATCATCAACCCGCTGACCGTGCCGTGGGTGATCGACCGGTACCTGCCGCTGATCGACAAGGCCGTCGCCACCGTCGAGAAGTGACCGCCGTCCCGCTCCCCGCGCGCCGCGCCCTCCTGCTGATCGCCGCGCTCGCCGGGCTCGCGCTCGCCGTCTTCGCGAGCGTCGCGTTCGGCAGCCATCCCACCTCCCCGGCGGACGTCCTCGACGTCCTCTCCGGCACCGCCCACCCCGACACCGCGACGGTGGTGGAGAGCCGCTACCCGCGTACCGCGCTGGGCCTGCTGGCCGGGCTGTGCCTGGCCGTCGCGGGCACCCTGATGCAGGGCGTGACCCGTAACCCGCTGGCCGACCCCGGATTGCTCGGCGTCACCGCCGGGGCCTCCGCCGGGATCGTCACCGCGATGGCCTTCCTCGGCGCGGCCGGGCAGGAGGGCGCGGTGTGGTGGGCGCTGCCCGGCGCGCTGCTGGCCGGGGTGCTGGTCCACGTGATCGGCTCGGCCGGGTCAGGCGCGGGCCCGGCCAGGCTGGTGCTGGCGGGGGCGGTGGTCTCCGCCGTCCTGACCGCCTACGTGCAGGCGGTGACGCTGGGCAGGCCGCAGGTGTTCGACAGCTACCGGTACTGGGTCGTCGGCGCGCTCGGCGGGCGCGACTTCCCCGTGCTGTGGTCGGTGCTGCCCCCTGCCGCCGCCGGGCTGGTGCTGGCCGTGGTGCTGGCGCCCGCGCTGAACACGCTCGCCCTCGGCGAGGAGACCTCGGCCGCGCTCGGCGGCAACCCGGCGCTGACCCGCTCCGGCGGGCTGCTGGCCGCCGTGCTGCTGAGCGCCGCCGCGACGGCCGCCGTGGGGCCGATCGCCTTCGTCGGGCTGGCCGTGCCGCACATCGTGCGCGCGCTCGCCGGGGTGGACGCGCGGGCGCAGCTCCTGTTCGCCGCGCTCGTCGGGCCCACGCTGCTGCTGGCCGCCGACGTGGCCGGGCGGCTGGTGCTGCGGCCGCAGGAGCTCATGGTGGGCGTCGTGACGGCGTTCGTCGGCGCGCCCGCGCTGCTGCTGGCCGTACGCAGGATGAGAGGTGGGGTGTGAGGGTCGCGATCCCGGTGTCGAGGACCTCGGTCGTCGTGGCGGCCGCCGTTCTCGGGCTGCTCGCCGTCGCCGCCGTCGCGACGCTCTGCCTGGGACGGCTCGGCCTCGCGCCCGCCGACCTGCTCGCCGCGCTCGCCCGGGGTCCGGCCGACGCCAAGCAGGCGTTCGTGCTGGAACGGCTGCGCGGCCCCCGCCTGGTGGTAGCCGTCGGCACCGGGGCGGCGCTCGGCCTGGCGGGCGCGCTGTTCCAGGCGGTCACCCGAAACCCGCTGGCCAGCCCGGACGTGATCGGGCTGAACTCGGGCGCAGGAGCCGGGGCGGCGTTCGCCGTACTGATGCTGCCGGGTGTGCTGCCCGCGCCGCTCGGCGCGCTCGCGGGCGCGGTGGCGGCGATGGCGCTCGTGTACGTCGCGACGGGCTCCGGGTTCCGGAACCCGGGCAGGCTCGTCGTCGCGGGCATCGGCGTGCACGCGATCTCCTCCGCCTTCACCCAGTACGTGGTGTACGCGGTCGAGCGCGACCGGGCGGCGGCGCTCACGGCCTACGTCAACGGCAGCCTGTCGGCCCGGTCCTGGGAGCACGCGGCGACGATCTGGGCGGTGCTGCTGGCCGTGGTGCCGCTGGTGGCGCTGCTGTCGCGGCGCCTCACGGCCGCCGAACTCGGCGACGAACTCGCCGCCTCGCTCGGGGCGCGGCCGCAGGGGACCCGGGTGGCGGCGGTCGGCCTGTCGATCGTGCTGTCGGCGGGCGCGGTCGCGGTCGCGGGCCCGGTGGCCTTCATCGCGCTGACCGCGCCGCAGATCGCGCGGCGCATGACCCGGCTGCCCGGCCCGCACCTGACGCTGGCCGCGCTGGTCGGGGCGCTGCTGCTGGTGCTCGCCGATCTCGCGGCCCAGCACGCGCCGATCCCGGGCAACCTGCCCGTCGGCATCTACACGCTGGCCGTGGGCGGCCTGTATCTCGGATACCTGCTGACCCGCGAGTGGAAGAAGGGAAGCCTGTGAGCACCCCGACCGGCCTGTCCGCGCGCGGCCTGACGATCTCCTACGGCGACCGTACCGTCGTCGAGGACGTCGATCTCGACCTGCCGGACGGTGGCCTGACGATGATCATCGGACCCAACGGGTGCGGCAAGTCCACCCTGGTCAAGGCGCTGGCGCGGGTGCTGAAGCCCGCCCGGGGCAAGGTGCTGCTGCACGGCCGCGACCTGTGGGAGTACCGGGCCCGCGAGGCGGCCAGGCACGTGGCGCTGCTGCCGCAGAACCCGATCGCGCCCGAGGGCATCACCGTGGGCGCCCTCGTCGGGCGCGGCCGTTTCCCGCATCACACGCTGCTGCGCCAGTGGTCGCCGCAGGACGAGGGGGCGGTCGCCTTCGCCCTGGAGCGAACGGGGCTGCGGGATCTCGCGGGCGCGCAGGCGGGCCTGCTGTCGGGGGGCCAGCGCCAGCGCGCCTGGATCGCCATGGTGCTCGCGCAGCAGACCGGGCTGCTGCTCCTGGACGAGCCCACGACCTTCCTGGACATCGCCCACCAGTACGAGTTGCTGGAGCTGTGCCGGGAACTGCACGAGGACGGCAGGACCGTCGTGGCCGTGCTCCACGACCTCAACCAGGCCGCCCGCTTCGCCACGCACCTGGTCGTCATGGACGCGGGCCGGGTGGTCGCCCAGGGCCCGCCCGCCGAGGTCCTGACGGCCGAACTGGTGTCGTCGGTGTTCGGGCTGGCGTGCGACATCGTGCCGGATCCGCGAGCGGGGACACCCATGGTGGTACCTCACACCCGGGGACGAATAGGATCGCCAGACATCCGATGAAAGGTGATTCCTGTCGTGACCATGCAGCCTTGGTTCCCCGCCGCGAAACTCGGGATCTTCATCCATTGGGGGATCTACGCCGTTGACGGCGTCACCGAGTCCTGGTCTTTCTTCAGCGGCCAGGTCAGCCATGACGACTACATGAAGCAGGTTCCCGGGTTCACGGCGTCGCGGTTCGACCCTCGCCAGTGGTCGGAGCTGTTCGCGGACGCGGGTGCCCGGTACGCGGTGCTGACGGCCAAGCACCACGACGGCTACGCGCTCTGGCCGACGGAGCAGTCGGCGCTGCGCGACGAGCGCGATCTCGTGGGGGAGTACATGGAGGCGATGCGCGAGCGCGGCATCCGCGCCTGCCTGTACTTCTCCCACCTGGACTGGACGCACCCCGACTACGCCAGCGTGGGCACCGGCGACAACCGCTTCGCCTACCCGCCGCCCGGCCAGGAGGACCCGGCGGCGTGGGAGCGGTTCCTGTCCTTCCACCGCGCCCAGTTGCGCGAACTGCAGGAGCGCTACTCCCCCGAGCTGTTCTGGTTCGACGGCGACTGGGAGCGCGACGCCGAGACCTGGCGCATGCCCGAGTTGCGCGAGGAACTGCTGGCCCGCCAGCCGTCCCTGGTGATCAACGGGCGCATGCAGGGGTACGGCGACTACGCCACGCCCGAGCAGGGGGTGCCGATCGAACCGCCCGCCGGGCCGTGGGAGCTGTGCCTGACGATCAACGACTCGTGGGGGTTCCAGCACCGCGACACCAACCACAAGTCGCTGCGCCAGATCGTGCGCATCTTCGCCGAGACCATCGGCGGCGGCGGGAACCTGCTGCTCGACGTCGGGCCGCGCGAGGACGGCACGATCACCGACGAGCAGGCCGAGCGGCTGCGCGGGCTCGGCGCGTGGATCCGGCCGCACGCCGAGGCGATCTACGACACCGGACGCGGACTGCCGCCCGGCCACTTCAACGGGGCCAGCACCCTGTCGGCCGACCGCAGGAAGCTGTACCTGTTCGTCTTCGACCGGCCCAACGAGTTCGTGGTGCTGCGCGGGGTGCGCAACAAGGTGCTCGGCGTCCGCACGCTGGACGGGCGTGAGCTGCGCCACGAGCGGTTCGGCGGACTGCACGAGGTGCCGGGCTGGGAGTACGTGTACCTGACCGACGACCACCTGAACCCGCTGTGCACGGTCCTGGAGGTCACCTTGGACGGCGAACTGGAGCTCAACCGCGTCCACACCCGCGATTAGAGCCGGCCGGGTTCGCGCCGACCCTTGTACCCGCCGCGCTACCACCGGCTCGGGAACGTCCCGAGCCGGTGACGACCGGGTCGACGCCTCAGGCTTTCAGCGCTGCGGCGATCCGCGGCACGCTCCGCTCCAGGCCATAGGGGATGCTCAGGGCGGAGGGGAAGGCCATGGCGATCGCCGTCGGCAGGTCGAGGGCGATGTAGGAGCCGCGCCTCACGGCCGGGATGCGCCGGAACAGCTCGTTCGCCTCAAGCCGGCTGCGGGCCTGCGGGGTGTTGAAGGTGAGAATCACGACGTCGGCGTCGATGGCCTCGATGAGCTCCGGGCTGACGGTCGCCCGGCCGGGGAAGTTGCCCTTCGGCAGATCGGCCACCTTCGGCGAGAGGGTCAGGCCGAGCTGGGACATGAACAGCGCCGACGCGTCGGTCGGGCTGTTGACGGTGTTGATCACGCCCTCGGCCGTGACCGGGCCGATGGTGAAGGTCCGCCCGGCGAAGCCGGGGTTGGCGGCCTTGGCGGCGAGGATGGCGCCCTCCACCTGGCTCACGAGAGTCTCGGCCCGGCTCTTCACGCCGAGCGCGGTCCCGACCCGGGTCGTGGTGACCTGCCAGGGGTCGCGGTTGTAGCCCGAGGCCGTCGACAGCGTGGGGGCGATGCGGCTGAGGGCGGCGTAGTTCTCCGCCAGTCCGCTGTGATCGGTCGCCAGGATGAGGTCGGGGGCCAACGCGGCGATCTTCTCGAAGGGCAGCCCGTCGGTGACGGCCAGCAGCTCCGGTTTGGCGCCCGGCAGTTCCCGGCTGACCCAGGGCGAGATCCCGCCCTCCATGAATCCGGACAGATCGGGTGTCGCCAGCGGGACCAGGCCCAGCGCCACGGCGGCGTCGATGTCGCGGTACAGGCCGACCGAGACGATCCGCGCCGGGGCCGCGTTCAGGACGGCAGAGCCCTGCGCCCCCTCAAGCGTGACAGGGAAGGAGCCACCTGCCGACGCCGCGGGCGCTTCGCCTGCCGAACCGCAGCCGGTGAGTGCGAGCGAGAGCCCGCCGATTCCCGCGAGTCGAAGGGCGTCGCGTCGCGTCATGCTGGAGAGAGGTGAGGTGACCACGACAGGATATTAGGTTAGGCTAATCTAACTTTCAAGCCGCCCCGCGCGCCGACATCCCGCCCGAGGGGCCGGACCCGGGCACGGACAGGACGCCGCCGACACGGGGCGATCGTGAGCGGCGGGATCCGTCCCGTCTTCAGCGCCGGGCTCCGCGAACACCTCGGGCGAGCAGCCACATCAGGTACGGGGCGCCGAGGATGGCGGTGACGATCCCGACCGGCAGTTCCGTGCGTGGCACCGTCCGGGCGATGACGTCGGCGGCGAGCACGAGCAGCGCCCCGAAGATCGCCGAGGTCAGCAGCGGCGGACGTGCCGTACCGGCCAGCCGCCGGCAGATCTGCGGCACCACCAGCGCGACGAAGGCGATCGGCCCGGCGCCGGCCGTGGCGAGGGCGGCCAGCGCGACGGCGACGACGATCAGGGCCGCCCGGTCGCGATCGACCCGCGCGCCCAGCCCGCTCGCGGTGTCGTCACCCAGGTGAAGGACACCGAGGACGAAGGACAGCAGCAGCGCCACGGGGACCAGTACGGCCAGGCCGACGGCGACCGGCACCACGTGTTCCCAGCCTCGGCCGTTGAGGCTGCCGGTCAGCCACACGGTGGCGCGGGCGGCGTCGGAGACCTCCGCCACGATCAGCAGCCAGGAGGTCAGCGCGGTGGCGCTCGCCCCGATGGCCACGCCGACCAGGACCAGCCGGAAGCCCTCGATGCCGCGTCTCCACGCCAGCGCGTAGACCAGCGCGGCGGTGAGCAGTCCGCCCAGCAGGGCGGCGAGCGGCACTCCGACGCTGCCGCCGATCGCCGAGACGGTGGCCGACGTGGAGCCGAGCACGATGATCGAAACGCTGGCCGCACTGGCTCCTGCGGTCACCCCGAGGACGTCCGGGCTGGCCAGCGGATTGCGGGTGACCGCCTGGGTGATCGCCCCCGACAGGCCGAGCGCCGTCCCGACCAGAATCCCGGCGAGGGTGCGCGGCATCCGCAGGTCGAGCACGATGTACCGGTGCGAGCGCGGACCGCCGCCGGACAGCACCGTGAACACCTCGCCCACGGACAGAGGCGTATCGCCGACGGCGACGTTCAAGGCGAGTGTCAGCGTCACCGCCGCGAGCCCGAGGAGCGTGACCAGAACGATCCTGGGACGCCACACGCCGGACAACGGGCCGAGACGCACGGCGAGCCGGGCGTGCACCCGTTCGCGCGTCACAGCGACACCAGCTTCCTGCGCCGGACGAGCGCGACGAAGACCGGCGCCCCCACCAGGACCAGCACGATGCCGACCGGAAGCTCTCCCGGCCAGACCACGACCCGGCCGACGACGTCGGCGCCCAGCAGCAGCACCGGACCCGCCAGGCCCGACGCGGGCACCAGCCAGCGGTGGTCGGAGCCGGTGAAGATCCTGCACACGTGCGGGACCACCAGCCCGACGAAGCCGATCGGGCCGCAGGCCGCCACCGCCGCGCCGGTCAGCAGGGTGACGGCGGTCAGTCCCGTCCATCGCACGCGGGTGACGCTGACACCCAACCCTCTGGCGACGTCCTCGCCCAGAGCCAGCAGGTTCAGCCCCGCCGTGTTGACCAGGGCCAGCAGCAGGCCGGCCGCGAGGAAGGGAGCGACCTGCGCGGCGATGTCACCGTCTCGACCGGCGAGCGACCCGACCGACCAGAACCGGTAGGCGTCGAGGGTCGCGGCGTCGTCCAGCACCAGCGCGGAGGAGAACGCCTGCAGCAGGGCGGTCAAGGAGACCCCGGCCAGGGCGAGCGTCACCGGAGTGGGGCCGTCGCGGCTGATCATTCCGAGCATGAAGACCACCACGCCGGCGGCGAAGGCTCCGGCGAGCGAGAGCCACACGTACCCGAAGAGACTGGTCACCCCGAACGCGTAGACGCCCAGGACCACGCAGAAGGCCGCGCCCGCGCTGACACCGAGCAGCCCCGGGTCGGCCAGCGGGTTGCGGGTGTGACCCTGCATCAGCGCGCCCGCGATGCCCAGCGCCGCCCCGACGGCGATGCCGAGGATCGTCCGAGGGACCCGAAGCGTGCGTACCACCACGTCGTCACCGGTCCCGGTGGGCGAGAAGATCGCCGACCAGACGTCGGGCAGGGAGATCTGCCTGGCTCCGAACGCGAGGCTGGCCAGGGCGGCGGCGAGAACGAGCAGTGCCAGGACCGACAGCAGGGCGAGCCGCGATCGGCGGCGCCGGCCGAGTGCCCCGGGGGCAGGTTGGTGAACAACGTGTTTGACCCCGGCCATCGAGCTCCCTTGTGCGGCCTCACGGAACGACCCGGAGGCAGAGTAAGGCAACCCTAACAACTTGGGGCAGGTGTTTCCTCCCCCGTCACGGGCCTCTGCAGTGTCGAGCTACCGCATCACCGACGCGGAGGTGCTCGGCGGCGGCTCCGGCGCGGTCTCGCTGACCCTGTGCCAGACCCGGTTCGGCACCACCGGCCCCGGCGAGTTCGCGGTGCACGAGGGCAGGGAGGTCACCGTCCGGCTCCCGGGGGTTCACGTCCGCCAGCCGGCCAGGCACCGCGCCATGAGCCGGAAGGGGACGGCCTGCCCCTTGGTCTGGTCCACGGTGCCGGCCAGGTGCAGGTCGAGCTCCGGACAGTGGAAGAGCCAGGTCCCCGTGGCTCCCGAGTGGCCGACGAGCGTGACCGGACGGCGTCCCCGCGACACGAGCCGGCCGACCTTGAAGACCATGGTGCCGAGGCCGTACCGGAGGACGGGGATGTTGCGCAGCCGGTTGCGCCGCTCGGTGAGCAGGTCCGGCGTGCGGGCGTCGCCGAAGAGTGCGCCGCCGAGCAGCGCTCGTTGAAAGGCAAGAAGATCGCCGGTGGTGCTGAACAGGTCGTTGCAGGACTCGATCATCGAGCTCAGCTCCACGCGACGCCGTCTCGCGTAGAGCGGCGAGGGCGCCGCAAGCGAGCCGATGGGCGATCCGGCCGGCGCCGTCCCCGGGAGCCAGGTGTGCGTCAGGCCGAGCGGACCGAGGATCCGTTCGGTCAGGAGAGCGGCGAACGACCGGCCGGTCACCGTCTCCATGATCCGGATGAGCAGCTGGAAGCCGGTGTCGGAATAGCGGGCCTTCTGCCGCGCGGCGGTGAGGTCCTGCGGCTCGAAGTGGGGGCGCTGGTGCTCGCGCGTGATCCGTATCGTGTCCTCGAAGGTCCAGGCCACATCCTGACCGGCCGCGAGGCGCTCGTACAGGCTGGGGCCGTCACCGCGCTTCTCGAACTGGTCCGGCAACCCGGAGGTGTGGCTCGCCAGGTGGCGTACCGTGATCGCGGACGTCCGGTCGATCCCCCCGAGGACGTGGAGTCCGGTGATCGTCTCCGCCGGCAGGTAGCCGTCGATCGGCGCGGCCAGGTCGAGCTCACCGCGCTCGTGCGCCTGCAGTACCAGGGTGATGATGAACCGCTTGGTGACGCTCGCGACGAAGAACGGGGTGTCAGGGCGCAGCGGGCGGCCGTCAGCGGGGCCGGAGGCGGCGGACCAGCGCCGCCTCCCGTCGCCGCCGGTGACGGCGAGATTGGCGTGGTGGATGCCGCGTTGCGCGACGAGATTCTCCAGCAGGCTCGTCAGCCGCGCGTCGACGTCGGCGGGAACGTCGTTGTCATGAGCATGGGTCGTGGCGAACGGCGATGTCACCTGGAGGCTCCTTGTCTCCGCTGTCTCGGATCGCCCGCGGGTTCTCCGGTGTCGACGGACGGGGCGAGGGCCCCGACAGCAGCAGCATATGTCTACTAGACATATCTATGAGAGTCAACGAGCTATACTCGGCCGATGGCCCATGTGATCCTCGGTCTGCTCCTGATCGCCCCGCAGAGCTTCTACGACCTCATCAAGGGATTCGAGGCCGGCGTCGCGCTCTTCTACAGCGCCAGCTCCGGCAGCATCAAACGCGCGCTGGACACCCTGCTCGCGCGGGGGTTCATCGAGGTCGCCAGCGTCGAAGCCGGCGGTCGGGGCCGCAAGGTGTACCGCCTGACCGACACCGGTCGCGAGGAGTTCCGCGCCTGGATGACAGGGGAGCCGGCCGGCCCCGACCTGGAGACCGCGGCGCTGTCCAGGCTCTACTTCCTCGGCCTGCTGGAGCCGGCCGAACGGGTACCGGTGTTGCGCCGCATCACGGCGCGCATCGAGGCCGACCTCGACCGGCTCTCGGCCCTCGACCGGCATCTCGACACCCTGGAGATCTCCGAGGAGAACCGCGACGTCGCCGCCCATCAGCGCGCGACGCTGGATTACGGCATCGCCTCACACCGCTTCACGCTCGACTGGTTCCGCGATCACCTCGACCGCCACGAGCCGCCCGCCCGCTGACCCCTCGGCGTTCGTCGGATCACCACGCGCGAATCGCGACGGACGGTCACGGCTCCTGCGGCAGCACGTCGAAGTGCACGATCACCCGGGCGGTGCCGGGCGCGGGGCGGCCCATCTCCCGTTCGTCCGACATCGTGCGGTACGTCTGCAGAATCCCGAGAACCGCGTCGCGCATCTCGGCGGTCTCCTCCGGGGTGAGCCGCAGGGCGCGACGGCCGAGGCCGCCCGCCGCCGTCCACGCCGAGCCGGGGTCGTGCTCGCGCGTCCAGCGGGCGAGTTCCTCCGCGCGCTGCCTGAGAAGGTCGTCGACGAGCGCCTGCAGGGCGCCTTTGGTCTCCTCGTCGTCGCCGGCCCCGGCCGAGCCGTAACTGAAGCCGCCCGGGACGATCCGCCAGTACCTCTCCTTGCCCCTGCCCAGGCCCTCGGCCTGCTCGATCATGCCGTGCCTGGCGAGCTCGCGCAGGTGGTAGCTCGTGGCGCCGGTGTTCTCGCCGAGCCGCGCGGCCAGTTGGGTGGCGGTCGAGGGGCCCGAGCGCTCCAGTTCCTCGTACATGCGCAGCCGCAGCGGGTGCGCGAACGACTTGAGAGCGCCCGGGTCGAGGGTGCGCGCGGAGAACTTGCGTCCTGTCATGTGCAGACCTATCTTTGCAAAGAAAACTATGCACATCTTTCTTCACACACTACAGGAGCGCGGGTGCGGAGCTTGCGGAGTTTTCGATTCCTCGTGTCGTCCACCGCGTTGTCGAACCTCGCCGACGGAGTGCTCAAGGTCGGCGCTCCCCTGCTGGCGGTCTCCCTCACCCGCTCGCCGTCCGAGGTCGCGCTCGTCGGCGTGGCGGCGACCCTGCCCTGGCTGCTGTTCTCCCTGCTCGCCGGGGCGCTGGCCGATCGCATGGACCGGCGGACGATCATGGTCGCGGCGAACGCCGGGCGGACCCTGGTCCTCGCCGCCACCGGGATCCTCGCGGCGACGGGGACGCTGAGGCTCCCGGTCATGCTCGTCGCGCTCCTGCTGGCGGGGGTGTGCGAGGTGTTCGCCGACCTGTCCGCGCAGTCGGTGCTGCCGATGACCGTCGGGCACGGCGAACTGGTCAAGGCCAACGGGCGGGTGCAGACGGCGCAGATGCTCGGCAACGAGTTCCTGGGCTCGCCGGTCGCCGGGATCCTCGTCACGGTGGCCCCCGCCGCGATCTTCGGGACCTCGGGACTCCTGTACGGCGCCGCCGGCGCGCTCCTGCTCGGCATGCGCGGCGTCTTCCGGCCGGCGCAGGACCGGCCGCACACGGCCCCCGTTCGCTCTGTACGGGCCGACATCGCCGAGGCGGTGCGCCTGCTGTGGGGGCACCGTTTTCTGCGGACTCTGGCGATCTCAGCCGGTCTGATGAACTTCGCGGGCGCCGCCTACTTCGCCGTGTTCGTCCTGTGGGTGGTCGGGCCGGGGTCGCGGCTCGGGCTGGCCCCGTCGGCGTACGGGCCGGTGATCACCGTGCTGGCGGTGGGCGCCGTCGCCGGGTCGCTGCTGTCCGAGCCGGTCACCCGCCGGGTCGGCGAGCGCACGATGCTCGTCGGCGCCTGGCTGCTCAGCGGCCTGCTGCTGGTCGTGCCGGTCGCCGTGCCGAGCGTGTGGGCGCTGTATCCCACGGCCTTCCTCCTCGGCCTCGTGGGCGCGGCGGGCAACGTGCTCGTGGTCGCCACCCGCCAGCGGCTGATCGCGGGCGACCTGCTCGGCCGGGTCAACGCGGCCTACCGCCTGTTCGGCACGGCCGGTCAGCCCGTCGGCGCCGCCCTGGCCGGGGTCGTCGGCGAACAGGCCGGACTGCCCGCGGTGTTCTACGGCGCCACCGCCGTCTCGATCGTCGCGGCCGTGTGGATCATGCATGTCCCCCGCGATCACATTTCCGTTCCACTGACCCGCAATGCCGTCAATCGCGGCAGATCCAGATCACGTTAGGTACCCTTACCCCTGCGCTCAGATGACATGATTTATCCCAACCTATGAGGGGATGGCATGCGGGAGATCGGCGGACGGTACCTCCTCGGCGAGGAAGCCGGTCGTGGGGGCATGGGAGTCGTCTGGCGGGCCTTCGACCAGCTCCTCCACCGAGAGGTTGCCCTCAAGGAGCTGACGCTGGCCGGCGAGGCCGAGGTCGTGCGCAGACGGGTGCTGCGAGAAGCGCGCCTGGCCGCGGGTCTGACCCATCCCAACATCGTCACCGTCCACGACCTGCTCGAAGAGGGCGGCAAGCTGTGGATCGTCATGGAGTACCTGGACGGGCTCTCGCTCCACCAGCTCCTCTCGCAGGTCGGAACCCTGCCGGCGCAGTCCGTCGCGGCCATCGGCCAGCATTTGCTGGCCGCACTGCGCACCGCCCACCGCGCCGGGGTGCTGCACCGCGACGTCAAACCCGCCAACGTCATGCTCACCGGCGACCGCGTCGTCCTCACCGACTTCGGCATCGCCACCGCCGAGGGCGACATCCGCACCACGACCTCCCGCCGTCTGCGCGGCACCCCCGCCTTCATGGCCCCGGAGCGCCTGTACGGCGGCGCCGCCACCAAGGAGGCCGACATGTGGTCGTTCGGCGCCACCCTCTACAGCGCCCTCGAAGGGCAGCCGCCGTACCCGGGGCAGGACGCGGCGACCGTACTGGCGATGGCGCGGGCGGGCGGGTTCCCGTCGCCGCGCCGGGCGGGCATGCTGCGTCCGCTGATCGAGGGCCTGCTGCACCAGGACCCGGCGCGACGCTTCAACAACGAGCACACGGCGGGGCTGCTGGCCGGGGTCCGCGCCCACAACTTCTCAGCGGCCATGTGAGCCGCGCCCGGAAACCACCCGCGGAAACCACCCGCGGAAACCACAAGGCCGCCGACCGGCCATACGGCGGTCGGCGGCGGTAGGGATCAGCCCGAGGTGGGGGCGACCGGCTTGGCGCTGGTCCAACCGGCCTGCTTCACGAGCAGTTCCACGTTCCGGCCGGGCACCGGCTTGCCGTCCTTCGTGACGTTCAGCCGGGAGGCCAGCAGCGAGACCGTCTTCGGGTCGATGATGAACTCCTGGGCCAGGTCGACACTGCCCGTCTCGGTGGACGTGGCGGGCTTGGGCGCGCCGGGCTTCGGCGCCGGGCACAGGCCGGGCTCCTCCTTCACGTCCTTGACGTCCTTCAGGCCCTCCTTGGTCTCCTTGACGTCCTTCAGGCCCTTGGTGTCGCTGGTCTCCTTGACGTCCTTGAGGCCCTTGGTGTCGCTGGTCTCCTTGACGTCCTTGAGGCCCTTGGTGTCCTTGGTCTCCTTCACGTCCTTCAGGCCCTTGGGCGTGGGCAGATCCTTGGGCGCGGGCGGCAGGCACGGCTTGCCGGACACCGAGTCCTTGAGGACGATGTGGCCCTCGCCCCGGCCCTCAGGCTCGGCGTCGCCGAAGTCGTCGGTGAACTCCTCGTTGAACGCCTCGGGGTCGGCCGTCTTGGCGACGAACTTCAGACCGCCGCGTCCCAGGGCGTCCGTCCCGGTGCCGAGCTGCTGAATGCCGGGCTGGGCCTTGAACGCCTCGAAAGCGGCTAGCTTCACCGGCTGCGGCACCGGCGCCTTGTACAGCAGGTCGGCGAGCGCGCCGGTGATCTCCCAGTCCAGTTCCTCGGGGCTCGCCTTCTTCTGGGCCAGCAGGGAGCGCAGCTTCTCCTTCAGCGCGCCCGGCTGGACCGGCAGCGCCTGCAACTCGGCGAAGGTCAGCCCGTCGAGTACCCCGAACTCCTGCCCCGAGGTGTTCTTCACGATCTGCCCGGGGTCGGTCTTCGCCGCGTAGTCGAAGTCCTTCAGCTTCGGCGCGAGCGGCGCGCCGTCCCGCTTCCAGGCCGCCGTGTCCTGCGGCGAGTGCGGCTGGGGGGCGAGCTGGCGCGAGCCCGTCCATCCGCTGCCGTCCTTGCTCAGCCACAGGCTGCCCGCGCGCCGGTGGTCGAGCCAGTAGCGGTTGGCGCCGCTGCCCGCCTGCTGGTCGGCCGTACGGATCGACACGGTCTCGACCCGCCACCAGGTGCCCTGGGTGTCGGCGCCGGCTGCGGCCGGCGCGCTGAGCGCGGTGAGCGTGGCGAGCGCGAGCAGCGCGCTCGCGGCGAGAGTCGTCTTCACGTCGGTTCTCTTTCTGGTCGGTCGAGGTGGCAGGCGGACGGCGGAAGGCCGCAGCCGGGTCAGGCCACCTGAGGATTGTTCGCCGAGCGTCGAGGGCCCCGGCTGACAGCGCGGAGAGCGGTCATCACTGCGGGGGGTACGGCCATCGGCCGGCATCGCGCATCGCCCGGCGAGCTCGTGATCGACAATGCTAGGCGGCGCCTGCCGCCTCGGCGATCCCGTGCACTGCCCGATCCCGGTAGCACGGGCACCACCCGTACGACGTGCGCTACCGGCACTCGGCAGCAGGCGGGATTCCGGCCGCCCCGGCCCTCGCAGATCATCGACGTACTGCCCCCCTTCGAACTAAGGAGAGTTCATGTTCCGACGACGCCTGGTGGCGATGGGAGCGGTGAGCGGGCTGATCCTCGCGCTGCCGCTCGCGAGCTCGGCGCTGGCATCGGAGACGTCCGACGTCAACTGTGTCACCAGCCAGGGCAAACTGTTCGAGTTCACCGACGAGGCCACGGTCACGATCAAGCGGGTGACCAGGTCCGACGGCACCCACGGCATCACCATCGAGGTCCCCGACTCCGCCTCGGACGACACCGGCGCCGATGCGGGCGACGGCGCCGCCCCTGGGCTGAAGGACGTCCTGCCCACGCCTCCGGCGAACCTGCCGAGCGAGGCGCCGCGTCCGGAGGGCGACGGGCCGTCTCTTCTCAAGGAGCGCGCGGGCACCGCCGTCCAGGAGTCCGCGGCCGTCTTCGCCGGCCTCAGCTGCGCCACCGAGTGATCAGAGGCTCGCCCGCGTCACCGGGCGAGCGAGGAGAGGGCGGCGCCGGAACGGCGCCGCCCTCTCAGGCGTTCAGGGGCGGGTAGGCCACACGTCCTCTCAGGCGTTCTGGGGCGGGAAGGCCACGGTGACCGACAGACCGCCCCCCGGGCGGGCCACGGCGGTGACGGCGGCGTCGTGCGCGGCGGCGACGGCCTGCACGATGGACAGGCCCAGGCCCAGCCCCTCCCCCGTGCGGGCGGCGCCCATCCGCTGAAACGGCTGGAAGAGCCCTTCGACGGCGTCCGGCGGCACGAGCGGGCCGGAGTTCTCGACGGTGAGGACAGCGGACCCGGCGGCGGTCCGCACACCGACCTCCACCCAGCCGCCGGGCACGTTGTGCCGCAGGGCGTTGTCCACCAGGTTGACGACCAGGCGTTCGGCCAGGGCCCGATGCCCGCTCGCCACGGCGGCGCCGACCTGCGCGCGGATCACCAGTCCGCGCGCCGCCGCCTCGGCCTCCCTGGCACCGGCCACCTCCTGGCACAGCGCCGCCAGGTCGAACGGATCGCGGACGTCGAGCCCCGCCTCCCCTCTCGACAGCGTCAGCAGCGACTCGAGCAGCCGCGCCTGCTGCTCGCCCGCGACCAGGATGCGCTCGTGCGCGGCCCGCAGGGACTCGACGCCGGCCTCCGGATCGGCGAGCGCGACCTGGCCGATCACCCGCTGCCGGTTCAGCGGCGTGCGCAGTTCGTGCGAGGCGTTGCCCACGAACCGGCGCTGGCTCCGGAAGGCGTCCTCCAGCCTGGTGAGCAGCGCGTCGATGGTGTCGCCGAGCTCCTTCAGCTCGTCGGCGGGGCCGTCCAGCGCCAGCCGCCGGTGCAGGTTGGTGGCGGAGATGTCGCGGGTGGTGGCGGTGATCGTCCTGATCCGGCCCAGGGTGCGTCCGGCGACGACCCAGCCCAGGACGATCGAGAGACCCGACATGAGCGCCAGCGCGATCCCCGACGCGCCGACGAGCTGCTGCAACACCTCGGCCTTCTGGGACTCCACCTCCTCGGGCGGCAGGACCGAGAGCATCTCCCCCATCCCGGGGTCGGCCCTCACCCCCAGGTCGCCGGGCGCGGGAGCCTTCACGGGAGTGCTGTCCATGGCGTACTTGACCAGCACGTACGTCACAGCCAGCAGCGCGGCGCCGGAGGCCAGGAACAGCCCTCCGTACAGGAGGGTCAGCCGGAACCGGACGGTACGGCGAGGCAGGCGCACGACCGGCTCAGATCCGGTAGCCGAGACGGGGCACGGTCTCGATGATCGGGGGGTCGCCGAGCTTGGTGCGCAACCGGCTCATGGTGACCTTGACCGCGCCGGTGAACGGATCGGCCGCCTCGTCCCACACCCGTTCGAGCAGTTCCTCCGCCGAGACGGCGCGGCCGTTCGAGGCCAGCAGCAGCTCCAGGACGCCGAACTCCTTGGGGGCCAGTTCCAGCGTGCGTCCCGCCCGGCCGGCCGTCCGGCGGGCGGTGTCCACCACCAGGTCGCCGTGCCTGAGCACGGGCGGCACCGCCGGATGGGCACGGCGGGCCAGCGCGCCGATCCGGGCGACCAGCGCGGGGAAGTCGAACGGCTTGGGCAGGTAGTCGTCCGCGCCCAGGCCGAGGCCGTCGACCAGGTCCTCCGTCGTGGCCGCCGCGGTGAGCATGAGCACCCGGCTCCGGCAGCCGGCCGCCACCAGTTCGGCGCAGACGGCGTCGCCGTGCATGCCGGGCAGGTCCCGGTCGAGGACGATCACGTCGTAGTCGTTGCAGAGGGCGCGTTCGAGTCCTCCCGGCCCGTCCAACGCCACGTCCACCGCCATACGGGTACGGCGCAGGCCGACGGCGACCGTACGGGCGGTCTCCTCGTCGTCTTCCACCACGAGCACTCTCATCGGCTTTCATCCCTTGGCCAGGGTCGTCAGGACATCGTCATGCTCTCTCGCGAGGTGTTTCGTCAGCGTTACGTCCGCGCATGAAACCGTGCCGAAACCCGGGATTCCATAGAAATCGGGGTGTCAGATCCCCAGAACCATGGAGAGAACATGCGAAGCATCCTCAACCGCACGTTCCCGGTGCGCGCCGCGAGCGCGGCCGGGGTCCTCGCCCTCGCCGTCGTCATCGGCGGCGGCAGCACGGCGTCCGCCGCTCCCCCGGCCGACCCCGCGCCCCCGGGCGTCCCGGGTGTTCCGGCGCCCGCCGAGCCGCCGAAGGGCCTGCCGGACTTCACCGACTGCATGCGTGAGAACGGCCTGCCCGGCTTCCCCGACCCGAAGCCCGGAAAGCTCCTGAAGGAGAGGCCGGGGCTGCCCGACCCCCGCTCGGCGGACTTCCGGAAGGCGGCGGACCGGTGCGCCGAGTTCCTCCCGCCCAAGGTCGCCCTCTCCGAGGGCCAGGACCCGTGGTCGTCGAAGGCGCGGCTCAAGTACGTCGCCTGCATCCGGGCCAACGGGGTGCCCGGCCTGGTGAGCCCCGAGCGGGGCGGCATCCTGCTGCCGAAGGGCGTCACGCCGGGCTCGTCCCGGTTGAAGAAGGCGGAAGCGGCCTGCGCCAAGCACCAGCCGCCGGGACTCGTCAAGCGCTGAGCAGCCGCGCCGGACCGTCGGAAGACGGTCCGGCGCGCCCGTGGCCGGCGCTGACGCAACCGAACCGAAACTCCGACTTCGCTAGAACCGTTTTCATGCCAGACGACCTGAACCACCGTGACGTCCCCCTGGCCGCGACCGACCTGGAGCCGCTGTGCGCATCGTGATCGCCGACGATGACGCGCTCCTGCGCGAGGGGCTGGCGTTGCTGCTGACCGGAAGGGGATTCGAGGTGGCGGCGGCCGTACCCGATGCCAAGTCGTTCATGGGGGTGCTGGCCTGCGAACCCGACGTGGCGATCGTGGACGCGCGCCTGCCTCCCACCCACACCGACGAAGGCATCAGAGCGGCGGTCGAGGCCCGGCGGCTTCATCCCGGTCTGGCTGTTCTGCTCCTGTCGGCCGACGTGCAGGCGGCCTTCGTCGACGACCTGGTGGCCAGCGGCGGGGGCGGGGTCGGATATCTGCTCAAGGAGCGAGTGGGTCATGTCGAGGTGTTCGTCGACGCCCTCAAAACGGTGGCCGGTGGCGGGAAGGCCATCGGGCCCGAGGTCATCTCCCAGTTGGTCACCCGGCGCAGCGACCCGTTGGAGGGGTTCACCGTACGGGAGCGCGAGGTACTGTCGTTGATGGCGGAGGGTCTCGGCAACAAGGCCATCGCCGATCGGCTGGTCGTCACGGGTGGCGCGGTGCACAAGCACATCCGCAGCATCTTCGCCAAACTCAGACTGACCAGGAGCAGCCGCCTGGACCCCCGTGTGGCCGCCGTCCTCCACTACCAGCAGAAGGCCCGCCCTTCGGCCTGAACCCGCCTACGCGCCCGGGTAGGCGTGGGTTTCGGTGGCCTTCACCGAGGCCCAGACGTGCTCGCCCGGGGTCAGGTCGAGGTCCGCGACGGCGGCGGGCGTCACGTCCGCGAACGCGGGCAGGTCGCCGTCCAGATGCACCCGGACGTTGTCGCCGTGCCGTTCGATCCCCTCGATGCGGGCCTGCCACAGGTTGCGCGGGCTCCCGTCCGGGCGGGACCGGTACAGCGCGACGGCCGCGGGCTGGAAGGCGACGAACACCGGCCCGGACAGGTCCTCGGTGACGGTCAGGACGTGCGACCCGACCGTCACGCGCCGGCCGGAGGCCGTGCCACGGTACAGGTTGAGTCCGACGAGCCGGGCGACGTAGTCGGTGCGGGGCCTGCGGGCGACGTCGGCGGGCGTGCCCTCCTGCACGACGCCGCCCGACTCGATGACGACGAGCCGGTCGGCGAGGACCATCGCGTCCAGGGGGTCGTGGGTGACCAGGACGGTGGCGCCGGTGAACTCGGCGAGGTGCCGCCGCAGCTGTGAGCGGATCTCCAGCCGGGTGTGGGCGTCGAGCGCGGCGAGCGGCTCGTCGAGGAGGAGCAGGCCGGGCCGTACGGCGAGGGCCCGCGCGAGCGCGACCCGCTGCGCCTGCCCGCCGGACAGCAGGCGCGGCCGGGAGGCGGCGTGGGCGGCCAGGCCGACGCGGTCGAGGAGTTCGGCGGCCACGCGCCGCGCCTCGGCCCGTCCGACGCCGTGGCAGCGGGGCCCGAAGGCGACGTTGTCGAGCGCGGACAGGTGGGGGAAGAGCAGGTAGTCCTGGAAGACCATGCCGACGGGACGCCGCTCGGCGGCGAGAGTGTGCAGGGGGCGGCCGTCGAGGGTGATGTGCGAGCCGGGCGACAGGCCGGTGAGCCCGGCGAGGGCGCGCAGCGCGGTGGTCTTGCCCGCGCCGTTGGGCCCGAGCAGGGCGACGACCTCCCCGGCGGCGACCTTGAGGTCGAGGTCGAGGGTGAATCCGGTCCTGACGACGAGCAGGCGGGCGTCGAGGGTCATGGCCGTTCACCCGCAGGAGGAGGCGGAGCACCGAAGGTCATGGGCTGTTCACCCACCGGTCGCGCAGGCTGGCCAGGATGATCACGGAGACGGCGAGGAGCACGAGGCTGAGGACGATGGCGGCCTCGGGTTCGGTCTCCAGGGCGAGGTACACGGCCAAGGGCATGGTCTGGGTCTGGCCGGGGAAGTTGCCGGCGAAGGTGATGGTGGCGCCGAACTCGCCGAGGGCACGCGCCCAGCACAGTACGGCTCCGGCGACGACACCGGGGGCGATGAGCGGCAGGGTGACCCGGCGGAAGACCGTCCAGCGGGAGGCCCCGAGGGTGGCGGCGGCCTCCTCGTAGCGGCGGTCGGCGGCGCGCAGCGCCCCTTCGACGCTGATCACGAGGAACGGCATCGCCACGAACGCCTCGGCGACGACGACGCCCGCGGTGGTGAAGGGCAGGGTGATGCCGAAGGCGGAGTCGAGCCACTGCCCGACGATGCCGCGTCTGCCGAGTACGAGCAGGAGCGCGACGCCGCCGACGACGGGAGGCAGCACCAGCGGTACGGTCACCAGCGCCCGCACCACCCGCCTGCCGGGGAAGTCGGTGCGGGCCAGCAGCCAGGCGAGCGGCACCCCGAGCAGCAGGCAGATGACGGTGGCGACGGTGGCGGTGACGAGGGACAGCCGCAGCGCCTCCAGCACCTGCGGTTCGGCCAGCCTCGGCAGCAGGGTCGACCAGGGCGCTCTGACGAGGAGTCCGGCCAGCGGGAGGATCAGGAAGGCGAGCCCCGCGACGGCGGGGACCAGCAGGATCCACGGCGGCCGGCCGGACGTGCGCATCAGGGTCCCTCGAACCCGGCCTTGGTCAGGACGTCCCTGCCCTGCGGGGACAGGACGAGGTCGACGAACCGCTTGGCCTGCGCGCCCGCGGGCGCCTTGCCGAGGACGGCGATCGGGTAGTCGTTGATCGCCTGCTCGGCCTCGGGGAAGTCGATGCCCTTGACCTTGCCGCCGGAGGCGATCACATCGGTCCTGTAGACGAGGGCGGCGTCGACCTCGCCGAGTTCGACCTTGGTGAGGGTGGCTTTGACGTCCTGTTCGAGGGTGACGGGGGTGACCTTGACGCCTGCGGCGCCGAGCGCCTTGATCGCGGCGGCGCCGCAGGGCACCTGCTGGGCGCACAGGGCGACCTTGACCTCGGGGTCGGCGAGGTCCTTCAGGGACTCGACCTTGGCCGGGTTTTCGGCGGGCACGGCGATCTGCAGCTTGTTGCGGACGAAGGTGGCCGGCGCGGCGGCCAGGCCCGCGTCGGTGACGGTCTTCATGGTGGCGGGGCTGGCGGCGGCGAACACGTCGGCGGGCGCGCCCTCCGTGATCTGCTGGGCGAGGGTGGCGCTGGAGCCGAAGTTGAACCTCACGGTGGTGCCGGGGTTGGCGGCCTCGAAGGTCTTGCCGAGTTCGGTGAAGGTGCCGGTCAGCGAGGCGGCGGCGAAGACGGTGACGGTGGCGGCGGCGGTGCCCGAGGAGGCGGGGGATGCGGACGGGGTCGCGGTGGTGCCGCCGCAGGCGGTCACAGTGGCAGTCACAGTGACGGCCAGCGCGAGCGCGCAGGTCAGGCGTCTCAACACGGATGGGCTCCTCACTGGGGGATCTCCACGACCACGTTCGTGGACTTGACGACGGCGACCGCGACGGCGCCCGGTTCGAGGCCGAGTTCGTCGGCCGCCTGGCGGCTCATCAGCGAGACCACGCGGAAGGGTCCGGCGGCGATCTCCACCTGGGCCATCACGGAGTCGCGGATGACCTCGGTGACGATGCCCCGGAACCGGTTGCGGGCCGAGGAGGTCGCGGCCCCGTCTTCGGCGCCGATCTGGGCGCGGGCGAAGGCGGCCAGGTCGGCGCCGTCGACCAGCCGGTGGCCGTGCTCGTCACGGTCGGCGGCCAGCTTGCCGGAGTCGACCCAGCGGCGGACGGTGTCGGAGCTGACGCCGAGCAGGGCGGCGGCCTCACTGATGCGGAAGGTCGTCACACGGACCCACGTTAGCCCTTCGCAGATGCAAGGCGCAAAGGGGGTACAGGCCCGCATAAGCCAGGCTTCACGCCTTGGCGCGGCGCGCGGCCTCCTCGGCGTCCATGGCGGCGGCCTCCTCGGGGGTGGGCGCGGTGCCGCCGAGGTGCGCGGGCTGCCACCACACGCCCTGGGGACGCTCCGGGTAGGTGCGCTGCGCCCGGTCCACCAGCTCCGACAGGCGCGTGTGGAGCGTGGCCGTGTGCTCGTCGACGTTCTCGCCGCGCTTGGGGTACATGGGCTCGCCGACCAGGATCGTGATGGGCACGTGGCGCTGGGTCAGCTCCTTGCGGCGGCCCTTGGTCCACAGCCGCTGGCTGCCCCACAGCGCCACCGGGATCACCGGTACCTTGGTGGCCTGCGCCATGCGGATGGCGCCGTTCTTGATCTCCTTGACGGTGAAGGAGCGGCTGATCGTGGCCTCGGCGAACACGCCGACGATCTCCCCGGCCTTCAGCATCCGCAGCGCGGTCGCGTACGAACCGGCTCCGGCGCCCCGGTCGACCGGGATGTGGTGCATGCCGCGCATGAGCGGCCCGGAGATGCGGTGGTCGAAGACGTCCTGCTTGGCCATGAAGCGCACCATCCGCTTGGCCGGCAGCGCCCCGTACCCGGCGAAGATGAAGTCGAGATAGCTGATGTGGTTGCTGACGAGCACGGCGCCGCCGCTCGTCGGAACGTTCTCCGTGCCCTCCATGTGGAAGCGGTAGTCCATCACCTTGAAGAGGGTCCGCGCCAGCAGGAGTACCGGCGGGTACACGATCTCAGCCATGCCCGAACCGTAGCCTAGGTCGGCCGGTGCTTGCCTCCGGGCGCGATCGGGCAGAGGTTGGTGACCATGAAGAAGCTCATCAACGCTCCCGGGTCCGTGGTGGCGGACGCGCTGGCCGGAATGGCGGCCGCGCATCCGTCGCTGCTGGTCGAGGGTCAGGTGGTCCGCCGGTCGCGGCCCAAGGAGGCCGGCCGGGTGGGGCTGGTCTCGGGCGGCGGCTCCGGGCACGAGCCGCTGCACGCGGGCTTCGTCGGGTACGGCATGCTCGACGCGGCCTGCCCAGGCGAGATCTTCACCTCGCCGGTGCCGGATCAGATCCTCGCCGCGACGGAGTTCGCCGAGCGCGGCGCCGGGGTGTTGCACATCGTCAAGAACTACACCGGTGACGTGCTCAACTTCGAGCTGGCCGCCGAACTCCGCGAGGGCGGGCGGGTGGCGAGCGTGGTCGTGGCGGACGACGTGGCCGTCAAGGACTCGCTGTACACGGCGGGCCGGCGGGGCACCGGCGCGACGCTGTTCGTGGAGAAGGTCGCGGGCGCGCTCGCGGAGCAGGGCGCACCGCTCGACGACGTACGGCGGGCGGCGGAGGAGGTCGGCGCGCGCAGCCGGTCGTTCGGCGTCGCGCTCACCTCCGGCACCGTCCCGGCGGCGGGACGGCCGACCTTCGACCTGCCCGAGGACCAGGTGGAACTCGGCATCGGCATCCACGGCGAGCCGGGTCGCAGCAGGCGAGCGCACGCTCCGGCCCGGGAGCTCGCGGAGGTGGCGATGGACGCGGTCGACGGCGACCTGCCGCTGCGCGGCGACCTGCTGGTGATGGTCAACGGCATGGGCGGCACCCCGCTGATCGAGTTGTACGTGGTGTTCGCCGAGGTGGCCGCGTACGTGCGCGGCAAGGGCGCCCGGGTGGCGCGCTCGCTGGTCGGCAACTACGTGACCAGCCTGGACATGCAGGGCTTCTCGGTCAGCGTGTGCCAGGTGGACGAGCGGCTGACGGGGCTGTGGGACGCGCCCGTCGAGACCCCGGGGCTGCGGTGGGGACGCTGATGCGGGCGGGCTTCCCGGCCGCGTGGCTGGCGGAGTGCGCGCGGGTGGTGGCCGCCGAGCGGGAGCGCCTGACCGCGCTGGACGCCGCGATCGGCGACGCCGACCACGGCGCCAACCTCGATCGCGGCTTCGCCGAGGTACGGCGGGCGCTCGCGGCGGCCCCCGAGGCGGACGCGCTGGTGACGGCGGGCACCACGCTGATCAGGAAGGTGGGCGGCGCCTCCGGCCCCCTGTACGGATCACTGTTGCGCGCCATGGGCGCGGCGCTGGGCGCGCAGGCGTCACCGGCGGAGTTCGCCGCCGCGTTCACGACCGGGGTGGAGGCGGTGGCGCGGCTCGGCAGGTCGGCGGAGGGCGACAAGACGATGCTGGACGCGCTCTGGCCCGCCGCCAGGGCACTCACCGACGCGACGGGGCCCCAAGCGCCCTCGGGGCTCCCGGCGCCCCCAGGGCTCTCGGGGTCTCTGGAATTTCCGGAAATTTCGAGACTTTCGGCCGCCGAGGTGTTCGGGCGGGCGGCGACGGCGGCCCGCGCGGGGGCGGCGGCGACCGTGCCGATGCTCGCCCGCAAGGGGCGGGCCAGCTATCTGGGCGAGCGCAGCGTCGGTCACGAGGATCCGGGGGCGGCGTCCTCGGCGTTGCTGGTGGGCGCGCTGGAGACTGTGGCCGACGAGTGGGGCGGTGGCTGAGGATGGTGGGGATCGTACTGGTCGCGCACAGCGCCGGGCTGGCGGAGGAGGCGGCGGCGCTGGCGCGCGGGATCGCGGGCGCGCGGGTGCCGGTGGCGGCGGCGGGCGGCGCGGACGACGGCGGGCTCGGCACCAGCTACGACCGGATCGAGGCGGCCGTCCGCGCGGTGGACCAGGGTGACGGGGTGGTGCTCATCCCCGATCTGGGCAGTTCGGTGCTGACGGCCCGGCTGCTGGAGGAGCCGGGCCGGGTGGTGCTGGCGGACGCGCCGTTCGTGGAGGGGGCCGTCGCCGCCGCCGTGACGGCGGGCTCGGGGGCCCCGATCGGCCAGGTGCTGGATGCGGCGGCGGAGGCGCGGACGTTCCGCAAGCTCTGACGCCCCTTCCCGGCGTCCACGGCTCTCAACGTCTGCAGGTCTCAGCGTCCGCAGGTCTCAGCGTCTGCGGGCGCGCGGTTCCCAGCCGAGGTCGCGGTGCGCGGGCGCCCAGTCGAGGGTGCGGCGCTCATGGTCGCCGCTGATCGTGTACGCGCGGGCGCCCGGCCTCGGGCGCTCCAGCGCGGCGAGAAAGGCGGCGGCGACGTCGCTGCCCGCCGTGACCAGGGGGTCGTCCGACGCCTGCCACTCCTCGTCGGTCATGGGTCCGACCAGGCGCAGCGACACGGAGGACAGGCCGTGGCGGCGGGCCGCCGCCTCGCAGACCTGCTCGCCGAGGCGTTTGCTGAGGCCGTAGGCGTCGGTGGCGTCGGGTTCCGGGTCGGCCGCGTAGTCGTGGCCCCGGTAGTCGTCGTAGACGGACATGCTGCCCGCGTACACGACCTGTCTGACACCCGCCTCCGCGCAGGCTTCGAGGGTGAGGAACAGACCGGTGACGCTGACGGTGAAGTGGCTGGCGGTCCAGTCGGGGCCGTCGCGCCAGCCGGACTTGCGGCCCATGGCGAGGTAGACGAGGGCGTCCTGCCCGGCGGCCGCGCGCCGTACGGCGTCCTGGTCGGTGACGCTGCCGGTCACGTGCTCGACCGGCAGCGGGGGCGGCGCCAGGTCGAGCACGCGCAGGTCGTGGTGGCGGGCGAGGCCGGGCAGCACCAGCGCGCCGACCGCGCCGGAACCGCCCGCTACCAGGACGCGCATGTGCTCTCCCGAGGTTCGGCGGCGAAGGCGCGGGCGAACTCCAGCGCTCTGCCGTAGGCCGTGTCCACGATCTTCTCACCGAGTTCGCGGGAGGCGCGAGAGGGGTCGCCGAGCCCGCCGGTGTCGGACAGCAGGTGGTAGGCGAGCGGCAGGTCCACGTGCGGCGTCGCCGGGGCGGCGTGCGGGAGGACGGGCAGCGGCACGGTCGCCGTCCCGATCCGCTCGGGGCGGACCAGGTGCGGCGCGAGCACCATCGCGACGGAGGTCTCGCCCTCGCACGCGTGGCCGTACCGCTCGCCCGTCATCAGGCCGCCTATGACGTCGGCGGCCAGGCCCGCCCACATGAGGTGGGCCATGACCACGCCGTGGTCGCGGCGCAGGTCGCGGGCGGCCAGCCGGACGGCGTCGACGTTGCCGCCGTGCCCGTTGACGACGAGCACCCGCCGTACCCCTGCCCCCGCCAGCGACTCGGCGACGTCGCGCAGCACGCCGAGCAGCGTCTGCGCGCGCAGCGTGAGCGTGCCGGGGAAGCCGAGGTGGTGTTCGGACAGCCCGTACGGAAGTCCCGGGCACAGCACGGCGGCAGCGCCGAGGTCGGCGGCGAGCCTGCGGGCGAAGGCGTCGGCGATGGCGTAGTCGGTCTCCAGGGTGAGGTGGTTGCCGTGCTGCTCGGTCGCACCGATGGGCAGCAGCGCGACCGTCGCGGCCGCGACCGCGTCGGCGGCCTCGGGGGCGGTCATCCGGGCCAGTTCGTTCATGGTGTTCCCCACTCGTGCAGGACCCGCATGGCGGGCAGGACATCCGCTACGGCGCATTCCGGGCGTCGGCCCGAGGCGACGGCGGCGAGGAAGGCGCGGTCCTGGCGGTCGAGGCCGTCGCGTTCCATGTCCGCGCCGCCGTCGGCGAGGACGGTGCCGTCGTGGTCGAGCAGCCGCCCGCCGGTCAGGCGCAGGGTGCGCTCCTCGGCGATGAGCGTCAGGTCGCGGGCGGGCAGGCGCGCATGGTAGGACAGCGCGATCGTGGCCAGGCCGCCGCCGGGGACGCGCAGGACGGCGCCCGCGTCCATGGGCCGGCCGCTGCCCGCCCACGGGTCGCCGCGCGTGCCGTGGACGGCGGCGGCGTCCGCGCCGAGCAGCCAGAGGGCGGCGTCCACGGTGTGGGCGCCGTGGTGCCAGAGCACGTCGTCCGTCCAGGCGCGCGGGCGGCCGTCCACGCCGTGGTCGCTCTGGCGGTGCATGAGGGTGCGGGCGACCACGTGGCGCAGGTCCAGGCGGAGGTCACGGGCCTTCAGGTACGGCGCGCAGAAGCGCAGCGTGTGCGCCACGGCCACGTGCCTGCCGGTCTCGGCGGACACGGCGGCCACCCGCTCGGCGTCGGCGAGGGACAGGGCGACCGGGATCTCGCAGAGCACGTGCAGGCCGGCGCGCAGGGCGGCGATCGTCTGGGCCGCGTGGTGCTCGTGCGGAGAGGCGATCACGACCGCGTCCAGCCACGGGTGGGCGTACAGGTCGTCGGCGGTGCGGTAGCGGGCGGGAATGCCGTGCCGTTCGGCGAAGGCGCGCGTCTGCCGTTCGTCGGGGCCCGCCACGGCGGCCACCTGCGCGCCCGCCCCGGCCAGCGCGGCCACGTGCCGTTCGGCGATGGCGCCGGGGCCGACGACGCCGATCCGGACGCTCACGCCGCCGCCCCGGTCAGGCCGAACAGTTCGGCGGCCGCGCCGCCGAGGATCCAGCGGTGGTCGTCGGCGTCCAGGTAGGGGCGGTCGAGCACGTGCCCGATCGCGGCCGCGTAGTCGCCGGGACCGGGGTCCGGGCGGTTCCAGTCGCCGCTCCAGGTGACGCGGCGGGCGCCGTAGGCGGCGACGGCGTCGCGCAGGAAGGGGTCGGCGTCCGGGTGGGGGTACGGCAGCCCGCTGTTGGCGTGGAATCCGGCCCACATGGTGTAGGTACCGGGGCGTTCGGCCAGCGCGAGGAAGCGGGCGAAGTGGGCGCGGTCCGCGTCGGGGTAGGTGGTGAAGCCGAGATGCTCCAGCCGGACGCGCAGGGTGGGGAGTTCGGTCAGGAGGGCGGCGAAGGCGGGCTCTGCGAGGTCGGCCAGCGGACCCCTGACACTGGCGACCAGCCCGGCCGCGTCGATCGCCCGCCACACGGCCAGCGGGTCGGGGCCGGGCGAGCGGGTCGCCGCCCACAGGCGGACCCCGGCGAAGCGGCCGGTGGCGGCCAGGCGGGCGACGTGGGCGGGGGCGCCGTGCGTGCCGGTCTCGACCATGGCGACGGCGGCGAAGCGTCCCGGCTCGGCGCGTTCGGCGAGGTAGGCGTTGTCGGTGTTGCCCACGAACTGCACCAGCACCGCCGCGTCCACCCCGGCCTCGGCCATGTCCGGCAGGTAGGTCTCCAGGCGGGGGTACTTCCAGGTGCCGACGTGGACGTGCGAGTCGACGATCACGGGTGCTCCACGGCCCGCACGAGGGCCTGCGTGCCGTGGTGGCCGCCGTGCTCCCGCCGTACGGCCTCGGCGGCGGCCACCACGGCGTCCAGGCCGGGCAGGCGGAGGGGGGCGGCGGCGTCCCCGGCCAGGAGGAGGTCCTTGACGAAGTGGTCGAGTTTGAAGCCGGGGGCGAGGTCGCCGCTCGCGAGCCTGGCCCACAGGAAGTCGAGGAGCGGGGAGCCGGCGACGCCGGGCCGTACCGAGGAGTGGACCTTCTCCAGGTCGAGGCCGCCGTGCTCGGCCAGCGCGTACGCCTCGCAGGCCGCCAGCGTGACCCCGGCGACCAGGGTCTGGTTGACGAGCTTGGCGAGTTGCCCGGTGCCGGGCGGGCCGTGGTGGACCAGGGTGGCGGCGAACGCCTCCAGCACCGGCCGGGCCCGTTCCAGGGCGTCGGCGTCGCCGCCGGCCATGACCGAGAGCGTGCCGGACCGCGCGCCGGGCGGCCCGCCACTCACCGGGGCGTCCAGTACGGCGACGCCGCGCTCGCGGCCGCGCTCGGCGAGGGTGCGGGCCAGGCCGGGTGAGGAGGTGGAGCAGTCGATCACGACGGTGCCGGGGGCGGCTTCGCCGAGCACCTCGCCGAGGACGTGTTCGACGTCCTTCGGGTAGGGGAGCATGGTGACCACCGCCTCGGCCTGCGAGGCGGCCTGGGCGGGTGAGGCGGCCGGGGTGGCGCCCGCCGCCACGAGGGGTTCGATCCGGGCCGGGGTTCTGTTGAAGACGGTCAGGTGGTGGCCGGCCGCGAGGACCCGCCTGGCCATGGGCTCGCCCATGATTCCGGTGCCTATCCATGCCACACGCATACGCCAGACCATATGACCATCGTCCAGACAAGGAAAGACCTAGGTCCTAATTGATGCGCGCTAGACGATGCCAGGAGTGGGCGGGCCAAGGGTGATGAGGCCGTCCGTGACGTCCATGAAGGGCAGCGCGGCGTTCGCGTGCGGCGCGTACTGCCTGCTGTTGCACTCGAACGCCCGCCACGACAACGGCAGCGTCGCCGCCAGCCGGGCCGAGTGGGCGAGCGCCAGATCCACCGCCGTCAGATCCTGCACCACCACGAACATGCCGCGGGTGACCGCGTACTCCCAGCTTCGCAGTGCCAGGCTCTGCCCGCGCGCCGCCTTGACCACCAGCCCGGCCCACCCTTCGGCGGCCAGCCGGTCGAGGTCGCCGACGCCCGCCAGGCCCTCGTCGGCGAGGACCGGCAGCAGCGCGCACAGCTCGCGCATCGCCCCCGGGTCCGGCGCGGAGTCACGCGGGACCGGTTGCTCCATGTACCCGACGTCGGCGAACGCCTCGGCGGCCGCCAGGTGCTCGATCATGCGGGTGGCGTCGGCCGGGGTCGCGTAGCCCTCGTTCGGGTCGAGGGACAGCGAGATCCGCCCGGGTACGCTCGCGCGCAGCACCCTGTGCACCTCCACGACCCTGGCGGCGTCCTCGCGGGGGTCGCGGCCGGAGAGCTTCACCTTGACGTGGCGGATCCCGTCGCGGACCAGCCATTCGCGCAGTTCGTCCAGCGGGTCGCCGACTCCGGCCACGTGCTGCACCTCAAGCGTCGCCCCGCCGTCCGGAGTGGCGCGCGCCCGCGCGTACCGGCCCCGCGCCGCGTGCTGACCGACCGGCCGCGCGCCCCGGCCCCGCGCCCGCGCGTACCGGCCGCCCGCCCCCTCCGGACCGGCCGAGCGCGCGCCCCTATCCGCCGTCGCGCCCAGGTCCGCGTTCAGGAGGTCCGCGTTCACGAGAGCGGCCGGGAGGTCCGCGGCGCGGGACCAGGCGTCGTGGACGGCGTTGTCCACGGCTCCGAGCGCCAGTGATCTCGCCAGGGCGGGGACCTCGGGAGCCGCTCCCCCCGCCACCGTGGCGAGGTGGTCGAACAGCGCGAAAGGGTCGCCGGGCGGACGGGTGGCGGCCGAGGCGCAGAGCGTGGCGGCGAGGTCGCGCAGCACGGCGTCCCTGGCCTGCCACGACAGGTCCGAGCGGGGCCATGACCACGGGACGGACAGAACGCTCGCCCCCGTCCCCGCCACCGGTCCGCCGGGGCCTTCCGCTCGCACCTGGACCACGGCCAGGGTGAACCGGTCCACGCTCGCGCCCGCCAGCCGCAGCGGGTGGTCGAGGACGACGTCGCGGAAGCTTGCCTGGGCCTGGGCGATCCGGACCTTGTGCATCTCCACACTCTCCAACCTAGGACCTAGGATCTAACTCATGGACATCACCATCGTGCCCTATGACGGCACACCCCGGCGTCTGTTCCACCTGCTGCATCCCGAGGATGCCCGCGCGCCGTACGCGGTGTGCTTCGTGCACGGCGGCGGGTGGCGTGCGGGCGAGCCCGCCCAGTGGCACGGGCAGATGCGCGCGGCGGCCGGGCGCGGAGTGGTGAGCGCGTCGCTGGGATATCGGGTCGGCGGGCGGCTGAACGAGATGATGGCCGACGTCGCGTGCGGATTCCGCCTGTTCACCGGGCATCTGGCGGCGCGCGGCCACGGCGGGCTGCCGGTCTTTCTGATCGGCAGTTCGGCGGGCGCCCACCTCGCCACGCTGCTCACCCTGACCGGCCCCGACCCGTGGCTCGACCCCGGCAGCACACCTGCCCACCCCGAAAGCGGGCGGCCCGCCGGGTGCGTGAGCCTCAACGGGCCGGGGACTCTGGTGCCGTGGCCCGGGATGGATCCGGAGATCCGCGCGGCGGTCGACCATCTCGCGGGCGCGACCGGGGCGGACGACACCGCGGCAGGGCGGCAGGGCGGCGACGGCGGTCCGCCGACGGGATACGCCGCCGCGTCGCCGGAGACGTGGATCACCGAGGCGCCCGTCCCGCCGTTCCTGTTCGTCGTGGTCGGCAAGGAGCGCTTCTTCCCGCACCGGCACGTCAGGGATCTGGCGGCCCGCCTGCCCGAGGCGGACGTGCTGCTGCTGCCCGGCGCCGAGCACGGGTTCTTCTACCGGGTGGGCACCCCGGACAGCGGCCTCGCGCAGGCGGCCGTCGACGCCTTCATCCGACGGCACGTGTGACGGCTTCCAGCACCCGCACCGGCGCGAGCAACTCCTCCTCGCCGAGCGGCGGGACGCCGGTGCGCACCATCTCGGCGAAGTGCCGCAGCGCGGGCAGCGTGTAGTCCTTGGCGGGGGTGACGACCTCGGCGAACACCCCGGAGGTCCCCACGACGGCCAGGTGGAAGGGGACGGCGGTCGCGGCGTCGCGCTCGACGAGGTTGACGACGGCGTGCGCGTCCCCTGCCGTCAGGGTGACGAGCACCGCTCCCGGCAGCACGGACACCACGGGCTCCGCCGAGGGCACGGGCAGCAGGTGCAGCGCCATCTCCACGGGGTGGATGCCGTAGAAGCCGACGCCGCCGTACGGGCTGGTCCGCTGGACGGGCCCGGTCGCCGTCACCGCCCTCGGCTCCCCCAGTCCGGCCAGCCGGGGACGCAGGCCGTCGACCGTCCACCGCAGCGCGCTGAACGAGGTCACGGCGGCCCCTCCGGCGGAGGCGGCGGCGAGGATCGCCTCCGCGTCGGCCACGGTGGTGGCCAGCGGTTTGTCCACGAGTACCGGGATCCCGGCCTTGAGCAGCGGCTCGGCGTGCCGCCTGTGCAGCGCGCCGTCCCTGTCCATGACGATCGCGGCGTCGATGTGCCCGATCAGTTCCTCGGGCCGCGCGGCCGTCCAGGCGATCCCGAGCCGCTCGGCGCGCTCGGCGTCGCCGCCGCACAGGGCCGTCACGCGGGCGTCTCCGAGGGCCTGTTCGGCGTTGAAGTGCCGCACGGCGTGGTCGGCGTGCGTGTTGTCCGGCCCGACGATCGCAATCCTCATGATCCACTCCTAACCCACAAATTTTCCCAGATAACGGCATATTGACCTATTTTCCGGATCAGATCTAGAGTCCTAGGTCATAAGTGTTGACCTGGAGGTGGTCAGGTGCGATTCGGAATCCTGGGAAGCGGCGTCGTCGGAGCGCTGCACGCCCGGCTCATAGCGGACATGCCCGGCGTGGCGGAACTCGTCGCCGTCGCCGACGCCGACCCGGCCCGCGCCGGGGAACTGGCGGCCCGGCACGGCTGCGCGGCACTCGGCTCGGCCGCCGAACTGTACGCCAGGGACGACGTGGACGCGGTCGTGATCAGCCTGCCGAGCGGCCTGCACGCCGAGGCGGCCGTACCGGCGCTGGAGGCGGGCAAGCACGTCGTCATCGAGAAGCCGATCGACGTGAGCCTCGCGGCAGCCGACCGGATCCTCGCGGCGGAACGCGCGTCGGGCAGGTACGCGACGGTGATCAGCCAGCGCCGCTTCGAGCCGTCCTTCCGCACTGTGAAGGCCGCGATCGACGCCGGCGAGTTCGGCCGCCTCACCTCGGGCGCGGCCGAGGTGACCCTGTGGCGCGAGCAGTCCTACTACGACTCCGGCGGCTGGCGCGGCACCTGGGCCATGGACGGCGGCGGCGCCCTCATGAACCAGGGCGTCCACGTGGTCGACCTGATGCTGTCGCTGCTCGGCCCCGCCGAGGAGGTCAGCGCGTACGCGGGACTGCTCGCGCACGAGCGGATCGAGGTCGAGGACACCGCCGTCGCCGCCATCCGGTTCGCGAGCGGAGCCCTCGGCCGCCTGTTCGCCAGCACCGCCGCCTACGGCGGCGCCTCGGTCCGCCTCTCGGTGCACGGCGAGCAGGGCCACGCGGTCGTGGACAACGAGGTGCTGTCGAGCTTCCACGCCGCCAGGCAGAACCGCACCCCCGAGCACCCCGAGCCCCGCCTGGGCCCGGAGGCGCACCGCGCCCAGCTGGCCGACTTCGTCGAAGCCGTACGGCAGGGCCGCCCCCCGCAGGTCACGGCGGCCGACGGCCGGGCGGCGCTGGCGCTCGTGCTGGCCGTCTACGAGTCCGCCCGTGTCGGCGGCCCGGTGAAACCCGCCTGACCCGCGAGAACCACACCCCCCGGAGCAAGAGGCGGAAAGATGAACACACGAATCCCGGCGGGCCTGCTCGCCCTGTGCCTGGCCGGCGCGGCCTGCGGCTCCGGCGGCGGGCAGGGCGCGGAGCAGGAGCTGCGGATCTGGAGCACGTGGTCGGAAGGCGAGCCGAACCAGAAGGTGCTGGCGGAGGCCGCCGCCGACTTCGAGAAGGACAGCGGCGTCAAGGTCCGCGTGTCGTGGAAGGGCAGGTCGGCGATGAAGTCGTTCCTGCCGAGCCTGAACACCGACAACGTGCCCGCCGACCTGATCGAGGGCAACAACAGGGAGCTGACCCGCCAGTTCGCCGCCACGAAGGCCGCGCTCGACCTGTCAGAGGTGTACGCGGCCGAGGTGCCGGGCGAGCGGGCGACGGTCGGTCAGACCGTCGGCGACGCCTACCGGGGCATGGCGACCTCGGCCGACGGCGTGCTCGCGCAACTGCCGTACCAGGTCTCGACGTACGGCTGGTTCTTCAACGGCAAGGACCTGCCCGAGTTGGTCGCGGCGCCGCCGAGGACGTGGGACGACTTCGTGAAGGTGCTGGAGGCCCGCAAGGCGGCGGGCGGCCGGCCGCTCGGGCAGGACGGCAGCATCCCCAACTACAACGCCCGCTACCTGGAACACTTCGCACGGGCGCTGATGGGCGACGAGGGCTGGCACGCGCTCGCGCCGGACCGCACCGGCGCGGGCTGGCGCAGGCCGGAGGTGCTGAAGGCGGCGCAGCTGGTCGAGAAGCTGGCCAAGGGCGGCTACTTCCCCGACGGGTTCAACGCCGCGAAGTTCCCCGCGATGCAGCAGAAGTGGGCGGGCGGCGACTCCGCGTTCCTCTACCAGGGGACCTACCTGCCCAAGGAGGTCGCGCCGTACGCGAAGGAGGGCTTCGAGTTCCGCGCCTTCCGTTTCCCCTCAGTGGAGGGCAAGGCGCCCACGATGAACGTGACCACCACCGGGTTCGGCATCCCCGCCAAGGCGAGGAACACCGGGGCGGCCAAGCGGTTCCTCGCCTTCTTCCTGAAGAAGAAGTACCAGGACAAGGTGGCGAGCGTGGCGCTGGAGATGTCGGTGCGCACGGACGTGCCCGCCGCGCCGCAGGTCGCCGACCTGAAGAAGGCACTGGACAGCGGCGAGATCAACAAGGCCGACCGGACGGACGTGAGCGACTTCAACGCCAAGGTGCTGCTGCCGCTGAGCGACCGGCTGCTGTTCGGCACGATCGGCGCGGCCGACTTCACGACGGAGATGGCCGAGCAGGCGGCCGCGTACTGGAAGTCCAAGGGATGACGGGGCGGGCCAGCCCGTTCGAGGCGGCGCGGCGCCGGATGATCGGGCCGTTCCTGCTGCCCGCGCTGGCGGTGTACACGCTGGTGATGATCGTGCCGAGCGCGGCCACGGTCTGGATCAGCTTCAACGAGTGGGCGGGCGTCGGCCCGATGGAGTGGGCGGGGCTGGCGAACTACCGCGAGATGGTGGCCGACCCGGTCTTCGGCACCTCCTTCGTCAACACCGCGAAGATCCTGGTGCTGGTGGGCGGCGCGGTGTTCGTCATCGCGTTCGTGCTCACGATGCTGCTGCAGGACATGGTCGGCCGGAAGTTCGTGCGGGCGGTGGTCTTCTTCCCGAGCCTGGTGCCCGGCCTGGTGATCGCGATCCTGTGGGGCTTCATGCTCGACCCGGACGGGCTGGTCAACGCGGTGCTGAAGGCGCTCGGGGTGGCGCGACCGCCGCTGTGGCTGGCGCCGGAGAACATGTTCACCACGGTGATGGCCGGGATGACGTGGCTGGCGGCCGGGACGTACACGGTGATCTTCATGGCGGCGGCCGACCGCATCCCCCGCTACTACTACGAGGCGGCCGAACTGGACGGCGCCTCGTCGTGGCGGCGGTTCCGGCACATCACGCTGCCGCTGATGTGGGACGTGATCGGCGTCTGCGCGGTGCTGTGGGCGATCGGCGCGCTGAAGACCTTCGAGTTCGTGCTGGTCTTCGCCGGGGCGACCGGTTCGCTGCCGCCGACCGGCCTGTGGACCTTCTCCGTGTACGCCTACGCGGGCGCCTTCCCCTCGGACGGCGTGCCGAAGTACGGCCTCGCCTCCGCCTCCGCCGTACTGACCATGGTGCTCACGGTCGTGCTGACCGTGCTGGTCAGGCGGGTCATGGGCCGCCGCGAGCAGGCCACCTACTGAAAGACGGTAGTCCGCGATGAGATTTCTCCTCATGCCGCTGGCGTGGTCGCTGGCCCTGTTCGACCTGTTCGTGGTCGGCTGGATGGCGCTGTCGTCGCTGAAGACCACCCGCGAGGTGGTCCAGGACCCGTGGGAGCTGCCCGCCTCCCCCCAGTGGGGCAACTACACCGAGGCGTGGACGTCCGCCGCCTTCGGCGACGGGGTGCTGACCTCGCTGACGCTGGTGACCGGCAGCGGGCTGGGCACGATCCTGCTGGCCGCGCCCGCCGCGTACGTGCTGTCGCGCTTCCGGTGGCGGCTGTCGGGGCCGGTCACCGTGTTCTTCGCGGTGGGGCTCGGGATCCCGGGCCCGGCCATCATGATCCCCATCTACCTCGGGCTCGACCGGCTCGGGCTGATCGACACGGTCGGCGGCCTGCTGATCGTGTACGTCGCGACGAACCTGCCGTTCGCCGTGTTCTTCCTGACCGCGTTCTTCTCCTCGCTGCC
Source organism: Nonomuraea longicatena (assembly GCF_039525605.1). Taxonomy (NCBI): domain Bacteria; kingdom Bacillati; phylum Actinomycetota; class Actinomycetes; order Streptosporangiales; family Streptosporangiaceae; genus Nonomuraea; species Nonomuraea longicatena. Next base: position 139,898 of record NZ_BAAAHQ010000010.1, on the reverse strand, counting down.
CGCCGAGCTGGAGGAGGCGGCGGCCATCGACGGGTCCGGGCCGTACCGGACCTATCTGCGCATCATGCTGCCGCTGACGCGGTCGGGGCTGCTGGCGCTGTTCATCCTGCAGGCGATCGGCGACTGGGGCGAGACGTTCTTCGCCCTGTCGTTCCTGCAGGAGAAGAAGACGATCTCGCTCACCCTGCTCAACTTCATCCAGACCATGCAGTACACCGGAGCCCGCTGGTCGGTGCTGTTCGCCGGGATCTGCATCGTCGTCATCCCCCTGCTGCTGCTCTACCTGTGGATGAGCAGCCGTCTGATCGAGGGCATCGCCGCCGGATACGGGAAGTGATCATGAAACGCCGACAGCTGTTCGGTCTCGCGGGCCTCGCCGCCCTCGGGCCGATGACCAAGCCCAGGCCGCGTCAGGGCCTGGCGATCGTCGAGTCCGGGCGGGCGCTGGCCGCCGTCGTCGCCGCGCCCGGCTCCGAGGAGGCCGCCGCGGAGCTGGTCGCCTACATCGAGCGGGCCAGCGGGGTACGACTGCCGACCACGGCCACGCCGGGCCTGTCCACCCTCTCCGTGGGCTCGGCCGCCGCCGACCCGGCGCTGCCGGGGCTGCTCGCGGGCCTCGACCCGGACGGGTACGTCATCAAGGCGCACCCGGGCGGGCTCAGCGTGGTCGGGCCGAGCGCGGCGGGGACCGCCAACGGCGTCCGGGAGTTCCTGGAGCGCCAGGTGGGCGTGCGCTGGCTGATGCCCGGCCCGGACGGCGACGACGTGCCCGCCCGCGCCACCGTACGGGCGCCGGAGACGACGCTGCGCGAGCAGCCCGCCTTCGCCCAGCGTTCCTTCAGCCCGCTGCGCGACAACCGCTACCCCTTACAGTCGGAGTGGGCGCGCCGCAACCGCATGCAGGGCACGACCACCGAGCCGATCGCCTTCCACCACAACCTGCACTCGCTCTTCCCCGTCGAGCGTTACGGCCAGAGCAACCCCGAGTTCTACCCCGGCGGCAACCCGCCGGCGCCCGGCAAGCTGACCGGCTGGCAGCCGGCCTTCACCGTGCCCGGCACGATCGACGCGGCCGTCACCGGCATCCTGGAACACTTCGCCGCCAACCCCTCGGCCCGCTCGTTCTCTCTCGGCGTCAACGACGGCGAGGGCTTCGCCGAGGCCGACCCGGTGCCCGCCTACTACGCCTGGGTCAACGAGGTCGTGCGGCGGGTGCTGCTCACCCACCCGGACAAGGACTTCGGGCTGCTGGCCTACCGCAAGCTGGAGACGCCCCCGGCGGTCGCGCTGCATCCCAAGGTGGTGCCGTTCCTGACGCAGGACAGGTACGCCTGGATCGACCCGGCCGCCGAGGCGGCGGGGCACGCGCTGACCGACCGGTGGCTGGCCGTGTGCTCGCGGCTCGGCTTCTACGACTACCTGTACGGCGCGCCGTACCTGCTGCCGCGCCTGTTCACCGCCCGCTACGCCAGGACGATGCGTTACGCCAAGGCGAAGGGCGTGGTCGCCCACTACGCCGAGCTGTACCCGAACTGGGGCGAGGGCCCGAAGCCGTGGGTGTTCGCCAAGCTGCAGTGGAACCCCGACGCCGACGAGGCGGCGCTGCGGCGCGAGTGGTACGAGCGCGCGGTGGGCCCGGCGGCCGCCGCCGACCTGAGCGCCTACTTCGACCTGTGGGAGCGGTTCTGGGCCGAGCGGGTGCCCGGCTCGCCGTGGTTCCTGCCGGGGGCGACGTATCAGACCTTCAACCTGCCGCAGTATCTCGACCAGGTCGTGGAGGCCGATCTGACGCGCAGCCGTACGCTCGTGGACTCGGCGCTGGCGCGGGCGGACACACCCGCGCGCAAGGCGCGGGCGACGGTGGTGCGCAGGGCCTTCGAGCTGTACGAGGCGTCGGCGCTGAGCTACCCGCGCCCGGTCACGGCCCCGGCGGGGCAGGCGGAGGCGCTGACGCTGCTCGACAGCGGGGTGACCGCCTTCCAGCGGCGGCTGGACCTGGCGGAGCGACGCCGGCAACTGATCCAGGAGTTCGCCTCGGACCCGGTGCTGATCATGCAGATGAACCCGCTCTCGCACGCGAACCTGGTGTGGACGGGCTGGAACCCGAGCGAGTACTGGAGCCTGGTCGCCTACCTCAAGACGTACGAGCCGAACGGCGGGCCGGTCACCGACCGGGCCGCGAGCCTGTCCGGTCAGCACCCGTACGCGGCGCTGATCCTGCGCGGCGTCCCGGCCGCGAACCTGGTTGCCAACCCGTCGCTCGACACCGAACTGGCGCCGTGGCGGCTGCTGCCGCGCTCCAGCGGAACCCGGGCCGTCGCCCGGCCCTCGGGCGAGGCGGTGCTGCGGGTCACCGGGCGCGGCTGGGGCGGCCCCTGCCAGATCGTCGAGGCGGGGCCGGGGCTGGCCCGGCTGGAGGCCGCCTACCGGGCGCCCTCGGGCACGGCCGCGTCGGTACAGCTCGCCCTGGACCTGATCGACACGGCCGGGGTGCCGATCCCGAACAGTTCGGTGCGCTCCCCGGTCATCTACCTGCGCCCGACGGGCACGTGGACGCCGCTGCGGCTGGACTGCGAGATCCCGGCGTCGGCGCGCGGCAAGCCCGTCGGCAAGGTCGAGCTGATCCTGCTGGTGGACAGCGCGGGCGACATCGCGGTGGACTTCGACGACATCACGCTGCTGCGGGTCGACAAGGGAGCCTCATGAGCCTGCGGGTCACGGCCGTCGAGCGGATCACCCTGAACGTGCCGTTCAGGGAACGCTCGCGGCCCTGGAACGAGATCCTGGTCGCCGAGTTCGGGGTGGTCGAGGTGGTGCGGGTGCGCACGAACTCCCCGGGGCTCGTCGGCTACGGCGAGAGCCTGCCGCACTACACGTGGGCGCGCGACACGGACGCGGCCGCCGCGCGGGCGATCGGCCGCCATCCGGCCGACCTGATGGCCGACGACTCGCTCGGCGCCGGCCTGCAGATGGCGTTGTACGACGTCACGGGCCGGGCGCTGGGCGTGCCCGTGCACCGGCTGCTCGGCCGCCCGATGGTACGCCAGTGGTGCCCGCTGGCCTGGTGGAGCACGAAGATGCCGCCGCAGGTCCTGGCGGAGGAGGCGAAGGACGCGCTGGCCGAGGGCTACCTGGCGCACAAGATCAAGGCCAGGCCCTGGTTCGACGTCCACGAGCAGGTGGCCGCGCTGTCGGCGGTCACCCCTGAGAACTACGTGCTCGACCTCGACTGGAACGGCATGCTGCGCACACCGGGCGAGGCGCTGGAGGTGCTGCTGGAGCTGGACGGCCACGCGCGGGTGGGGATGTACGAGTCCCCCGTGCTGCAGTCGGACGTGGCCGGGCAGAAGGCGGTGCGCTCACGGGTGCGCCGCCCGGTGGCCGAGCACTACAACCAAGCGCTGTTCCCGATGTGGATGCGCGAGGACGCGATCGACGGGTTCGTCTCGTGCAACGCGGGCGCGGCGGGCACGATCGCGCAGGGGCTGCAGGCCGCCGCCTTCAACAAGGACCTGTTCCTGCAGATCGTCGGCCCCGGCCTCACGACGGCGTGGACACTGCACCTGGGCGCGGTGCTCACGCACGCCCGCTGGCCCGCCGTGACCTGCCTGAACGTCTACGCCGACGACCTGATCACGACACCGATCGAGATCAGGGGCGGGTACGCCCGGGTGCCGGAGGGGCCGGGGCTCGGCGTGAGCGTGGACGAGGACGCGCTGGAGCGCTGGCGGGTGCCCGACGGCTTCACCCCGCAGCCGTCGCGCAAGCTGCTGGACTTCCACCTCGGCGACGGCAGGGTGCGAAGGTATGCCGGGATCGCCCAGTTGTTCGAGGAGTGCAGGTACGTGGGGAACCTGCCCGTCCAGCCGCGCGGTGCCCGGCTGGAGGTGTGGGAGGACGACGGCACCGACGCCTTCGACCGGTTGTACCGGCGGGCCGGGCAGGCGCCGATCTGGGGGTAGCTAGGCGAGGTCGTCGCCTCTGAAGGTGCGCTGCACGCGTTCGAGGTGGGTGCGCATCTGCTGCTCGGCCAGCGCGGCGTCGCGGGTGCCGAGGCCGAGCAGCAGCGCCTGGTGCTCGGCGTCGCTCTCCGCGTGGGTCTCGCCGAGGAACTCGGTGAGCTCCTTGCCCTTCTCGCGCTCGGTGGCGAGCACGTCGGACAGCGCCTCCAGCACGGCGGTGAAGAAGCGGTTGCGGGCGGCCTTGACGATGCCGAGGTGGAAGGCCAGGTCGAGCTCGACCCGGCGGTGCAGGTCGGCGCCGGCCTGGTCGGCCTCGGCGAGCAGGCCGCGCAGCGCCTCCAGTTCCCGCTCGGTGATGCGGGTGGCGGCGAGGCCGGCGGCCTTGGTCTCAAGCGCCAGGCGCATCTCGACGAGTTCGTCTATGGCCGAGCCGTCGGCCTCCATCGCCAGGCGGAAGTAGCTGTGGACGGCGACCGGCCGCAGTTCGCTGACGACCGCGCGCTTGCCCTGGCGAGTGCGGATGACGCCCTGCTGGCTGAGGGCACGGAAGGCGTCGCGGACGACGCGCTGGCTGACGCCGTACTCCTCCGCGAGCCGGGCCTCCGAGGGCAGTTCGTCGCCTTCGGCCAGGCCCTCTTTCCTGATGTGCTCGGTGATCAGACCTGCCACGCGGGTGCCCAGCAGTGCGCGTCCGCGCGGCAACGCCTCGGTGTCCACTCACTCGCCTTCCGGCCGGGTCCAGGGGGGTCTCCGTCATCGTAAACCATTTCCGTCGCCGTGACTGCAACTTCCGACTCTTGACTTAGGTCCTAACTTCTCCGCACGATGGTGTTCCCCCACCACGAAGGAGCCAGCGCATGCGCGTGACCGCCGTCCGGCAGTGGATCGCCGAGTTCGGGTACTACAACGCGATCTACGTCAGGATCGAGACGGACGAGGGCGTCGAGGGCGTGGCCGAGGTGGCCATGCGCCGCCGTACCAGGACCGTGTCGGCGATCGTCGAAGAGCTCGGCGAATACCTCGTCGGCAAGGACCCCACCCGGATCGAGCAGCACCACGAGCGCATGTACCGCGACTCCTTCCTCGGCGGGACCCTGCTGACCATCGGCATCTCCGCCCTCGACATCGCCCTGTGGGACCTCAACGCGCGGGCGCTGGGCGTGCCCGTGCACCGGCTGCTCGGCGGCAGGTTCCGCGACTCGGTGCCCGTCTACACCCACGCGCGGGCCACCGAGACGCCCGAGCAGTTCGCCGCCGAGATCGCCGACCGCCTCGCCATGGGCTTCACCGCGATCAAGACCACGCTGCCCGGGTTCTACACCAAGGTCTCCAGCGTCCACCACGAGACTCCGGCCGCCGTCCCGGCCAGGCAGACGGAGACGGAACTGCTGCCCAACTGGTTCTGGCCGCTGCTGTCGGAGTACTTCGCCGCCGCCCGCGAGGTCGCCGGGCCGGACGTGCACCTCATGCTCGACTGCCACGGGCGGCTCAACGTGGCCAACTCGATCCGGCTGTGCGAGGTGCTGGAGCCGTACCGGCTGACCTTCGTCGAGGAGCCGGTACCGCCGGAGCGGCCCGAGTGGCTGGCCGAGGTCACGCGGCGCTCGACGACGCCGATCGCCTCCGGCGAGCGGTGGGCGGGGCCGTACGCGGCGGCGCCGTTCCTGGAGCAGCGCGCGCTGTCGATCGCCCAGCCGGACGTGATCTTCTGCGGCGGCATCACCGCCGCCAAGCGGATCGCCACGCTGGCCGAGGCGAACGCGGTCTCCGTCGCCTTCCACAACCCGTTCGGGCCGCTGGCCAGCGCGGCGACCTGGCAACTGGCCGCGACGCTGCCGAACCTGCTCATCTCCGAGTCGATGCTGACGCCCGAGCAGATGGTCTTCTGGGAGCGCTACACCGAGGACCCGCCGCAGGTCGTGGGCGGCGAGTGGATCGTCTCCGACGCCCCCGGCCTCGGGCCGCGACTGCGGATCGAGGAGATCGTCAAGCACCCGTTCCGCCCCGAGTACGACCGGGGTGGCACCCGATGAGCCCGGCCGGCGTCTTCCCCGCCGCGCTGACGATGTTCGACGCGAGCGGCGACCTCGACCTGGACGCGACCGCCGAGCACCTGGCCTTCCTCATCGGCGCGGGCGCACACGGGCTGGTCGTGGGCGGCACCAGCGGCGAGTTCGTCGCCCTCTCGTCCGCCGAGCGCCGGGCGCTGCTGGAGACGGCCCTCGACGTGGCCGCCGGACGGGTGCCGGTGCTCGCCGGAACCGGCGCGTACGGCACCGCCGAGACGATCGCGCTCACCCGCCACGCGGAACGGGCGGGCGCGAGCGCGGCCCTGGTGGTGCTGCCGTACTTCCAGCGCCCCTCCCCGCCCGAGGTGCTGGCCCACTACCGCGCGGTCGCCGCCGCGAGCGACCTGCCGGTGTGGGTGTACAACATCCCGGCGAACGCGGCCGTCGCCGAGGTGAGCACGGCCGAGCTGGCGCAACTGTACGCCGAGGGCGTGGCCGCCGGGGTGAAGAGCACGCTGCCGACGCTCGACCAGGTGATCGAGCTGGCGGCGCTGCCCGGCTTCCGCGCCTTCTACGGCGGCTTCCGCACGCCCGTCGAGGCGCTGGCCGGTGGGGCGCACGGGTGGATCAGCGGGCTACTCAACGTGGTGCCGTCGCAGGCCGCCGGCGTGTGGAACGCCGTGCGGGCGGGTGAGCCGGCCCTGGCCGGGCAGCGGTGGGAGGCGCTGCTGCCGCTGCGCCGCCTGGTCGTCGACCCGCCCTGGCGGGGCGCGGGCGACCTCGCGCTCTACCGGGGGGTGCTGCGGGTGCACGGGCGCCCGGCGGGCTTCTGCCGCCCGCCGCTGCGCGACCTGGACCCCGCCGAGCTGGCCCTGCTGGAGAAGGCGCTCACGCCTTGATCCACTCGGCGCACCCGGCGGTCACGAACAGCTTGTCGGTCGGCTGGATCGTGATCGTGGCCGGGCCCTGGGGCATGTCGCCCGCGATGAGATCGGCGGTGCTCTCGCCGCGCATCCGGGCCCAGTAGCACGTGTCCTGACCCGCTGTGGGGCCTGCCGTCCGGTAGGTGCCCGGCGCCATCTGGGAGGGTACGGCCAGCTTGCGCATCGCGCCGAGGCCGTCGAATCCCCCGTCGAACCCCCCGCCGGTGGGCCGCACGCCGGTGGGGTCCGCCCCGGGTCCGCCCGGGGTGGCCGCGGGGCCGCCCGTGGGCCCGCCCGTCACTCCGGTGCCGGGCGGCCCGCCGGTCGCGGGCGGCCCCGTCGGCGTCGCAGGCGGCGCACTGGGCACGGGGTTCTGCGGCGCCGGCGGCTGCGGGGCGGGATTCTGGGGGAGGGTTTCCTGGGGCACGGGGTTCTGCGGCGCCGGCGGCGCCGGCGGGTCCGCTGTCATCTCCGGTTCGGCGGTCACGGTGACCGTCGGGCCCGGCCTGCTCGCCGGCTCCTCGAAGCTCAGCCCCGACACCAGCCCGAAGAGGAAGCCCGCCACCCCCGCGAGCCCGGCCGCGAGGACCACGATCGGCGGGCTGGTCGGCTGTCTGGGGGGTCGCTGCTGCGGGGGCCCGTACATCATCGGACAAGACTCCCATGGTCGTCTTCGTCTCACCACCGACACCCTTATTGCAATCTCTTCGCAACAGCGGGTTATGCTCACCCGGAGTCGCAACACCTCCGGAGGTCCCCCATGAGGCTGGCCCGGCACCTGGCCGCGCTGTCCGCTCTGTCCGTCATCGCGGTCACCGCCTGCTCCGCGCCGAGCGCACCCGGCGCCCCCGCAGCGTCGGAGGGCGGCGACGACACCTTCGTCATCGGCCTGAGCTCGGAGTTCGAGAACCTCAGCCCGGTGCTCGGCTACGCGGCCGACGGCGGATCGATGATCTTCGACGGGCTCATGGCCCGCCAGCCGGACCTGTCGCTGCGGCCGGCCCTGGCCGAGGCCGCCCCGGTGACCTCGGCCGACGGCAAGAAGGTGACCTTCACGCTGCGCGAGGGCGTCGCCTTCCACGACGGCCGCCCGCTCACCAGCAAGGACGTCGTGTACACGTACACGAGCGTGCTCGACCCGAAGACCAGCTCGCCGATCTCCGGCGACTACGCGGCCGTCGAGAAGGTGAGCGCCCCCGACGCCAGGACCGTCGAGTTCACCCTCAAGTACGCCTACGCGCCGCTCGTCCAGCGCACCACGCTCGGCATCGTGCCCGACGGCGGCATCGACCCGGCCAAACCGGTCGGCACCGGGCCCTACACCTTCACCCAGTGGACGCCCGGCGACAAGATCGCGCTGGCGGCCAACGAGAAGTACTGGGGCGGCGCCCCGGCCGTCAAGAAGCTCGTCGTGGCCTTCGCCCCCGACGACAACGTCCGCTCCACGCGCCTCGCGGCGGGCGAGTTCGACGCGACCGTGCTGCCGCCCAAGGCCGCCAAGCGCTTCGAGGGCCAGCAGGGCCTCACCGTCCACAAGCAGGAGAGCGCCGACTACCGGGGCATCATGTTCCCGTCGCAGCCGAAGGTGACCGGCGACCCGGTGATCAGGAGGGCCTTCAGCCTCGCCGTCGACCGTCAGGCCATGGTCGACTCGATCCTCGCCGGCGCCGGCAAGCCCGCCTTCGGCCCGATCTCCCCCGACACCGCCTGGCACAACCCCGAGGTCGCGGGCAACGGCCGCGCCGACACCGCCGCCGCGGGCAAGCTGCTCGACGAGGCCGGGTGGAAGCCGGGCGCCGACGGCGTACGGGCCAAGGACGGGGTGAAGGCGGCCTTCACGCTCATGTACCCGGCGGGCGACTCGCTGCGCAAGGAGCTGTCGCTGGCCGCCGCCTCCGACGCCAAGAAGGCCGGGATCCAGGTCGAGCTGGCCGGCCTCGACTGGGACGCGATCGAGCCGCGCATGGCGAAGGACGCGCTCATGATGGGCTACGGCTCCCCGAACGACCCCGACTACATCAACTACGACCTGTTCCACTCCTCGCGCGCCGGCCAGGGCTTCTTCAACCCGGGCCACTACCGCAACCCGAAGGTGGACCAGGCGCTCGTCAAGGGCCGTGAGTCGGCCGACGAGGCCGTGCGCAAGCAGGCCTACGCCGAGTTCCAGAAGCTCATCCGCGACGACGAGGTGTGGACGTACCTCGTCTTCCTCCAGCACGTCTACGTCGTGCGCGGCTCCTGGTCCGGCATCCGGCCGAGCGTCGACGCCCACGAGCACGCCACCGGCGGCCTGTTCCGCGACATCCACACCTGGAAGCCGGGCGCCTGATGCTGCGGCTGGTCCTGTGGCGGCTGGCCTTCGCGGTCCCGCTGCTGGTGCTCGTCACGGTGGCGATGTTCACGCTGGCCAGCCTGTCGCCCTTCGACCCGGTACGGCAGTACCTCGGCGACCGGGCGATGACCACCTCCCCCGAGGTCGTGGCACAGATCAGGGCCAACTGGGCGCTCGACCGGCCGGTCATCGAGCAGTACACGACCTGGCTCGGCAACCTCGTGCGCGGCGAGCTCGGCGAGTCGCGCTCCTTCCACCGCCCGGTGCTGGAGGTCGTGGCCGAGCGCCTGCCGTGGACGCTGCTGGCCACCGGCTGCGCCATCGTGCTCATGCTGGCGGGCAGCCTGGTCGTGGGCACACTGGCGGCCTGGCGGCAGGGCTCGGCGCTGGACCGGCTGATCACCGGCGGCGCCTACGCCAACGAGTCGGCGCCGGTGTTCTGGCTGGCGCTGCTGGTCGTCTACGTGTTCTCCGTACGGCTCGGCTGGCTGCCCGCGGGCGGCCTCACCGACGCGGCCTCGACCACGCTCGACCCGCTCGACGTCGCCAGGCACATGGTGCTGCCGGTGTGCGTGCTGGCGGTGTCGCAGTCGTCGTGGCTGGTGCTGTACGTGCGCGAGTCGGTGATCGGCACGCTGCGCGAGGACTTCGTCGTGGGCGCGCGGGCGCGCGGCCTGCGGGAGCGCACGGTGCTGGTCAGGCACGCGCTGCGCTCGGCGCTGCTGCCGTTCCTGACGCTCCTGGGCGCCCGCATCCCCGAACTGGTGACCGGAGCGATCCTCGTGGAGACCGTCTTCTCCTGGCCGGGCGTGGCCTCGGCCTCCGTGCAGGCCGCGCTCGCCGTGGACTTCCCGCTGCTGGCGGTGCTGACGCTGCTCGGCACGATCGCCGTCCTCGGCGGCAACCTGCTGGCCGACGCCGCCTACCGGCTGGCCGACCCCCGGGTGGTGGCCTCGTGAGGGGCATGCCGAAGGGGGTGCGGCTTGCGGCGGCCCTGCTCGGCCTGCTCGCGCTGGCGGTCGTGGTGGTGCCCCTGGTCGTCCAGCTCGACCAGCAGCTCGTGGACCTGGCCGCCGCCGGTCAGGGCCCCTCGCTCGCGCATCCGCTGGGCACCGACGAGATGGGCCGCGACGTACTGCTGCGCTGCCTGTACGGCCTGCGCGTCTCGTTCGTGGTCGGCCTGGTGGCGGCGCTGGCGGGCATGCTGATCGGCGGCCTGGTCGGGCTGGCCGCCGGTGCGCTCGGCGGCGTGGCCGACCGGCTGCTCATGCGGGTGGTCGACGGTTTCTCCTCACTGCCGCACCTGCTGCTCGGCATCTTCATCGTGGCGATGTTCGCGCCGAGCCCGTGGGCGGTGGTCGTCTCCGTCGGCGTCACGCACTGGACGACGGCGGCGCGCATCGTGCGCTCGGAGGTGCTGTCGCTGCGCGAGCGGCCCTTCGTGGAGGCGGCGATCTCCGGCGGGGCGAGCCGCGCCCGGATCGTGCGGCGGCATCTGCTGCCGCATCTGGCGCCGCACCTGCTGCTGGCGACCGTGCTCATGGTGCCGCACGCGATCTGGCACGAGACGGCGCTCAGTTTCCTCGGCCTCGGCCTGCCACCACACCTGGCCTCGCTCGGCAACATGATCAACGACGGGCAGCGGTCGCTGCTGGCCGGGGACTGGTGGTCCAGCCTGGCTCCCGGCCTGTTCATCCTGGTGCCGACGCTGTCGGTGTCGGTGCTCACCCAGCACTGGCGCGACCGGCTCAACCCGCGCACCCGATCGGAGCTGTCGCTGTGATGCTCGACGTGAAGGGCCTGTCGGTCGCCTTCGACGTCCCGGGCGCGGTCGTGCGCGCGGTGACGGACGCCTCCTTCCAGGTACGGCCCGGCCGCTGCCTCGCGCTGGTCGGCGAGTCCGGCTGCGGCAAGTCGGTGCTCGCCCACGCCCTGCTGGGCCTGCTGCCCGGTAACGCGAGCGTGTCCGGCTCCGCCGTCCTGACCGTCGGGGAGGGCTCCCTCGACCTGCTCGCGGCCTCGCAGAAGGAGCTGGCCCGCCGGGTGCGCGGCCGGGCGGTGGGGTTGATCCCGCAGAGCCCCGCCACCCACCTGACCCCGGTGCGCACCGCGCGGGCGCAGCTCGCGGAGGCGCTGCGCGAGCTCGGCTCCCGCAGCGGCCCGGACGAGCTCGCCGAGCGGTTCGGGCTGGCTTCCGGCGACCTGGACCGCTACCCGCACCAGTTGTCCGGCGGCATGGCCCAGCGCGTGGCCAACGCCATCGCGCTGGCGGGCGACCCCGGCCTGCTCATCGCCGACGAGCCCACGACCGGGCTGGACCGCCCGCTCGTCGAACGGGCCATGGACGTGCTGCGCGAGCTGTGCGACGAGGGCCGGGCGGTGCTGCTCATCACCCACGACCTGCGCGCGGCCGAGCGGGTCGCCGACGACATCGCCGTCATGTACGCCAGCCGCCTGGTCGAACTCGGCCCGGCGGCCGAGGTGCTGGGGCGGCCCCGTCATCCGTACGCTGCCGGGCTGGTGGACGCCCAGCCCGACCGCGCCTTCGTCCCCGTCCCCGGGTTGCCGCCCGAGCTGACGAACCTGCCGGAGGGTTGCGCGTTCGCGCCGCGCTGCGGGCGGGTCGCCGACGCCTGCCGTGCCGTACCGCCGCTGGTGGACGGCGTCGCCTGCTGGAGGGCCTGACATGCTGCGCGCACACGACATCACGGTGAGGTACGGCCGCCGCACCGTGCTCGACCGGGTCTCCTTCGACCTGCCGCCCGCCACCGTGGTGGGCCTCGGCGGGCCGAGCGGCTGCGGCAAGTCCACGCTGGCCCGGGTCATGGCGATGATGCTGCGTCCGGCGGGCGGCTCGCTGAGCCTGGACGGCGCCCCGGTGCCCGGCTGGCGGCAGCGGGCGCCGCGCGCGATGCGGACCCGGGTGGCGCTGCTCTACCAGCAGCCCCGGCTGGCCGTCGATCCGAAGCTGCGGCTGCGGGAGATCATCGCCGAGCCGCTGGCCGCCGCCGGCCGGGAGCCGGGGCGGCTGGTGGAGGAGCTGGCCGCCGAGGTGGGGCTGACCGGCGACCTCATGCGGCGCCGCCCGCACGAAGTCTCGGACGGCCAGTTGCAGCGGGCGTGCCTGGCCAGGGCGCTCACGCTGGAGCCCGGGTACCTGATCTGCGATGAGATGACCACGATGCTGGACGCCTCGACGCAGGCGCATCTGGTGGCCGTGGTGAACGCCTACCGCGACCGGACGGGGGCCGGGGTGCTCGCGGTCAGCCACGACCAGGCCCTGCTGGAGCGCTGGGCCGACAGCAGGGCCGAGCTCACCGGTGCAGGTAGTCGACCAGTGACGCCTTCTCCGTCTCCAGCTCCTCGATCGCGCTCTTGACCACGTCGCCGATGCTGACGATGCCGACCAGCCGGCCGTCCTCGACGACCGGCATGTGACGGAAGCGGTGGTCGGTCATCGTCCGGCGCAGCTCTTCGACGTTGGCGCCGGGGCCGACCGTGCGCACGTCCCTGGTCATGATCGAGGAGACCTCGGCGTCGAGGATCTGGGCGCCCTGGTCGTGCAGGCGGCGCACGACGTCGCGCTCGGAGACGATGCCGGCGATGGTGACGCCGTCGTCGGAGACGACCACCGCTCCGATGTTGCGATCGGCGAGTTGGGCCAGCAGTTCGCGGACCGTGGCACCGGGCGCCACGGTCGTCACGTCGCTGCCTTTGTCACGGAGGATGGTCCCGATGAGCATCTGCATCACCTCGGCTCTGGATAGGGCGTCATCCCCCCTCTGCCCCGGGGGAAGTCCCTCCATACCTACTCTGGGCCCGCCCTGGCGGCAAGTAGGCTGGCCTGCCAAACGGGCAACCGCCTACAATGTGAAATATCATTAAATCAGGGATGCGATGAACGAGCAGCTGAACACCGGCAGCCACGACCTGCCCATCACCCCCGAACTGGCCGCGTTCATGCGCACCGGCTGGGCCGACACCCGGCGCACCGACCTCGACGCGCTGCCCGTCGCCCCATGGGCGGCCAAGCGCCGTGCCGCGCTCGCCGCCCGCTTCCCCGGTGAGCGTCTCATCGTCCCGTCGGGCGGGCTGAAGGTGCGCAGCAACAGCTGCGACTACCGCTTCCGCCCGCACAGCGCCTACGCCTACCTCACCGGCGCGAGCGAGCCCGACGACGTCCTGGTGATCGAGCCGGACGGCGGCGCCGTCCTCTACCTGCGCCCGCGCTCCGACCGTGAGGGCGGTTCGGAGGAGTTCTACCGCGACCGCCGCTACGGCGAGTTCTGGGTGGGCCGCCGCCCCGACCTGACCGAGGCCGCCCAGCTCTACCAGGTGGAGTGCGCCCACATCGACACCTTCAAGCCGGCGGGGCCGGCCCGGGTGCTGCGCGGCGTGGACCCCGCCGTGGACGTGCTGGTCCCCCTCGGCGACGGCGACGCCGAACTGGCCGCCCATCTGTCCGAGATGCGGCTGGTCAAGGACGAGTGGGAGGTCGGCGAGCTGCAGTCCACGGTCGACGCCACCGTCAGGGGCTTCGAGGACGTGGTCAGGGCGCTGCCGGAGGCGCTGCGGCAGGCGCGCGGTGAACGCTATCTGGAGGGCGTCTTCGGGCTGCGCGCCCGTCTGGAGGGCAACGCGGTCGGTTACGAGAGCATCGTCGCCTCCGGCGCCCACGCCTGTGTGCTGCACTGGATCCGCAACGACGGGCGCCTGAACGGCGGCGAACTGCTGCTGATGGACGCCGGGGTCGAGGCGGACACGCTCTACACCGCCGACATCACCAGGACGTTGCCGCCCTCCGGCCGGTTCTCGCCGGTGCAGCGCGAGGTCTACTCGCTGGTCTACGAGGCGCAGAGCGCGGCCATCGCCTCGCTGCGGCCGGGTGCGGGTTTCCGCGAGTTCCACTTCACGGCCATGCGGGTGATCACCGAGGGGCTGCGCGAGTGGGGGCTGCTCAAGGGCTCGACGGACGAGCTGATGGACAAGGGCCTCTACCGGCGCTACACGCTGTGCAGCAGCGGCCACATGCTGGGGCTCGACGTCCACGACTGCGCGCGGGCCCGCGCCGAGGCCTACCTGGAGGGCACCCTCACGGAAGGCAACGTGCTCACGGTCGAGCCGGGGCTCTACCTCCAGGCCGACGACCTGACGCTGCCGGAGGAGTTCCGCGGCATCGGCGTACGCATCGAGGACGACCTGGTCATCACCGCCGAGGGCGCCCGGATGATGTCGGCCGCCCTGCCCCGCCACCCCGACGAGCTCGAAGGCTGGATGGCCACCCTGCTGTCCTGAGCCTGCTCCCGCCCGGGAGGGCCGCACCCCTCTCGGGCGGGTTGGCAACAACCGGCCGGAAGGTCGCAACCTCCGGCGGTGCCGCCGCATCCCCTCCGCCCCGTATCGTCAGGATTCCTGACAGCGCTCTGCAGGAAGGACGCGCATGAGGCTCACCCTGCAAGGGCGCCCACCGGTGGGAGCGTTTCACGGGCGACCGGGTCCTGCGCCTGACGTCGGCCCCGGCGCACCTCGACGCCGGGCACGGGTGACCGATCCGGCTGTGGGAGACTCCGAAGCGTGATCAGAGTCCTGCTCGTCGACGACGACCCGATGGTCCGCAGGCACCTGCGGACCATCCTCGGTTCCAGCGGCGAGATCGACGTGGTGGGCGAGGCCCGCGACGGGGCGGAGGCCGTCGAGGAGGTGCTGCGCGGGCGGCCCGAGGTCGTGCTCATGGACCTGCGGATGCCGGGGGTCGACGGCGTGAGCGCCACCCGCGAGATCGCCGGGCTGGCCGATCCGCCCGTGGTGATCGTGCTGACCACGTTCGACTCCGACAGCCACGTGCTGGCCGCGCTCGACGCGGGCGCGGGCGGCTTCCTCGTCAAGACCACCCCGGCCGAAGACCTCCTCAACCTGGTCAAGGTGGCCGCCGACGGACACGTGGTGCTGTCGCCGGTCGCCGCGAGGCGGCTGCTCACCCAGTCCTCGCGCGGCGACGAGCGGCGCGAGGCCGCCCAGGCGCGCATCGCCGAACTGGGCGAACGCGAACGCGAGGTGCTCGCCTGCCTCGGCGAGGGGCTGACCAACCCCGAGATCGCGCAGCGGCTGTTCCTGTCGGAGACGACCGTCAAGAGCTACGTGTCGCGGCTGCTGGTCAAGCTCGACCTGACGCACCGCACGCAGGCCGCGCTCCTGGCCCACCGGGCGGGCCTCACCGGCGACTGAACGCGCAACGTTCGGTCGCCACGCCGCAACCTCCGGCTCTCCCCCGCACCTCCCACCTGCTCCTACTGTGCTGTGCTGTGCCCAGTTTCCCCAGACCGGAGCTGTCGCCGCACGATCGGCGCACCTACCTGGCCCTCACCGTCGCCACCGCGATCCTGTGCGCGGCCGTGCAGGTGGCGACGTTCGCCGCCGGACAGCGCACGGCCGGCGCGCTCGGCCCGGCCGCCGCCCTCGTGCTCAACCTGGTGGTCGCCGCCTCGCTGCCGGTCACCCTCCGGTTCCCGCGCACGGTGGCGGCGCTGACGGTGGCGGCGGTGGCGATCTCGGCGGCCGGTGACACGCTCGCGCCCGGCACGATCGTGCCGCTGCCCGGCCTGGAGTCGGAACCGGCCGTCGCCCCGCTGGCGACGCCGCTCGTGGTCTCGTGCCTGGTCTACGTGCTGCCCCGGTGGCAGGCGCTGGCCACGGCCGGGCTGCTGGTGCTGCTGGCGATCCCGGTGTGGGACCCCACCTGGCCGCGCTTCTACCTCGCGCTCACGGCCACGGCGCTGCCGGTCCTGCTCGCTCTGTACATCAAGGCTCGGGTGGAGCTGGTGCGGTCGCTGCGCAAGCGGGCCGACCTCGCCGACTCCGAACGCAGGCTGCTGGCCGAGCAGGCGGAGACCGCAGAGCGGCAGCGGCTGGCGGCCGAGATGCACGACCTGGTCACCCACCACGTCACCGAGATCGTCCTGCACGCCGACGCGCTGCGGGTCACCGCCCGCGACGACGACGTCAAGGAGGCCGCCGACCAGATCAGGCAGGCCGGCACGCGCACGCTCGACGAGCTGCGCGACCTGATGCGGCTGGTCACCAACGGCGCCCCGAGCGCGCCCGCCGAGCGCGAGGACCACGACACCGGCGGCGACCTCGCCGAACTGGCCGCCTCCGGCGGCGCCCGGCTGCAACTGGTCGGCGACCCCGCGAGCGTGCCGCCGGTCGTGGCCCGCACGGTGTACCGGGTGGTCCAGGAGTCGCTGACCAATGCGCGCAAGCACGCGCCCGGCGCCCCGGTCGGGGTCACCGTCCGCTATCCGGGCGGGCGAGCCGAGATCGAGGTGCGCAACGGGGTCCCGGACCGCGCGCCCGACCCGGACCTCACGGGGGCCGGGTCGGGCATGGGGCTGACCGGCCTGGAGCGCCGGGTTCGGCTGCTCGGCGGCGTCTTCGAGGCCGGTCCCGACGACGAGGGCGGTTTCACCGTGCGCGCCGCCGTTCCCAACCCGAGGAGAACCCGATAAGACGTCCGCCTCCCGCGCTGGCGCTGTTCCTGCTCGCACCGCTCGTCGGCGAGTACCTGCTGGGCAACATCCCCCTGTCCGACCTCTGGTCGCTCGCCTCCTTCCCGCCGACAGCGCTGCCGCTGGCCGGACGCCGCTCCCTGCTCGTAGGGGTGTGACGGCCTCCCCGCCTTCCGGGGAGGCAGGGAACGCCGCCGGCTCACCCGGGCCGCCGATCGTGCTGATTCTCCTCGCGCTCACCGCCCTCGGTGGCATCGTGGGCAGGGCCGCCGAGGTGAAGGGACGCCGCCATGACCGCCAGCCGGGACCCCGACCGCACAGAGCCCGCCACAGCACCCGTCCCAACGGCCCTTACAGCCCCGCACACGGCACCTGAATCAGCACCCGATTCAGCGCCTGGTTCAACACCCGCTTCAGCGCTCGCTGCAATGCCGGGGAAGGCCGGGAGAGGGTGGCGGAGCGCCGGAACGCTCATCGCCGCGGCGGCGGTGGCGCTGGCCGGGGCGGCGGCGGTGTCGCAGTGGCTGGCGGCCGGCCGGGCCGAGGACGCGCTGGCCGGGCTGGAGAGCGAGCGGACCGCCCGGCTGGAGGTGTCGGCGGCGGCGCACGCCTTCGGCCAGGCGCTGCTCAGCTACGACTACGAGAACCTGCCGGCCGGGCGCACCAGGATCACCGCCCTGGCCACCGCCGACTTCGTCGGCGCCTACGACGAGGCGTTCGGCGGGAGGATGGAGCAGGTGATCGCGAAACTGAAGGCCCGCTCCCAGGCCGGCGTCCGCGACGTGTACGTGGCCGCCGTCGAGAGGGCCGAGGCGCGGGCGGTGGTGGTGGTCGACCAGCAGGTGACCACCGCCGAGACGATCACGAGCGTGAAAGACTCGCACCTGAAGATCGCCTTGGTGAAGGAGAAGGACACATGGAAGGTCCGGGAGGTCACCGTGCTCGGGGCGGCGCAGGAGAACCGGCACCCGGTGGGGGGCGCGAGACGGCCGTCGTGATGGGAGTGGCGCCCGAGTCGGTCCGGGCTCCCGATGCCTGGCTGACGGAGGTGGAGCGCGAGCGGGCCGCGCGCTTCCTGCGGGAGCAGGACCGGGCCTCGTTCGTCGCCGCCCACCTGCTGGTACGGCTGGCCGCCGCGGCCTACCTGGGTGCCGACCCCGGCGGGCTGACCCTGGTCCAGCACTGCCCGACGCACGGCCCCGGCCACGGCAAGCCGTCCATCCTGGAGGTCCCGGGACTGGGCGTGAGCCTGTCGCACACGCGGGGCTACGTCGCCGCCGCGGCCGGTCCCGGACGAGTGGGCGTGGACGCCGAGCGGATCAAGGAGGGTCCGCTGGACCGGATGCTCGCCGAACACGTCGGGGCGGGCCCCGATGTGACGGACAACACAGCGCTCATCCGGCTGTGGGCGCTGAAGGAGGCGATGATCAAGCGCGGCGAGCTGACCCTGGACCGGATGCGCGAGCGGCACGAGCCCGGCGGCCACGTGCTGGAATGGGCGGAGCCTGACGGAGTGATCGTCGTGGCGGTTACCGACGTGAGGGCCGAGCGGATGGCCGTATAACCTGGGAGCATGTTCTACAAGAAACCCATCGAGGAGCGAATCGCCGATCGTATGGCCAAGCGCAAGCCGCTCGCGGAGGGCAAGACCTTCGAGCACGGCCCGGCCAAGTTCGTCTTCGTGTCCCTGCTCGTGGCGGTCGTGGTCATGCACGTGGTGGGCGCCGCCATCGTGATGCACTTCGACGTCTAGTCAGCGCCTGCTCGGGGGCGGGTCGAGGAAGACCTGGACGACTCCCGGGAAGCGGAGGGTGCGCTCCAACCGGCCGCAGGCGAGTTCGCCGCCGGCCGTACCCGCGTTCTCCGCGCAGCCGAGCCCGGCCGCCGCGACCCTCCCGGGGACCTTCCGTCACGAATGATCAGCCTGCGTGCACGACGCGGGATTTCGGTCGCCACCACATGTAGATTGGGATCATGGGCGCCCCTCGGTGGCTCACCGCCACAGAACAGCGCGCGTGGCGCGCTCACCTCGCACTGCACAAGCTGCTCATGCACCGGCTCGACCGCGAGCTGTCCGATTCCGGCCTCTCGCTCAACGACTACGAGATACTGGTCAACCTGTCCGAGAGCGAGGACAGGCGGATGCGCATGAGCGACCTCGCCGACGCCACGATCCAGTCACGCAGCCGCCTGTCCCACCAGATCTCCCGGATGGAGGCCAAGGGCTTGGTGACGCGTGAGGAGTGCCGTGTCGACCGGCGCGGCACCTACGCCGTCCTCACCGACCTGGGCTGGCAGACCACCCAGGAGGTGGCGCCGGGCCACGTGGCGAGCGTGCGCGAGCACTTCATCGACCGGCTCACCGACGAGGAACTCGCCGAGCTCGACCGCCTCTACGCACCGATCATCGAGCGGCTGAAGAAGCTGCGCTGACACCCAACCGATATCGGCGAGCCCGCACGGGGCTTCCGGCGGCTCGCTACGATCCGGGCATGGTCCGAAAGCTGCTGATCGTCCTGGCTGTCGCGGCGCTGTCCGCCTGCTCGTCAGGAGGTGGTTCGGGAGCGGCCCTGCCCAGCGGTCCCGACCTGATGAAGCAGTCCGCGGAGGCGATGCGGAAGGTCACCTCGGCGGCGTTCTCGATCACGACGGAGGGCAAGCCGAAGGTCCAGGTGCGCAAGGCCGAGGGCAAGCTGACCTCGCGCGGCGACGCCGAGGGCACCATCTCGATCGAGGTGCTCGGCACCCTCCAGGAGATCACTTTCGCCATCGTGGGCGAGACGGTCCACTTCAAGGGCCCGACGGGCGGGTTCCAGAAGATGTCCAAGCAGGAGCTGGCGCAGATCTACGACCCGTCGCTGATCCTTTCGCCCGCCGACGGCATCGCCAAGCTGCTCACGACGGCCACCGATCCCAAGGTCGAGGGCACCGAGGGCGAGGACTACACCGTGTCCGCCTCCCTGTCCGGCGAGGTGATCGGCAGGCTCGTCCCGGGTGTCACGCAGGGCGTCAACGGCCGGTTGTGGATCGACCGGAACTCCCAGCGCCTGTCGAAGGTGAGCCTGGGGCTGCAGGACGGTTCGGTGATCGTCGCGGTCGACGAGTACGACGCCCCGGTCACGATCACGCCGCCCGCCGGATGAGGGCCGCGCGCCGGGTGGCGCTCGGTGTCGGCGGCGCGGTGGTGCTGCTGGCGGCGCTCGACGCCTACGTGGTGGTGACCGTCCTGATCGACATCGCGAAGGACGTGGACGTCCCGCTCAACCACCTGGAGCGGGCGACGCCCGTGGTGACGGGCTTCCTGCTCGGGTATGTCGCGGCGATGCCGTTGCTCGGCCAGTTGTCCGACCGGTACGGCAGGCGCCCGCTCATCCACGCCTGCCTGGCGGCGTTCGCGCTGGGCTCGGTGCTGACGGCGCTGGCCTTCTCGCTGCCCGCGATCGTCGCGGGCCGTACTCTGCAGGGCATCGCGGGCGGCGCGCTGCTGCCGATCACGATGGCGCTCATCGGCGACCTGTGGTCGGAGCGCGAGCGGCCGGTCGCGCTGGGCGCGGTCGGCGCGGCGCAGGAGCTCGGCAGCGCCCTCGGCCCGCTCTACGGCGGCGTGCTGGCGCTGGTGCCCGCGCTGCGGCTGGCGGGCGTCGACTTCGGCGGCTGGCACGCGATCTTCTGGGTGAACGTGCCGCTCGCGGCGCTCGCGGCCCTCGCCGTCCACCTGACGATCCCCGGGCGGGCCGAGCGCGGCGCGGTCCGGATCGACGGCGTCGGCGGCGGGCTGCTCGCGCTGGCGCTGGCGCTGCTGGTGGTGGGCTTCTACAACCCCGACCCCGAGCACTCGGTGCTGCCGCCGTGGGGGCTGCCGCTCATCGCGGCGGGGCTGGCGGTGGGCGCGGGGTTCGTGTGGTGGGAGATCCGCTCCCCCGTGCGGCTGCTCGATCTGTCGGGTACGCCGAAGGGCGCGCTGCTGGCGACGCTCGGCGTCAGCTTCCTGACCGGGGCGGCGCTGCTGGTGACGATGGTGTTCGTGCAGTTCACCGCGCAGACGCTGCTCGGGCTTGAGGCGCTGCCCGCCGCGCTGGTGCTGGGCCGGTTCCTGATCGCGCTGCCGGTCGGCGCGGTGCTGGGCGGGCTGCTGTCGCGCCGGGTCGGCGACCGGGCGGTGTCGGCGGCCGGGCTGCTGGTCGCCGCCGCCGGGTACGTCCTGATGAGCCGCTGGCCGCTGGAGCTGGCCGGGCATCCGATCGACCTCGCGCTGATCGTCTCCGGCCTCGGTCTCGGCCTGGTCATCGCCCCGGTGTCGGCGGCGGTGCTACGGGTGACGACGGCCGCGCAGCACGGCGTGGCGTCGGCCGCCGTGGTGGTGGCCCGGATGATGGGCATGCTGATCGGCATCGCGGGCGTGTCCTCGTGGGGTTTCTACCGGTTCCGGTCGCTGACGGCAGATCTGGACACGCCGCTGCCGGTCGGCGTGGACGCCGCGACGTACGCGCGGCAGCTCGCGGAGTACACCGCGAAGGTGAAAGCGGCGCTACATGTGGAATACACCGAGATGTTCCTTGTCACCGCAGTCCTGTGCGTGATCGGCGGAGTGGTCGCGCTCTTCATGCCCAGGCGCTAGCCCGAGCGAGGTGCCTCATGGCGGACTCCGACATCTCCCGAGGAGAGGTGTTACTCAACGAGTACGAGCGCGTCAAGGACGAGCAGAAGGCCCGGATCGGCTTCCGCGACAACCTGCTGTACGCGACGCTCGGCTCGATGGCCCTCACCGTCACCGGCGCGGTCACCGGCTCACGCGCCCAGGTGCTGCTCCTGCTGCCGGTGGCGGCGCTCGTCCTCGGCTGGACGTACCTGGTCAACGACGAGAAGATCTCGGCCATCGGCAGGTACGTCCGCGAGGTGCTCGGCCCGCGCCTCGCCTCGGTGACGGGCGCCGACGACCTGTTCGGGTGGGAGTCCGCCCACCGCGACGACCGGCGGCGCCGCTCACGCAAGTGGCTGCAACTCGGCGTCGATCTGCTGACCTTCTGCGGGACCTCCGCCGCCGCGATCCTCGGCTTCTGGATCCACGGCCCGGTCAACGTCGCGCTGGTGCTGGTCTCCGTGCTGGAACTGGCCGCCGTGGGGGTGCTGGCCTGGCAGATCGTCGTATACGCCGATCTGCGGCGTTAGGCGGCGGCTCAGGTCGTGTACAGACCGCCGTTGACCCGGACGACCTCACCGAAGCGCCTAGGGCGACAGCCGGTGCAGGTCGCGCGGGAACAGTGTGGCGGACCTGATGTTGGCCGCGCCGGTCAGCCGGGCCGTCCAGCGTTCGAGGCCGATGGCGAAGCCGCCGTGCGGCGGCATCCCGTGGGCGAAGGCCCGCAGATACCCCTCGTACGGCCCGGCCTCCTCACCCCGCGCGGCCAGCGCGGCGAGGTAGTCGGCGTGCCGGTGCAGCCGCTGGCCGCCGGTCACGAGTTCGAGCCCGCGAAACAGCAGGTCGAAGCCGTTGGAGTAGCCGGGCCTGGCCGGGTCCGGGTGGGTGTAGAAGGGCCGTTTGGCCATCGGGTAGCCGGTGACGAACAGGAAGTCCGACCCGTGCTCCCGCAACGCCCACGCCGACAGTTCGCGTTCGCGGGCGGGCGACAGGTCGGGTTCGTCGCTGACGTCGGCGAAGTGCACGGCGGGGATCTCGGCGGGTACCCCGGGCAGCAGCCGGGCGGCCCTGGGCACCCGTTCGCGCACCTCGGCGACCATCCCGGCGAGGACCTCGCGCAGGACGGCCATGACGTCGCGGTGGTCGCCGACGAAGCCGAGTTCGGCGTCCAGGCTCGTGTACTGGGCCAGATGGCGGGCGGTGTCGTGGGGTTCGGCGCGGAAGACCGGGCCGACCTCGTAGACGCGCTCGAAGACACCGACCATCATCTGCTTGTGGAACTGGGGCGACTGGGCCAGGTAGGCGCGGCGGCCGAAGTAGTCGACGCCGAAGACGTCCGCACCGGACTCGGTGGCCGAGCCCACGATCTTGGGTGTGTGGATCTCGGTGAAGCCGAGCCGGTCGAGCGTCGCCCGGAACCCCGCGACACCGGCGGCGGAGATCTCGAACGGCAACCGCAGGCCCGGATGGCGCAGCGCCACCGGCGCGTGGTCGAGGACGGCGGGCAGGCCCGCGTTCACCTCGGGCCGGAACAGCTCGAACGGCGGCGCCTGCTCGGGTTCGGCCAGCACGGTGATGCGGGGGCCGGTGAGCTCGACCCCGCCGGGCGCCTGGGGGTTGGCGGTGGCGAGCCCGGCGACGCGTACGACGCTCTCCTCGCCGGGCAGGTCGGTGGAGGGGGGTGCGACGACCTGCGTGAGGCCGGTGCGGTCGCGGACGACCAGGAACGAAACGGATTTCAGTTGCCGGCGGCGGTGCACCCAACCGGCGATCTCGACTCGTTGTCCGGCGTGCTCGGCAAGCTCGGCGGACAGAATACGGGAGATCATCACTGCTCCTCACGGACGTGAATGACCCCTTGGGGGTGCGGGGGAGAAGGGAACTCCCGGTGCCACCGCACCTTCGCCACGGCCGTGGCCTCTGGGACCCGATCACGGAGGTCAGACCGGCGGGGCATTTCCTCCCCGCACTCAGGAGTGTCTTCGCCCGGGTGCTCGGGGCCGCCTTCTCAGCTACCGGCGGCTCTCTGGACCCGTGTGGACCGGGCTACTCGTCTCCGTCGACGTGTTGGCGCAGATGCTATCAGCGGCAGGGCCGGAGCGCCGGGCCCCGCCGCCGATGCCGGACTACTTCTTGCCCGCGCCCGGCTTGCGCTTCTCGCGGATCTTCATCGTGACCTCGATCGGCGAGCCCGCGAAGCCGAACTCCTCACGCAGCCGCCGTTCGATGAAGCGCCGGTAGGTCTCCTCCAGCCAGCCGGAGGTGAACAGCACGAACTTCGGCGGCTCGGTGGACGCCTGCGTCGCGAACAGGATCTTCGGCTGCTTGCCGCTGCGCACGGGCGGCGGCGTCGCCTGCACCAGTTCGGTGAGGAAGGCGTTGAGCCGGGAGGTCGGCACCCGGGTGGACCAGGAGTCGAGCGCCTTCTCCAGTGCGGGCACCAGCCGCTCGACGTGCCTGCCGGTCTTGGCCGAGATGTTGACCCGCAGCGCCCACGGGGTGCGCACGAGCTGCCGGTCGATCTCGCGCTCCAGGTAGTAGCGGCGGTCCTCGTCGACGAGGTCCCACTTGTTGAAGGCGACCACCATGGCCCGGCCCGACTCGATGACCAGGCTGATGATGCGCAGATCCTGCTCGGTCAGCGTCTCGGAGGCGTCGATGAGCACGATCGCCACCTCGGCCTTCTCCAGCGCGGAGCGCGTGCGCATGGCGGCGTAGAAGTCGGCGCCCTGCAGTTCGCGGTCACGGCGGCGGATACCGGCGGTGTCCACGAAGCGCCACGGCCGCCCGCCCAGCTCGATCAGTTCGTCCACCGGGTCGCGGGTGGTGCCCGCCACCGGGTCCACCAGCACCCGTTCTTCGCCCGCCAGCTTGTTGAGCAGCGAGGACTTGCCGACGTTCGGCTTGCCGAGCAGCGCCACCCGGTGCGGGCCGCCCTGCTCGCCGAACTTCAGCTCGGGCGTCTCCGGCAGCGCGTCGAGCACGACGTCGAGCAGGTCGCCGCTGGAGCGGCCGTGCAGGGCCGACACCGGGAACGGCTCGCCGAGGCCCAGCGCCCACAGCGCGGATGCCTCCAGCTCCATTTGCTGGTTGTCGACCTTGTTGGCCGCCAGAATGACCGGCTTGCCCGACTGGCGCAGCACCCCGCCGACGATCTCGTCGGCGTCGGTCGCGCCGACCGTGGCGTCCACCACGAACACGATCACGTCCGCGAGTTCGACCGCGACCTGGGCCTGCTCGGCGATCCTGAGGTTCATGCCGGTGGCGTCGGGATCCCAGCCGCCCGTGTCGACCACGGTGAAGCGCCGGCCGCGCCAGTTGGCGTCGTAGGTGACCCGGTCGCGGGTGACGCCGGGAACGTCTTCGACGACCGCCTCCCGGCGGCCGATGATGCGGTTGACGAGCGTGGACTTGCCCACATTGGGCCGGCCGACGATCGCCACGACCGGCACCGGGCCGGTGTCGGCCTCGTGCTCGGTGATCTCCAGGTCGTCGAGGTCGGCCTCGACCCAGTCCCCCGTGTTCACGTTGTGTTCTTCCTTCGCGTGAGTACCGCGGCCTCCGGTCAGAGGCCGCGCTCCTTGACCACGCCCAGCACCGCGTCGATGACCTCGTCGAGGGTCAAGGACGTGGTGTCGAGCTCGACGGCGCCATCCGCCATCGAGAGCGGGTCTGTCTTACGTGTCGAGTCCAGGGTGTCACGCCTGGCCATGGCGGCCTGCTGGGCCTCCACGGTGGTGCCGGCGAGCTCGGCGGACCGGCGCTGGGCGCGGGCCTCGGCGCTCGCCGTGAGGTAGATCTTGGCGGTGGCGTCCGGCGCGACGACAGTGCCGATGTCGCGGCCCTCGACCACGATGTCACCGGCGCCGATGATCTCACGCTGCATCGCCACCAGGCGGGCGCGCACCTCGGGAACCGCGGCGACCGCCGACACGGCGGCGGTGACCTCCGTGCTCCTGATCGGCCCCGCCACGTCGGAGCCGTCGACGTGGATCGTGGGGGCGTCGGGGTCGGTGCCGGAAGTGATCGCGGGCTCGCCGCAGCGGGCCGCGAGGGCGGCGGGGTCGGCGAGGTCGAGGCCCTGCTGGAGCATCCACCAGGTCATCGCGCGGTACATGGCTCCGGTGTCGAGGTAGCGCAGGCCCAGCGCGCGGGCGACGCCCCGCGACACGCTCGACTTGCCCGAGCCCGACGGTCCGTCCATCGCGACGACCAGCCCGCCCATGGGAGCATCCTCTCTGACTTCTTCGCCAACCTGACGAGGTTACCGCCCCGGCCCCACTCCTTCCTCCCTTCCGGAAGGAAGGAGTGCCTTTCCGCAGGAGACGACCTTTTCTCCGTAACGGCAAGACCTTTCTCCGTCACGGCCCGGCCGCCCCCTCGCGCCGCCCACCGCCGCCACCGCCCGGCCTCTCCGAGCGCCACTCGCCGCCCTCACGACCGCCGGGGACGACGCCGCGTCGCGCCCCTCCCAGGGCGGCCCTCAGCGCCGATCCTGAGGGCCGACTTCTGGGGACGGCTTACCGGCTCCGTCCCTCCCAGGGCAGACCCTTTCCGGGCCCTTTCCGGGCGAGACGGGCCACAGGGCGTCGTCACGGCGGAGTGGTGGGCGGGGAGGAGCGTCTTCCTGGAGGCCGTCAGCCGGAGTACGGCGGTGGGGGTGGGAGGGCCTGCCGTAACGGAGCCTTGAACGCTCAGGGCACCTGCCAGCCCCTGTCGTGAAGCGCCTTGGTCAGCGTCGGGACGGCGCCGGGCTCGATCGAGAGCTCGGCCAGACCCAGCGGCAGGCCGGGGGCGTGTTCGAGGCGAACGTCCTCCACGTTGACCCCCACCTCATCGCAGACCTGGAACAACCGGGCGAGCTGCCCCGGCCGGTCCCCGATGACCACCTGCACCACCCCGTACGCCGCGGCGGGACCGCCGTGCTTGCCCGGGATCCGCCGATGCCCCGCCACTCCCTGCCGCAGGAGCTGCGAGATGTCCGGACCGGCGCTCGCATCCCCCTCCTCCAGCGCGCGCAGCGCCGCCGCCGCCCCCGCCAGGTCACGCGAGACCGCCTCCAGCACCTCGGCCACCGGCGCCGCGTTGCCCGCCAGGATGCCCAGCCACAGCCCGGGGTCGCCGCCCGCGATCCGCGTCACGTCCCGCACCCCCTGGCCCGCCAGGCCGAGCGCCACATCCGTCGCGTCCGCCAGCCGGGCGGCCACCGCGGAGGCCGCCACGTGCGGCGCGTGGGAGACGACCGCGACCGCGCGGTCGTGCCCCTCGGCCGTGACCTCGACCGGGTTGGCCCCGCACAGGTCGATGAGGTCGAGCACCGCCTGCCGCGCCTCCGGCCTGGCCTCCTCCGTGGGGCACAGTGCCCAGGGCCGCCCCAGGAACAGATCGCTCCTCGCGGCTCCCGGCCCGGCCTTCTCGCGGCCCGCCATCGGGTGCGAGGGGACGTACGTGCGCAGGTCGCACCCCAGCTCCACCGCCTTGGCCAGCGGCTTCGCCTTCACACTGGCGACATCGGTGTAGTAACGCGCCGCACCACGCTGCTGCAGCCCGCGCAGTTCGGAGGCCACATGGTCGGGCGGCACCGCGACGACGGCCAGATCGACCGGCTCGCCGGGGTTCCACTCCTGTCCGGCGCCCATCTCCCTGGCCAGCCGGGCCGCGCCCAGGTCGCGGTCGGCCAGCAGCACGCTGATCCCCCGCGCCCGCAGCGCCAGCCCGACCGACGTGCCGATGAGCCCGGTGCCGAGGATGAGGACGCTCTTGAGGCAGTGGGCCCTCTTCACCGCCGCCTGCGCGCCCGCGAGCCGGCCGTTCGCGCTCATTGCGCGATGTCCTGCCGCAGCGCCGAGGCGCCGCGCAGGTAGACGTGGTTGATCTCCGAGCGCGGCCGGTCGGTCTCGATGTGCGCCATCAGCCGCACCACGCGGGGCAGCGCGCCCGGCACGTCGATCTCAGTGCAGCAGATCAGCGGTACGTCGGTGAAGCCGAGCTTGCGCGCCGCCAGAGCCGGGAACTCGGCCGTCAGGTCGGGCGTCGCCGTGAACAGCACACTGATCACGTCGTCGGTGGTCAGCCGGTTGCGCTCCATGAGCGTCGTGACCAGTTCCGTGGTGCCCTCGATGATCGCGTCGCGGTCGTCGGCGTCGACCTGGATCGCTCCGCGGATCGCCCGAACCATGTAGATCCGTCCCCTTCGGATGGCGGAGAGCCCGTACGGTGAGACTGTACGGGCTCTCTCTATAGGCTCTGTGTGGGTTGCCAGGTTACATCTTGACGGCCGCGTACAGCTCGCCGACCTCCGTCAGCGACAGCGCCCTGATCGTGCCCGGCTTCGTCCGGCCCAGCTTGACCGGCCCGAACTCGATCCTGGCCAGGTCGATCACCCGGTGGCCGGATTCCTCCAGCATGCGCCGCACGATGTGCTTGCGTCCCTCGTGCAGCACGACCTCGACCAGCGCCTGCTGGGCGTGCTCCTGCACGATCGAGAAGCTGTCGGCCTTGGCGAGGCCGTCCTCCAGCTCGACGCCCGCGCGCAGCCTGCGGCCCAGGTCGCGCGGGATCGGCCCCGGCACCTTCGCCCAGTACTTCTTCTGCACCCCGTAACTCGGGTGCGTCAGCCGGTTGGCCAGCTCCCCGTCGTTGGTGAGCAGCAGCAGGCCCTCGGTCTCGGTGTCGAGCCGGCCCACGTGGAACAGGCGCGGGGCCAGCTCCTGGACGTAGTCGGCCAGGCACGGGCGGCCCTGCGGGTCCTCCATCGTGGACACCACCCCGATCGGCTTGTTCAGCGCGTAGTAGACCAGGTCGGGGGCGGTCGGGATGCGCTTGCCGTCCACGTGGATGATCTGCGTGGCCGGGTCCACCTTCGCGCCGAACCGGCGCACCACCTGGCCGTTGACCGTCACGCGGCCCTCGCCGATCATCTCCTCGCAGGCGCGGCGGCTCGCGACGCCCGCCTGGGCGAGCACCTTCTGCAGCCGTACGCCGTCGGGGACCTCGGTCGTGTCGCGTTCGTCGGTGTAACCGGGCTCGAAGAGGTCGGTGTCGCGGATCGGCTGGCGGGCCGTCTTGAACGGGTCGGCGGGCTTCTTCGGGGCCGGCTTCGCGTCCTTGCGGGCCGGGCGGCCGATGGTCTGCACCTCGTCGCGCTTGCCGAACCGGGAGCGGGTGGAGGACTCGTCCCTGCGTCCGCCGCGTGCGGCCCGGAAGCCGCCGCGCTCGTCGCGCCCGGAGGAACGCTCGCCGTAGCCGCCCGCCGCGCCACGGTCGCCGTAGCCGCCTGCCGGGCCTCGGTCGTCACGGTAGCCGCCGGTCGCGCCGCGTCCGCCTGCCGGGCCTCGGTCCTGGCCGTAGCCGCCGGCCGGGCTGCGGTCGGCGCTCGCCGAGTCGCGGCCGGGCCGGTCCGTGTCGGGACGACCGTAGCGGGTGCGTGAGCCGCTGCTGTCCGCGCGGAAGGAGTCGCGCTCACCGCGCGAGCCACCGTCGCGACCGTAACCCCCTGTGCGACCGTAACCACCGTCGCGGCCGGAGCCACCCGCGCGACCATAACCACCGTCGCGACCGGAACCGCCGTCGCGGCGGTATCCGCCGTCACGACCGGAACCGCTGTCGCGGCCGTAACCGCCGTCACGCTGGTTACCGCCGTCGCGGCTGTAGCCGCCGCTCCTGCCGTAGCCGCCGTCACGGCCGCCTCGGCTGTAACCGCCGTCACGTCCGCCGCGTGCGTCGTCGCGGCCGGAGCCGCGGGAGTCGTAGGAGCCGCGTCCGGTGCCACGGTCGCGATCGAAGTCGCGGCCGGAGCCGCCACGTCCGCCGTCGCGGCCATAGGAGCCGCGTGAGCCGTAGGAGTCGCGGTCCTTGTAGCCGCCGGAGGAGGAGCCGGAGGCGCCGTCCCTGCGACCGCCGAACGAGCCACGGTCGCCGCCCGAGCCGTAGGAACCGCGAGCGCCGTCACGGCCCGAGCCGTAGGAGCCTCGGCCGCCGTCACGGCCGGAACCGTAGGAACCACGGGCGCCGTCACGGCCGGAAGCGCTGTCACGCCGGTTGCCGCCGTCGCGGCCGGAGCCGTAGGAACTGCGGCCGGAGTCGTAGGAGCCGCGGGAGCGGTCGCCGCCGCGCGAGTCGTCGCGGCGTCCGCCGTACGAACCCCGGGAGTCCCCGGAGCCGTACGAACCGCGCGAGTCGTCGCGGCCGGCGCCGTAGGAGGGGCGGGCGTCGTCGCGACGCGCGCCGTAGGAGCCGCGAGAATCGTCGCGGCCGGTGTCGTTGGAGCCGCGCGCGTCGTCGCGACGGCCGCCGTAGGAGCCTCTGTTGTTGTCGCGGCCGGGTGCGCCGCGTCGGTCGTCGGAGCGGAAGGCGGGACGCCCGCCACGGCCCGCGTGGCCGGTACGTCCTCGACCGCGTCCATCACCGGACGGGGTGCTGCGCCTGTTGATCACTTGGTTGTCTCCTCGAGATTCTCCACGTCGTCCGGGAGGAAGGGGGCGAGCTCAGGCAGCTCGCCGATGTCCTTCAGGCCCAGACGCTCCAGGAAGTATGAGCTTGTCCGGTAGAGCACTGCCTGGCTCTCCGGGTCGGTGCCGGCCTCTTCGACCAGCCCCCTGGCGACCAGCGTGCGCATCACGCCGTCGCTGTTGACGCCGCGCACGGCGGCGACTCGGGCGCGGCTCACCGGTTGCCGGTAGGCCACGACCGCGAGGGTCTCAAGCGCGGCCTGGGTCAGCCGCGTCTGCTGGCCGTCGCGGACGAACCGCTCGACCAGCGGTGCGCATTCGGCCCGCGTGTAGAAACGCCAGCCTCCTGCCACCTCTCTCAAATCGAAACCCCGTCCGGCGGCGGTGTATTCCGCCGACAGCTCCCGAAGCGCCCCGGCGACCTCCTGTGTGGGGCGTTCGAGGACCTGGGCCAGTGTGATCTCGGCCACCGGCTCGTCGACGACCATCAGGATCGCCTCCAGCCCCGCGCGCAGTTCGGCCGCGCCGTCCTTCTGCGGCCCTGCGGGGACGCCTTCGGCGGAGGTTCGCGGTTGCGGCGCCCGCACGTCTGCGGGGCTCTCGTCGATCTCGGCGGCCAGGGACCCGGCGACCCGCGCCGGGGATTCCGCCGGGCCGGCCGTGGAACCGCCCGCACGGGCGGGCGAGCCGGGGACGCTCACGGGCGAGAAGGTCCGAACCGTGCTCTCGGCCGGTACGGCACCGGCCCGAGCGTGCGGCACCGAGCCAGGCGGGGGCGTCGGCCTGGAAGCAAGCACAGGCCCGGAAGCGGGCTCAGGCGCGGGCTCGGGCTCGGGCGCGGGCTCGGGCACAAGCCCAGACGCGGGCTCGGGATCCGGGACGGCCGCAGAGTCTTGGGCGGCAGGCGCAGACGGCGGCTCGGCCGCAGGCTCGGGGGCCGGGGAGGTGAGAGCGCCGGGAAGGGTCATCCAGGCGGGCAGGCCGGAGTCGTCGGAACGCCGGGGTGCCGCAGGCGTCTCGTCACTCATCTGTGGTCTTCTCCGCGCTCTCGTCGTAGTCGTCGCCCACCGAGACGTCGCCGTCGTCGGCGCCGGTCCAGGTCACGTGCAGGTCGCCGAGGGGTTCGAGCTGCTCGAACATGACCGCGGACTCCCGGAACAGCTCCAGGACGGCCAGGAATCGTGCGATCACCTCGAAGGTGCCCTCGCAGTCGGCGACCAGGGCGCGGAAGGTCGCCTTGCGCATGCGCCGCAGGCGCCGCACAAGGATAGCGGCCTGTTCGCGCACGCTGGCGAGTGGCTGGTAGATGTGCCCGACGCTGACGGTCGGCGGCGCCTTGGGGGTGAAGGCCCGCGCGGCGATCCTGGCCAGTTGGTCGGGGCCGATGCCGAGGACGAGTTCGGGCAGCAGGTCGGCGAACCTGGGCTCCATGGGGACGATGCGCGCATAGCGCAGCGACTCCTCCGCCATGAGGCCGGAGAAGACCTTGGCGACCTCCTTGTACGCCTTGTACTGCAGGAGCCGCGCGAACAGCAGGTCGCGGGCCTCCAGCAGGGCGAGGTCCTCCTCGTCCTCGACCTCTCCGGACGGCAGTAGCCGAGCGGCCTTCAGGTCGAGGAGCGTGGCGGCGACCAGGAGGAAGTGGCTGGTCTGGTCGAGGTCCCACTCGGGCCCGCGCGAAGTGATGTAGGAGATGAACTCGTCGGTGACCTTGGAAAGCGAGACCTCGGTGATGTCCAGCTTGTGTTTGGAGATGAGCCCGAGCAGCAGGTCGAAGGGGCCTTGGAAGACGTCCAGGTGGACCTGGAAGCCCCCTTGCTCAACCGGGGTAGCTGTCGGGGTGGCCGTCACCTGGCCATTGTCGCAGGCGCGGGCCAGCGCGAGAGTACTTCTCTGGCCAGTTCGCGGTAGGCGTTGGCGCCGAGCGACGACGGGTCGAAGGTGGTGATCGGCTCTCCGGCGACGGTGGCGTCGGGGAAGCGGACCGTCCGGTTGATGACGGTGTGGAAGACCTTGTCGCCGAACGCCTCGACGACGCGGGCGAGGACCTCGCGGCCGTGGAGGGTGCGGGCGTCGTACATGGTGGCCAGCAGGCCCTCGATCTCAAGCTCGTCGTTGAGCCGCTCCTGGACCTTGGCGATGGTGTCCATGAGCAGGGCGACGCCGCGCAGCGCGAAGAACTCGCACTCCAGCGGCACCATGACGCCGTGTGCGCAGGTGAGCGCGTTGACGGTGAGCAGGCCGAGCGACGGCTGGCAGTCGATGAGGCAGACGTCGTAGTGCGGCAGCAGCGGCTTGAGCACGCGGCCGAGCACCTGCTCGCGGGCGACCTCGGTGACGAGCTGGACCTCGGCCGCGGACAGGTCGATGTTGCTGGGCAGCAGGTCGAGTCCTTCGACGCCGGTCTCCAGCAGGACGTCCTCGGCGGAGACGTTGCGGTCCATCAGCAGGTTGTAGACCGTGAGGTCGAGTTGATGGGGGTTGATGCCGAGGCCGACGGACAGGGCGCCCTGCGGGTCGAAGTCGACGAGCAGCACCTTGAGGCCGTACTCGACGAGCGCGGCGCCGAGGTTGATGGTGGTGGTGGTCTTGCCGACCCCGCCCTTCTGGTTGACCATCGCGACCACCCGGGCGGGCCCGTGCGTCTCGCGCACGCCGGGGTCGGGGAAGAGCGGCCGAGGTCTCCCGGTGGGGCCCAGGTTGACGCCTCCCTTGGGGTTGGCGGTCTTCGTGT
This sequence comes from Nonomuraea longicatena, assembly GCF_039525605.1. Classification (NCBI taxonomy): domain Bacteria; kingdom Bacillati; phylum Actinomycetota; class Actinomycetes; order Streptosporangiales; family Streptosporangiaceae; genus Nonomuraea; species Nonomuraea longicatena. Next base: position 107,344 of record NZ_BAAAHQ010000010.1, on the reverse strand, counting down.
CACCCCAGGGGTTGTCGGGGTTCCCCTGGGTCGAACCGTTGGTCGTCACAGTCACCAGCTCGAACCTCCCTGACGATCCCGAACCGGACCGTCCGGACGGACACTATGGGGTCAGCCTTTAGACCGGCAAGGCGGCACGCCGCCGGTCGCGAAGACTATAGATCACCGCCGGGCACGGGGGTGCGCTGCGGCGTAGACCTCGCGGAGCCTGTCGACCGTGACCAGGGTGTAGACCTGGGTGGTGGTCACCGAGGCGTGGCCGAGCAGCTCTTGAACCACCCTAACGTCGGCACCGCCGTCAAGGAGGTGGGTTGCGAAGGAATGGCGCAGGACATGGGGAGATATCCCAACAAGTCTGGCACGTTCGGCGGCGGCCTGCAGCACCTCCCACGCCCCCTGCCGGGTCAGCCGCCCGCCCCTGGCGTTGAGGAACAGCGCGGGCGTGCCCTTTCCCCTGGCGGTGAGCCCGGGACGGGCGCGGACCAGGTAGGCGTCGAGGGCCTCGCGGGCGTAGCGGCCCAGCGGGACCACCCGGGTACGGCCGCCCTTGCCGCGCAGCCGTACCTGGTCATCCTCCAGGTCGTCCACGGCCAGGCCGACGGCCTCCGAGATGCGGGCGCCGGTGCCGTACAGGACCTCAAGGAGGGCCCGGTTGCGCAGCGTCAGCGGCGCGCCGTCCGGGCCGGAGGCGGCGATGAGCCGCTCGACCTCGTCCACGGCGATCGCCTTCGGCAGCCTGCGCGGCGGACGCGGCGGACGGACCCCGTGCGCGGGGTCGTGGCCGGTGACGCCCTCGCGCAGGGCGAAGCGGTGCAGCCCGCGTACGGCGGAGACCGCCCGCGCCGCCGAGCCGGCGACGAGGGCGGGATGTTCGCCGTCGCCCTCACGCAGCGCGGACAGGAACGCCAGCACGTCGTCCTCGGCCACGTCGGCGAGGTCGGCCCGCCCGCGCGCCCGGAGGTGGTCGACGTAGCGGCGCAGGTCGCGCCGGTAGGAGGCGAGGGTGTTGGCGGCCAGGCCCCGCTCCACCGCCAGATGGGCGAGGTAGCCGGACAGCACCGCCTCCACGAAACGTCACTCCTCAGGTGCGTCGGCCGGTCGCAGCAGCTCGTACCCTTCGGCGGAGGCCGCGTACGCGGCGAGGATACCGGCCACGGCCGGGGAATTGTGGATCCGTCCCATGAGCGCCATTTCCACCGCGTCGGGCAGTGGAACCCATTCGATGGGCATATCGGTCTCTTCGTGCTTGCGCTCGAAGTCGATCTGGACCGGCCGCAGGTCGCGGGCCAGGAAGACCCTGACCCGTTCGTCGGCCATGCCGGGCGAGGTCATCAGGTCGACGAGGGTGTGCCAGGTACCCGCGGCGTACCCGGCCTCCTCGGCGAGTTCGCGGGCGGCGGTGGCGGCCAGCGGCTCGCCCTCGACGTCGCGGATCCCGGCGGGCAGTTCCCACAGCAGGTGCCGTACCGGGTGACGGTACTGGCGCAGCAGCAGCACCCGGCCCTCGTCGTCGAGGGCGAGCACCGCGACGGAGCCGGGGTGGACGACGTAGTCGCGGTCGGCGACGGTGTCACCGGGCATGCGCACCGTGTCGGTGCGCACCCCGATCACGTACCCCTTGAAGTGCTCCCTGGTGGCCGTGACGGGCCAGGTCTCCGGAGTGTCCCTCATTTGGCGACCTTGGCGACCTTGGCCGCCACGCGGCTGTCGGCGTAGGCGAGGGCCGCGTTGATCAGTCCCTTGAACATCGGGTTGGCCCGTGTCGGCCGCGACTTGAACTCGGGGTGGGCCTGGGTGCCGATGAAGAACGGGTGGGTGTCGGCGGGCAGTTCGGTGTACTCGACCAGGCGGCCGTCGGGCGAGAGCCCGGAGAAGACCATGCCGACCTTCTCCAGTTTGTCGCGGTAGGCGTTGTTGACCTCGTAGCGGTGGCGGTGGCGCTCGGCGACCTTGGCCTTGCCGCCGTACAACTGCCTGGCCAGGGTGCCCTCGCCGAGCTTGGCCGTGTAGGAGCCGAGGCGCATCGTGCCGCCCATGTCGCGCTCGCCCGAGACGACGTCCTGCTGGTCGGCCATGGTGGAGATGACGGCGTGCTTGGTGTCGGGGTCGAACTCGGCGGAGCCCGCCTCCTCGATCCCGGCCAGGTTGCGGGCGGCCTCGATGACCATGCCCTGCATGCCGAGGCAGATGCCGAGCAGCGGCACCTTGTTCTCGCGGGCGTGCCGGATCGCGCCGATCTTGCCCTCGATGCCCCGCACGCCGAACCCGCCGGGGATCAGCACGCCGTCGACGCCGTCGAGTTCGCGCTCGGCGCCGTCCGGGGTCTCGCAGTCGTCGCTCTTGACCCAGCGGATGTTGACGCGGGCGTCGTTGGCGAAGCCGCCGGCGCGCAGCGCCTCGGTGACGCTGAGGTAGGCGTCGGGCAGGTCGATGTACTTGCCGACCAGCGCGATCGTGACCTCCTTCGCCGGACGGTGCACCCGGCGCAGCAGTTGCTCCCACTCCTTCCAGTCGACGTCGCGGAAGGGCAGGCCGAGGCGCCGCACGACGTAGGCGTCGAGGCCCTCCGAGTGCAGCACACGGGGGATGTCGTAGATGGAGGCCGCGTCCACGGCGCTGACGACGGCGTCCTCGTCGACGTCGCACATCAGGCTGATCTTGCGCTTGATGGAGGTCTGCACCGGCCGGTCGGAGCGCAGCACGATGGCGTCCGGCTGGATGCCGATGCTGCGCAGGGCGGCGACGGAGTGCTGGGTGGGCTTGGTCTTCAGCTCTCCGGAGGGCCCGATGTACGGCAGCAGCGACACGTGCAGGAAGAACACGTTGTCGCGGCCGACCTCGTGCCTGATCTGGCGGACGGACTCCAGGAACGGCAGCGACTCGATGTCGCCGACGGTGCCGCCGACCTCGGTGATGACCACGTCGACGTCGGGACCCGCCATGCCACGGATGCGGTCCTTGATCTCGTTGGTGATGTGGGGGATGACCTGGACGGTGTCGCCGAGGTACTCGCCGCGCCGCTCCTTGGCGATCACGTTGGAGTAGACCTGGCCGGTGGTGACGTTGGCCGAGCCGTGCAGGTCGGTGTCGAGGAAGCGCTCGTAGTGGCCGACGTCGAGGTCGGTCTCCGCGCCGTCGTCGGTGACGAAGACCTCACCGTGCTGGAACGGGTTCATCGTGCCGGGGTCGACGTTGAGGTAGGGGTCGAGCTTCTGCATGGTGACCCGGAGCCCGCGCGCCTTGAGCAGACGGCCGAGGCTGGAAGCCGTGAGGCCCTTGCCGAGACTGGAGGCGACACCGCCGGTGACGAACAGATGCTTGGTTTGCGATGCGCTGCGCAAGGAGGCTCCCGTGGCTCGAGGTGTGGTCGAACTGTCCACGGGCTGTCAGGATATCAAAGAACGCCCCCGACATGCCCGAACAGTCTGACCAAGCGGTAACTTTGGGCCCTATGTCACTCGTACGACGTGCCGTCGGCGCCTTTGTTCACCGGGCCTACGGGGCGATTCGCACGGCCGGGGCGATCACCTCGGCCACCCCCGCCGGCCATCGTTTCGGCCGGATCGGCGCGGGGGTGAGCATCGCGTTCCCGCCTGGCGCGATCTTCGGCGAGCACTGGATCGAGATCGGCGACGGCACGCTCATCGGCGAGCGGGTCTCCCTGTCGTGTGGCATGGGGCCAGGACAGGATCTCGGACCCGGCTCGATTCTGCGGATCGGCGGCTCGTGCTCGATCGGCAGGGGCAGCCACATCGTGGCGCACGAGTCCATCGACATCGGCGACCACGTCTTCACGGGCCCGTACGTGTACATCACCGATCAGAACCACGTCTACGACGATCCGGACATCCCGATCGGCAGGCAGTGGCCGCGCAACAGCCCGGTATCGATCGGCTCCGGCTCATGGCTGGGCGCCGGGGCGATCATCCTGCCGGGCACCCGGCTCGGGCGGCAGTGCGTGGTGGCGGGCGGCGCGGTGGTGCGGGGCGAGTTCCCCGACCACAGCGTGGTCGCGGGCGTCCCGGCCCGGCTGGTGCGCTCGTACGATCCCGCGCGCGGCTGGCACTCCCCCGGCCTCGCCGCTCTGAACCGCCCGGCATGAGAGCCGTGCAGGACCGTGCGCGACCGTGCGGGACCGCCTGGGTCCGTGTGGGGGTCCGTGTGGGAACTGTCACAGTAGAAGCGTGGAGTTCGTCGAGCTGACCCGGGGCGGCGGGGTGCCCGCGCACGTCCGGATCGAGCGGCGGCTGCGGGCCGCGATCGACAGCGGCGAGATCGCGCCCGGCGACCGCCTGCCCGGCGAGCGCGACCTCGCCGCCCGGCTCGGGGTGTCGCGGATGACGCTGCGGCAGGCGCTGGCGGCGCTGGCCGCCCAGGGCGCACTGGTACGGGTCCCGGGCCGCTCCGGGGGCGCGTTCGTCGCCGACCCCGCCGACCGGCGGGCGGAGTGCGACCTGACGGGGCTGGCCGGGTTCACCGAGCAGATGCGCAGGGCGCACCTGACCGCACAGGCCTGGGTGCTACGCGCGGCGACCGCCGCGGCGCCGGAGGAGGTGGCCGCCGCCCTGGAGCTGGAGGGTGCGGCGCGGGTGCACGAGATCTCCCGGGTCCGCTCGGCGGGCGGCTCGCCGGTGGCGCTGGAGCACTCGTTCTTCCCGGCCGCGCCGCTGCCCGGCCTGCTGGAGCGGGATCTGACCGGTTCCCTCTACGCCCTGCTCACGACCGCGTACGGCCTGCGGCCGAGCAGCGCGGTCGAGCACCTCGACCCGGTCGTGGCCGACGACGGGCAGGCTGCCCACCTGGGGGTGGCGGCGGGCACGCCGCTCATGCGCATCGAGCGCACCGCCTACACCGCCGAGGGCGTGCCCCTGGAGTACGCCCGCGACCTGTTCCGGCCCGACCGGGTCCGCGTCACGGTCCGCACCGGGTGACGCGGACCCGACCTGTTCCGGCCGACCGAGTTCGCGTCACGGTCCACACAGGGTGACGCGAACCCGAGCTGTTCCGGCCGACCGAACCCGCGTCACCGTCCACACCGGGTGACGCAGACCCGCCGATCATCTGAAACCGCTATGCGACGACGCCGCCGACGGGCTCGCCGAACGACTCGATCTCCACCCGGGTGCCGGGGCCCGGCTCCAGGTAGGCGTAGGCGAGGGAGCGTTCGAGGGTGTAGCCGTACCCGCCGGAGGTGACGCGGCCCGCCACGAGGCCGTCCACGCGGACCGGCTCGCTGCCGAGGACCACCGTGCGCGGGTCGTCCAGCACGATGCGGCGCAGGCGGCGCGCGGGATCGGGATCGAGCGCGTCCCTGCCGAGGAAGTCCTTGTCCGCCGCGACGCAGAAGCCGAGCCCCGCCTCGTACGGTGTGGTCTCGGGGCCGATGTCCGTGCCCCACACGCGGTGGCCCTTCTCCAGTCGCAGGCTGTCGATCGCGCGGTAGCCGCCCGCCACCAGGCCATGGGGGCGCCCGGCCGCCCAGAGGGTCTCCCACAGGGCCCTGCCGTACTCGCTGGAGCAGTACAGCTCCCAGCCGTGCTCTCCGACGAAGCTCACCCGCAGCGCCAGGACGGGCACGTCGCCCACGGTGATCTCCCGGGCGGACATGCCGGGCGCCTCCAGCGGGCCCGCCGCGACGGGCGCGAGGATGTCGCGGGCGCGCGGCCCCCACAGGGCGAAGCAGGCGTACTGCCCGGTGACGTCGGCGAGGCGGACGGCCGCGCCGCGCCGTCTGGCCTGCTCGCGCAGCCGTCCGAGGTCGCGGGTGCCGCAGGCGGTGCCGGTGACGATCAGGAAGTCGTCCTCGCCGCGCCGGGTGACGGTGAAGTCGCCCTCGATGCCGCCACGCCGGTTGAGCGCCTGTGTGTAGGTGACGGCGCCGGCCTCGCGGGCGACACGGTTGTCGCACACCCATTCCAGCAGCGCCGCGGCGCCGGGGCCGGTGACCTCCAGCTTGGCGAAGGAGCTCTCGTCGAACAGCCCGGCGGTGGTCCGGGTCGCGCGGTGCTCCGCGCCGATCGCCGGGTGCCAGGCTTCCGCCGCCCACCCTCTGGGCTCCGGGTCCTCGTGCGGCCCGGCGTTGGAGGCGTAGTAGTGGACCCGTTCCCATCCGGCCTTCTCGCCGAAGACGGCGCCGTGCGCGGCGTGCCAGGGGTAGGCGGGCGAGGTGCGCAGCGGGCGCCCGGCGCGGCGTTCGCGGCCGGGCGGGCGCAGGTCGTAGTAGGTCTCGTAGTTCTCCACCACGCGTCCGCGGGTGTAGGAGGGCGAGCGGTAGTGGGCGCCGAAGCGGCGGATATCCATGTGCGACAGGTCCATGGGCGGCTCGCCCGCGAGGATCCACTCGGCCATGACCAGCCCGACGCCGCCCGCGCCCGCGATGCCGTGGGCGCAGAACCCGGCGGCGACGAAGAAGCCGCCGACCTCGCTCTCGCCGAGGCAGAACTCGTTGTCGGGGGTGAACGCCTCCGGCCCGTTGATCATCTTGCGGATGCCGACGTCGGCCATGGCGGGCACCCGCAGCCGGGAGCCCGCGAAGATCTCGGCGAAACGGTCGTGGTCCTCGGGCAGCAGGCGGCCGTTGAAGTCCTGCGGGACGGGGTCGGTCCACGGCGCGCACGTGCGCTCGTACCCGCCCATGACCAGGCCCCGGACCTCCTGCCGGTAGTAGACGAGCAGGTCGGGGTCGCGCAGGGTGGGCAGGCCGGTGTGCCCGTGGAAGGCGTCGGTGATCACGTACTGGTGGGACACCGGGATGATCGGGACGCGCACGCCCGCCATGCGGCCGATCTCGGCGGCGAACATGCCGCCGCAGTTGACCACGATCTCGCAGGCGATGTCGCCCTGGTCGGTGCGGACGCCGGTGACCCGGCCGTTCTCGACGTCGATGCCGAGGACGCGGGTGCGGGTGCGGATCCTGGCGCCCGCCGCGCGGGCGAGCCCGGCCAGCGCGTAGCAGAGCTGGGAGGGGTCGATCTGGCCGTCGGTGGGCAGGTAGGCGGCGCCGACGACGCCCCGGGGGTCCATGAGCGGGAACAGTTCCACGGCCTCCGCAGCGGAGATCTCCTCCAGGGGCAGGTCCTGGGCGCGGGCCCAGCCGATCTGGCGCCGGATCTCGGCCAGCCGTCCGGGGCTCGCGGCCAGTTTGAGGCCGCACTCGCTCCAGCCGTCGAGCCTGCGGTAGAGCTCGACGGAGTGGCGGTTCATCCGGGTCAGGGCCGGGTCGGCGCGCAACTGGCCCACGAGTCCGGCCGAGTGGAAGGTGGAGCCGCTGGTCAGCTCGTCGCGCTCCAGGAGTAGCACGTCGCGTTCGCCGAGTTCGGTGAGGTGGTGGGCGACGCTGGTGCCGCCGACGCCGCCGCCGATGATCACGATGCGGGCCGAGTCGCTCATGCGGGCACGGTAACCCCGGGCGGATAAAAGGTCTAGACCGTTTACGCGGGGGTGGAACTGCTCTAGCATCGCCGCTCAAGCGTGACGAGGAGAGCGCCCATGGACGAGGTTCTCGACCGCATCCCCCTGCTGTCCGGCCTGCCGCGCACCGTCGAGGAGCTGCCCGGCGGGCTCACCAACCGAAACCTCAAGGTGAGCGTGCCCGGCGCGACCTACGTCGTGCGGATCCCGGCCAGCGAGTGCGCCCTGCTCGACATCGACAGGGACGCCGAGCACGCGAACGCGCTGGCCGCCGGGCGGGCGGGGTTGGGGGCGCCGGTCCACGCGTACGTGCGCGAACTCGGGGTGCTGGTGGCGGGGTTCCTGCCGGGGCGCACGCTCCAGGCGGCCGATCTGCGCGAGCCCGCGAACCTGCGGAGGGTCGCGGGGGTGTGCCGCGCGCTGCACGCGGGTCCGCGCTTCGCGCGGGACTTCGACATGTTCGAGGTGCGGGAGCGATACCTCCGCACCGTCATATCCCGAAATTTCCGCCTCCCGGCGAAATATCTGGACTTCGAGCCGCAGGTCGCGCGCATCAGGTCCGCCCTGCGCGTCCGCGCCGAGGGCACCGTCCCATGCCACAACGACCTGCTGGCGGGCAACTTCATCGACGACGGCGAGCGGCTCCGCCTCATCGACTTCGAGTACTCGGGCAACAACGACCCCTGCTTCGAGCTCGGCAACATCTGGAGCGAGTGCGACCTGACGCTGGAGCACCTGGAACTGCTCGTCACCGCCTACTACGGCCGCCGCCTGCGCCACCGCATCGCGCGGGCGCGACTGCTCGGCCTGATGTCCAAGTACGGCTGGACGCTCTGGGCCACCATCCAGGACGGCACCAACCACGCCATCGACTTCGACTTCTGGTCATGGGGCCTCGGCAGGTTCGACAGCGCGGCCGCCGAGTTCACCGGACCGGGCCTGTCACTGCTGCTCGACGAGGCCGCTCGGGCAGACTAGGGGGCATGTTCGCCACGCTGACCGGCCTCGGCCTGTCCACGGCCGCCGGGCTCAACGCCTACATCCCGTTGCTGGTCGTGGGCGTGCTGGCCAACTTCACCGACGCGGTCAAGCTGCCGGAGGGCTACGCGTGGCTGTCCAATTGGGGCGTGCTCGCCGTCCTCGCCGTACTACTGGCGGCCGAGTTCGTGCTGGACAAGATCCCGGCCGTCGACACCGTCAACGATCTGGTCCAGACGGCCGTGCGGCCGCTGTCCGGCGGCGTCGTCTTCAGTGCCACGTCGGCGGCGGCCGAACTCGACCACTCCACCTGGGTCACCGAGCATCCGTGGGTGAGCTGGGTGCTCGGCATCGCGATGGCGCTGGCCGTCCACGCGCTGAAGTCGACCGCCCGGCCGATCGTCAACGTCGGCACCGCCGGGGCGGGTGCGCCGGTGGCCAGCACCGTCGAGGACGCGGGCTCGCTCGGGGTGAGCCTCGTGGCGATCTTCCTGCCGCTGCTGGTGCTCGTGCTGCTGGTGGGGCTCGCGGTGTTCGCGTGGTGGCTGATCAGGCGGGTACGGCGGCGCCGCCGTCCGCCAGCCACTCCAGGAGGAGCCTGACGAACGCCTCGGGGCGCTCCTCGTGGAGGCGGTGGCCCGCGCCCTCCCACGCGACGGCCCGCGAGGCGGGGTGGGCGAACAGTCGGGACTCCCAGGCGGCCTGGCGCGGGTCCGACCAGATCGACAGCACGGGGCAGCTCCTGCGGGCCAGGTAGGCGTCGGCGGCGGGGCGCAGGCCGATGGAGTCCGGCAGCGCGAACATGCCCTCGAACGCCTGTGCCAGCACGTGGGGTGCCATGCCGTACAGGCGGCGGCGGTGCCAGTTCCTGACGACGGCGGGGGTCGCGGCGTTGGTGCACCAGCGGTCGATCTCGACCGCCGTCTCGTGCGCGTGGGCCGAGCCCAGCGCCGCGACCGTCCCCGCCAGCGTCGCGGCCAGCTCCGGCGGCATGCCGTACCCGGGGTCCACCGCGACCAGCCGGGCGACCAGGCGCGGGTGCTCGACGGCGAGGACGGAGACGACCTGGGCCCCCATCGAGTGGCCGACGGCCACGATCTCGGTGACGTCGAGCGCGGCGAGGAGCCGGGCGAGGTCGGCGGCCATCCGGCGCGGGGTGTTGCCCTCTGCGGGGACGCTGGAGTAGCCGTGGCCGCGCAGGTCCACGGCGAGCACCCGGTGGCGCTCGGCGAGCGCGTCGAGGTGCCACGACCATTGGTGGGAGTCGGCGCCCCAGCCGTGCACCAGCAGCAGCGGGGGGCCCGTGCCGTCGTCGGTGTAGAAGAGCCGGACATCGGCCTCGACCAGCGCGTACGGCACGATCGCCTCCTTCTGGGCGGGCTCGCGGGAGGTGCGGGCTGGCTGCACTGAACCACACGCCGCATGCCCGATCAAGTGCTTGCTAGGCTCGAAGGCGGAACCGGAAGCCCTGTGCGCGCGTTGGTCCGGACGTCACGAGCACTAGACTCAGGCGGCGGGAGGTGTCTCCGATCGAAACGGTCATCGCGATCTTGCTGGTCGTGTTCCTGGTGCTGCTCGCCCTCGGCGGGGCGGCGATCTACTTCGCGGTCAAGGTGGGCAAGAAGGCCGCCAAGTCCGCCAAACAGGCGACGAACCGGCTCAGCGCCCATGTCAACGCCATGGGCACCGGCGAGGCGTCCGAGGTCGAGCGCCTGCGCCTCGACCTGCGGCGCGAGGTCGCCCTCACCCGTCAGGCCATCGACCACGCCCAGCAGCAGGGCTGGGGCCTCAGCGACCTGCCCGACCTGATGGCGCAGCTCGCCAGGCAGGCCGAGGCCCAGGACCACCAGCTCGGCATGTACGCCAAGCACGTGCGTGTCTCGTCGATGAGCGACCAGACGACGCTCGGGCAGTTGCGCGAGCACCAGGCCAAGCTGACGGCGATGTGCGCGCGCATCCGCGCCGACCTGATGCGTACGCAGGCCGAGCACGCGAGCACCGGCATCGACGAGCTCAGCACCCGCACCGACCTGGAGATCGAGGCGCGCAAGCCGTCGGCCGACCCGCTCGACGAGATCGACGAGCTGTACCGCCGCACCATGGAGCAACGCCGCGAGCAGTAAATCCGGTTGCGCCCGCGCCCGGGCGCTCGGCATACTCGGCGGCGTTGTGTTCCACACCGGGAGAAGGGAGGTCGGCATGGCGTACTTCACGCTGTCCCTCATCGACCTCCCCGCCGGTGGCTGACGCATCGGTGGGCACACTCCTCGGAGTTCTTCACCATGCTGCACGACCCGTTCGACGACGACTTCCACAGTTCTCCTCCCGCCGGTGACCGCTGGTCCACCTGGGACCGGAGCACCCCGACCGAGCGCGGCCCGCAGCCGCATCCCGACTGGCTGGTGACCGAACTCGCCGCCGTCGACACCGAACTCGGCGTACTCAAGACCGGCAAAGAGGCCGACGTCCACCTGATCTCGCGCGGGGTCCCCGACACCGACCGCGTGTGCCTGCTGGCCGCCAAGCGCTACCGCGCCGCCCAGCACCGGCTCTTCCACCGCGACGCCGGCTACCGCGAAGGCCGCCGCACCCGCGACACCCGCACGGCGCGTGCGATGGCGCGCAAATCCGCCTACGGCCGCGACGCGGCGGCGAGCGAATGGGCGGGCGCCGAGTTCGTGGCGCTGTGCCGGTTGTGGGAGCTGGGCCTGCCCGTGCCGTACCCGGTACAGATCGTGGGGACCGAGGTGCTGCAGGAGTTCATCGGCACCTCGGACGGCCACGCCGCGCCGCGCCTGGCGAACGTCCGCGACGATCTGCCCGGCCTGTGGGAACAGCTCGTGGACGCGCTGGTGCTGCTGGCGCGCGAGGGCCTGGCCCACGGCGACCTGTCGCCCTACAACATCCTCGTCCGGGACGGGCGCCCGGTGATCATCGACCTGCCGCAGATCGTGGACGTGATCTCACATCCCGCGGGCCCCGGCTTCCTCGACCGCGACGCCCGCAACGTGGCGACCTGGTTCGCGGCCAAGGGGGTCGAGGCCGCCGACCCCGACGCGCTCTCGGTGACCCTCCGGCTGGAGTCCGGGCGCATCTAGACATTGACGAAAGATCCTTACATGCTATTCATTGATCAAGTCGGAAAGTTTCAGCACCGCGGCATCATCCCCACCCCTAGGAGACGCGCATGGTGCAGGCCCCACCGGACGAACTTCCCATCGACTTAAACGCCGCCGTCAGAGGCGAGGTCTCGTGGTTCTGCTGCGGAACGGCCTGGGGGCCGTGCGGCACCCAGGGACGCGGCGCCTGCGGCACCTGCAACTCGGGCAGCATGCAGCACGCCTGGCCCAACACCTCCGACGCCTGCTGGGCGATCACCCGCCCGGACCGGTGCGGGTTCAACCTGTCGCGCCGCACCTGCGGCTACCGGCACAAGACCACCAACCTGTGCAGCGGCCAGAGCATCACCACCTCGATCGCCGACTGCGGACCGCAGACCGACCTGTGGTGCGGTGAGCGCAGCTGCTGCGGCAGCACCTGCGGCACCGACCGCATCATCGACCTCACCGCCGCCGCCTACAGCGCGATCGCGAGCCTGTCCACGGGCCTGCGGCCGTGCGAGATCACGGCAGGCTGAGGGGGCGGCGATGACCAGCAGAAGGCAGATGCTCAAATCGGCCCTGCTCGGCGGCGGCGCGAGCGTCGTGGCCGCCACCGCGATGGGCTCGCTCGGCCCGGAGGCCGCCTTCGCGGCGGCCCCGGACCAGGCGGTGAAACCCGGCGACCCCGACCCCAACTTCGCCGAGGGCCGGATCCGCTCGATCAAGGACAACGTCCTCATGGTGCTCGGGTCGAACCTGGTCTTCCACCAGATCAGAGTCGTGGACGGCACCAGCCTGTGGAAGCTCGGCCCGGTGGGCTTCGACTCGGCCAAACCGGGTGACGGCCTGTACGCACGCGGCGTGCGCATGCCGGACGGCGTCCTCGCGGCCGAGTCCGTGTGGCTGAACATCGTCAACATCAAGGGACACATCCGCAACATCACTACCGACCGCATCCATCTTGACCACAACGGCAAGGACGTCGTCGCCAACGTCGTGGCGGGTACCTCGGTGGCCGTCCACTCCGACGCCCCCGCCACCTCCGACCTGTCCACGCTGAGCGTCGGCCAGCACGTCCAGATCCTCGGCGCGTGGCGCCCCGACACCAACGAAGTCGACATCGCCACGGTCTTCTCACCCCACTAGGAGGGACGCATGCAAGGGATCGCCGCGCTGCAGCCGTACGTGATCGCCGTCTTTCTCGCCTGGGCCGCCCTGCTGAAACTGCTCGACCGGCGCATGCGATCGCAGGCTGGCCAGACCGCACTGGCCCAGCTCGTCGGCCAGGCGCGCGCGATCCCCGCCCTCCGCGTCGTCGCGGTGCTCGAACTGGCCGTCGCCGCCGTCCTGCTCGTCCCGCCCTCACTGGTCTGGGAGGGTGCGGCGGCGGTCGTCCTCACCGCAGGTTTCCTCGGATATCTGACCTACTCCGCGCGCAAGGCTCCGACGTCGTCGTGCGGTTGCCTGGGCGCGCACAGCCGTCCGGTCGAGTGGCGCTCCTTCGCCCGCGCCGGACTCCTGCTCGCCCTGAGCCTCACGGCGCTGGTCGGGGGCCTGGCAGGGGCGCCGGTGGGGGCCGGGCCGGTCGCCGTGTCGCCGCTGCTCGTGCTGCTCGGACTGGCCGAGGGCCTTGCGGTGGTGGCGCTGTCGCCCGAACTGGACCGCCACTGGCTGACGCCGCTGCGCCGGGCGATCGTCCGCCGGCGCGACCCGCTGGCCGCCCGCGTCTCCGAACTCGTGCCCCTGGAGGTGTCGCTGCGCGTGCTCTACCGCAGCCCCGCCTTCTGCTCGGCCTCCTCCCATCTGTCCTCCGACGTCCTGGACACCTGGGACGAGGACGGCCTGCGCTTCATCAGCTACGCCGCCCGAGGCCGGACGGCGGTCTTCTCCCTGCCGCTGCCCGGCGACGACCCCTCGGCGGTGCGGGTGGCGCTCGTCGCCTAGAGTCCGTCCCGGTCGTGCCAGTCGTGCTGCCAGCGCCAGTCGATGGGCTGGGCGGCGCTCTGGTAGCGGATGTCCGTCGACAGCCGCACCACGCCGTCGGGGTCGCGATTGTCGAGGGCGGCGTGGACGAGATAAGCCGAGTGCACCACCATGTCGCCCGAGGCGTAGTCGGCCACCAGCCACCTGCTGTCGTACTCCTCCGCGAGCGCGGGCAGGTCGGCGGTGATCGAGGCGGCCGGATGGCGCAGCAGGCCCGCCGCCTCCTTCGCCCGCACGGCGTGGTGGCTGCCCTCCAGGTAGACCAGGCCGCCCCGGCTGAGCGGGCAGTCGCCGAGCGGGATCCACGAGCTGAGGACCTGGTCGGTGCCCTCGCGCAGGTACACCAGGTCGTAATGGGCCTGCGTGGCGGTGCCGACACCGCGCTGACCGGGCTTGACATGACGGATGATCTTCCGGCGGTGCAGGAACGGCGCACCGCCCAGCAACCAGGCGTACCAGCCCCTGACCGCCTCCTGCGAGCAGAAGGCGGCGTACTCGGGGCCGGGGACGATCTCCTTGAACAGCACCTGCCGCAGCCGGTCCGGCGGCAACTCGGCCGGACCACCGACGCCGAGCCGGTCCAGGTAGAAGGCGCGGAAGGCGTTCACGGCGGCCGGGTCGAGGTGGCCGCGCAGGTACAGGTAGCCGTGCCTGCGAAGCCGCTCCCAAAGCGCGTCGCGGTCGTGGCGCTCGTGCTCCGGCACCGGCTCCAGCGCTCCGACGCGGGCCGGGTCCAGCACGTATCCGTTGGAAGTGAGCATGCCGTTCACTGTGCTCGCCCCGCGAGATGATGTCATTGGACGCGTACGTCACCGTCGCTGGATTCCTCTTCATGATCAATTGGTCCCATTACCTCGTGCCGGACGCGGCCCACCGCCGCCTCGGGCTGGCCTGCCTCGGTGTCGGCGCCCAGGAGGCGCAGGGGGCCGGCGTACTGGAGCGGTCGCTGGACTGCTACGCGGCCGTGCTCGTCACCAGCGGCACCGGCTCGCTCGCAACCGGGGGCGGCGTTCCACTCGCGGTGCGTCCGCCCGCCCTGTTCTGGCTGTTCCCCGGCGTGCGCCACACCTACCGGCCCGACGGACGCTGGAGCGAGCGGTGGGTGCTCTTCGACGGCCCGGCGGGCGGCGCCTACGAGGAACTCGGCTGGTTGTCGCGCTCGGCGCCCGTCGTCCCGCTGGCCGAGCCGGGCGCCGTGGACAGTGTGCTCGCCCGCCTGGCGCGGGCCGCCCGGGAGGTCGAGGGGCAGGTGACGACGTCGGCGCTGCTGCACGAGCTGGTGGTGACCGTACGGCGGGCCGCCCGCGCCCGCACCGACGACACGGTGCTGCGCGCCCTGCGCCGGGACGCGCTGCTGCGCCTGCCCGTGGCCGAGCACGCCCGCCGCCTCGGGCTGTCGGAGCGGGCGCTGCGGCTGCGGGTGCGGGCGG
>NZ_BAAAHQ010000010.1:0-92435 GCF_039525605.1 Nonomuraea longicatena | reverse complement strand
CGTCGGGCTGACGCCCGCCGACTACCTGCTGTCGGTACGGCTGAGCACCGCCAAGGAACTGCTCGCGGGCACGGACCTGCCGGTGGCGGCCATCGCGCGGCGGGTCGGATACCACGACACCGCCTATTTCACCCGAATCTTCACCCGCCGCACCGGCACCCAGCCGACCACCTTCCGCGCCGCCCGCTGGCAGGCCGCCGACCCGGCCGGCCGCGCGGATCATCGGGCCACCGGTCCTGCCGGCCATCCGGTGGATCTTCCTGACGCCGATCCCGCAGGCCCCTGGGGTACCGGTTTCACAGATCGCCGGTCGGGTGGATGAATCCGCTCGCGTAGGCGAAGATCGTGGCGTGCAGGCGGTCCCTGACGCCCAGCTTGGCGAGGACCGAGGCCACGTGGTCCTTGACGGTGGCGGCGCTGATGCCCAGGATCGCGCCGATCTCGGCGTTGGTGAGACCTCGGGCCAGCATGATGGTCGTCGCGAACACGACGGCGGTCTTGCGCATGTCGCTCCTTCGAGGGCGAGGGATCTTTCCTCGAAAGGTGACGGCGCCGCCCGCTCATGATCCATCCGCCGTCGGGCCGGAGATCCCCCGCCGTACGGCGGGGCCGGGCTCCGCCGTACGGTCGGCGGAGTCAGGGCGTCAGAGCGGCGGCGATCACCTCGTGCGCGGGCCGGGGGGCGCGGCCGAGCAGGTCGGCGAGGTCGCCGCCGGTCCCGTCGAGGAAGCCGCCCGCGACCGCGGACAACGTGGACATCAGATGCGGCACCTGCCAGCCGGGCATGCCCAGCTCCGACAGGAACGCCCTGGTCTCGGCGAGCGTGCCCGGACGGTAGCCGGGCCGTACACCGGTGAGCTTCTCGACGATCCCGGAGAGTTCGGCGCCGCCGACGGCCTGGTCCCCCACCAGCTCGTACACCCGCCCGCGATGACGACCCGGGTCGGTCACGACCGAGGCGGCCACGTCGGCGAGGTCCTCCCTCGCCACGGCGGCCAGGCGTCCGGCCCCGATCGGCAGCGTGAGCTCACCGGTGGCGGCGGCGTTCGCCGCGTACGGCACGAACAGGTCGGAGTACAGGCCGTTGCGCAGGATCGTCCAGTGCGCGCTCCCCGCCATCAGGCGGCGCTCGGTCCAGCGGTGGGCGAGCGTGTACGACAGGTGGTCGCCGGCGCCTGTGATGCTGGTGTAGACGATGTGTCCCACTCCGGCGCGCTCCGCGGCCTCGATCGCCGCGCCGTGGCGGGCGATCACCACGTCGTCCTCGGCGTACCCGGCCGAGACCAGCAGCAGCGTCTCCATCCCGTGGAAGCCCTCGGCGAGGCCGCCGGGGTCGTCGAAGTCGACCAGGCGGGCCGCCTGCCCGGCCTGGCCGGGCGTCCGGCTGCCCGCGACGACGTGCTCAAGGCCGCGCAGCCGCTCCAGCACCAGTCCGCCCAAGGCGCCCGAGGCACCCGTGACAAGGATCATCCGCACTCCTAAAGTGGTTCTCTTCGGTAACCACCCCAGTATTCGCAGCGGCGACGACGGGCATAAGGAGGCACTTTCGTGTCACTGACGAACACCGAGGTAACCTGCGACATCCGCGAGATGCTCGACCGCATCGGCGACAAGTGGTCGGTGCTGGTGATCGTCGAGCTGGCAGGTGGGACGCTCCGGTTCCGGCAGCTCCAGCGGAGCGTGCCCGGCATCTCGCAGCGGATGCTGACCCTGACCCTCCGCCGCCTCGAACGCGACGGCCTGGTCGGGCGGACCGTCTATCCGACGGTGCCCGCGCGCGTCGACTACGAGCTGACCGACACCGGCCGTTCCCTCACCCGCCTGCTGCGGGGGCTGGCCGACTGGGCGGCGGAGCACCGCGACACGGTGGTCGCGTCACGTGTCCGCTGGGACGCCGCAGAACAGGCTCGATGACGGCCCGCGTGGGCGGGGCGCCGTCTCGGAAGCTTCTCCCCGCTCGAAACTTTTCCCTCCGTTCGCGGGCCCTTCCCGGGAGGGGGCGAAGCGCATCGCGGCCAGGTGCCCGCCTCTGGCGTGCATGGCCGTCCCCACCGGGGCCGGCGCCGGGGAGGGACGCGGCCTGAGCGCCGTGCGCGCCCGGTCACCGCCGCCGGAGGGGCGTTCGCGGCGGGCCGCCGAGGAAGACAGGCCCTCTGCCGGACGTGCGGGTCAGGGTTCCGTGTGCCGGTCGATGCCGAGCGTGGCGACAAGGTCCTCGTGGAGCTCGAACCAGACCCGATGGCAGGAGTCGACCTGACTGCCGTCGACCCAGGCGCCCTCCCCTGCCCGGGCGCGGACGAGTGCCGCCCGGAACCGGGTGTCGTACCCTCGGAACCGCGCCAGGACGCCCGCCAGCCGCGCCACGAGCGGCGCGAGCGCGCGGCCGATGATCGCCAGTTCGTCGAGGACGCCCGCGTCCCAGCCGGGGTCGGAGTGGTCGTTGACCGCGAGCCGGTTCCCCTCGGCGGGCCGTAGCTGCCAGTCGGTGCACGCCTGTTGCAGCAGGGTGTTCAGCGGGAGGAAGTCCCGGTAGACGTCCCGGATCCGGTCGGCGCCGCCGACGCGGGCGAGTTCGGCGGCGAGCCTGCGCTCGCCCTCGGCCCGGCCGGACTCGGTCAGGGACCAGCCGCCGCTCCCGGCGAAGGAGGTGTGGCCCACCCAGCCGCGCGCCTCGGCGTCGAGCAGCGCCTCGTTCGTCAGGCTCGCGTCGAGACCGTACCGCCTGGCGAGCACCGGGGCCTCCGCGAACCCGATGACGCGTACGGCGTGCAGGACCAGCACGTCGGGCGAGGAGTCCAGCGTCACGAGTCCGCCTCCTGCCTGGCCGTCAGGCGCGTGTACCGCTGCTGGCATGCCTGCGGGGAGTTGAAACCCATCGCCTCAGCCATCTGCGCCCAGGTCAGGCCCTGGCTACGGGCGGTGAACAGCAGCGCGGACTCCAGCGCCTCGACCTCGGCGCGGGCGGCGGGCAGCAGGGCGAGGGCGCCCAGCAGGTCCTCCTGGTCCAGGTCGGCCCAGCGCCAGACGGCGAACTGGGCGAGGTCCACCGCCGACGGCGGGACGGGCGGGGGCCGCCACGGGCGGGGTTCGAGCGCGTCCGCGCCACGGTTCAGCAGCCGGCGGCGCGCGTCCTGTTCTCGCCGGGCCTGGCCGTGATCGGCGTGCGCGTCGTGGGCGAGGTCGTGCTTGCGTGACATGGGGGACAGGATGCACAATCAACGAATTGTTGTCAACGAACTGTTGAAAGGCTCGGGATGATCGTTCCCCTTGAGGACGCCGACGCGGACACCTCTGGAGGCAAGGCCGCCGCGCTCGGCGCGCTGCTCCGGGCGGGACTGCCGGTCCCCGACGGCTTCGTCGTCCCGTTCGCCGCCTACCGCACCGCGGTACTGGACCTCACGCCGGGAAGGTCCGGCGAAACACGTCAGCCGCTCGAACCCCGCGCCACCGAAGCAGGCAGGCCCGGCGGGGCGTGCCAGGCAGTCGAAACCCGCGCCACCGCGTACAACCTCGGGCCGAGTGACCCAGACGGGATACGGCGGGCGATCGAGGCTCACCCGATCGGCGCCGATGTGTTCGGTGCGCTCGACCGTGCGCTGGGCATGCTCGGTGATCCGCCCGTGGCCGTGCGGTCGTCGGCGGCGAACGAGGACACCGGGCAGGCGTCCGCGGCCGGTCAGCACGAGAGCTTTCTCGCCGTGCGGGGCGCGCGCGAGGTCGCCGACGCCGTACGCGGGTGCTGGGCGTCGCTGTTCTCCGCGCGCGCCGTCGGCTATCGCGGTGACGGGCCGTCCGGCGAGCTCGCGATGGCCGTCATCGTCCAGCGCCACCTGGACGCCCAGGTGTCCGGAGTGATGTTCACCCCCTCGGCGCCGGGCGCCGCGACCGAGATCGAGGCGTCGTGGGGGCTCGGCCCCACCGTGGTCGAGGGCAGGGGCACCCCTGACGCCTACCGAGTGCACACGAACGGATCGGTCACTCACACCGTCGCGGACAAGCAGACCCGGCTCGATCGGGACGGCGCGCGACTCGTCGTCCGCGACGTACCCGCCGATGACCGGCGGCGGCCGGCCCTCGACGACGCGACCGCCGTCCTCCTCGCCGGGCTGGGCGCCCGGATCGCCGCCCTGCGCGGCGGACCGCAGGACGTCGAGTGGGCGATCGACGACGACCGCGTCTGGATCCTCCAGGCCCGCCCGATCACCGCCGCTCTCCCCACACACCTCGACACTTCATGGGCCGCCGTCACGCTCCCCGCGCCCTCCAGCGCCTCACGGGCCACCGCGCTCAGCGGCACGCCAGGCAGCAGCGGGAGCGTGACCGGGACGGCGAGGATCGTGCGCGGCCCCGGCGACTTCGCGCGGGTGCGGCCCGGTGACATCCTCGTCTGCCCCTTCACCGATCCCGCGTGGACACCGCTGCTGCGCATCGCCGCAGGCGTCGTCACCGAGACCGGCGGGGTGCTCTCCCACGCGGCCATCGTCGCCCGCGAGCACGGTATCCCCGCCGTTCTCGGCGTCCCAGGGGCGACGAGCAGGCTCCGCGACGGCACCGTCATCACGGTCGACGGCACCACCGGCGCCGTCACGGCAACGGCGTGATCGCACCGACCCGGCTGACCACACCGACCCGTGCGATCACCCAAACCCGGGTGGCCGCACGCACGCGAACCCCTCAAACCCGGGTACCACACGAACCTATGTGACCCAACAAACCGCGCATGGCCGTACAGACCGGTATGACCACCCGCACCCCGCGTCGCCGGAACCCGGCCGCGCACCAGTGAACCCCGCGAACGGACAGGAGCCGGAGCCGGGCCCACGCGGGCGCCGCACTCCCCACCATCCATGGCAACCAGAAACCTCTACCTGGTACGTCACGGCGCAGCCGACGTGTTCGGCGAACTCACCGAGCACGGCAGACGGCAGGCGAGCCTGCTGGGCGAACGGCTCGCACGCGTACCGGTCGACACGGTGTGGCACTCCCCACTGCCACGCGCCCTGGCCAGCGCGCACGAACTCGCCCGGCATCTCCCGGGCGTGCCCGTGGCCGAGGCCGCCGAACTCATCGACCACATCCCCGAGACCCCGCCGTCACGGACCACCCCGTGCGGTGGGCACACCGACACGGGTGCGGACCGGACGCCGAGCGACGCCCTCGTCGCCCGGTTCGCCAGATCCCCTGGCACGGGCCACGACCGGCACGACGTCCTGGTGACGCACGCCCACCAGATCGCCTGGCTGGTACGGCACGCCCTCGACGCGCCGCCGTCCCGCTGGCGTGGGCTGAACAGCGCGAACGCCGCGCTGACGCTCATCGAGTACCGCAGCGACGCCCCGCCCGCGCTCGTGATGTTCAACGACCTGAGCCATCTCCCACCCGAGCTGCGCTGGACCGGCCTCCCGGAAGGCACCAGACCGTGAGTCACCGGCAGTGAGACCACAGACCGTGAGGCCCGGAGCTCCCCACCGGGCAGGCGAGCGGAGCTCAGGCCCGGGGCTCCGGCATGGGTCTATGAGCGGCCCCGGCCTCCAGCACGGACCCCTCAGCGGCCCACCTGGCCGCCTCCGGCACAGACCCCTCAGTGGCCCCGTCTGACCGTTTACCGCACTCCCGCCTCGCGCATGTCGCGCAGTTCCCGCTTGAGTTCCTTGATCTCGTCCCGCAGGCGGGCCGCGACCTCGAACTGGAGGTCGGTCGCCGCCTGGTGCATCTGCTCGGTCAGCGAGTCGATCAACGACTCCATCTGCGCGCGCGGCATCTCACCGGCGATCGCCTTGGCGTGCTGACCCGCCTGCCGGGCGGCGAAGCCCGGGACCGGCGCCTTGCCACGGGACTGCTGACGCCCGCTGCCCATGAGCTGCTCGGTGTCGGCGTCCTCGCGCTGCAGCGAGTCGAGGATGTCGGCGATCTTCTTGCGCAGCGGCTGCGGGTCGATGCCGTTGGCCTCGTTGTAGGCGATCTGCTTGGCCCGGCGCCGGTTGGTCTCGTCGATGGCGTGCTCCATCGACGGCGTGATCTTGTCGGCGTACATGTGGACCTGGCCGGAGACGTTTCGGGCGGCCCGGCCGATGGTCTGGATCAGCGAGGTGTCGGAGCGCAGGAAGCCCTCCTTGTCGGCGTCGAGGATGGCGACCAGCGACACCTCGGGCAGGTCGAGGCCCTCGCGCAGGAGGTTGATGCCGACGAGGACGTCGAACTCGCCGCTGCGCAGCTCGCGCAGCAACTCGATGCGACGCAGCGTGTCGACCTCGCTGTGGAGGTAACGCACCCGGATGCCGAGTTCGAGGAGGTAGTCGGTGAGGTCCTCGGACATCTTCTTGGTGAGGGTGGTGACCAGGACGCGCTCGTCGCGGTCGGCGCGCTCGCGGATCTCGTGGACGAGGTCGTCGATCTGGCCCTTGGTCGGCTTGACCACGACCTCGGGGTCGACCAGGCCGGTGGGGCGGATGACCTGCTCGACGACGTCGCCCTTGACCCGGCCGAGCTCGTAGTTGCCCGGCGTGGCCGACAGGTAGACGGTCTGGCCGATGCGCTCCAGGAACTCCTCCCACTTCAGCGGCCGGTTGTCGAGCGCGGACGGCAGGCGGAAGCCGTGGTCGACCAGGGTGCGCTTGCGGGAGGCGTCGCCTTCGTACATGGCGCCGATCTGCGGGACCGTCTGGTGGGACTCGTCGAGCACCAGCAGGAAGTCCTCGGGGAAGTAGTCGAGCAGCGTGTTGGGGGCGCTGCCCGCCTCACGGCCGTCCATGTGGCGCGAGTAGTTCTCGATGCCCGAGCAGGTGCCGACCTGGCGCATCATCTCGATGTCGTAGGTGGTGCGCATGCGCAGCCGCTGCGCCTCCAGCAGCTTGCCCTGCTGCTCCAGCTCGCCCAGGCGTCCGGCCAGTTCGGCCTCGATGCCCGCGACGGCACGGGTCATGCGCTCCTCACCGGCGACGTAGTGGGAGGCGGGGAAGATGTAGAGCTCGTCGTCCTCGGTGATGACCTCGCCGGTGAGCGGGTGCATGGTGGCGAGCTTCTCGATCTCGTCGCCGAACATCTCGATGCGGACGGCGAGTTCCTCGTACTTGGGGATGATCTCGATGGTGTCGCCGCGCACCCGGAAGGTGCCCCTGGTGAAGGCCAGGTCGTTGCGGGCGTACTGCATGTCGACCAGGCGGCGCAGCAGTTGGTCGCGCTCGACCTCCATGCCGACCTTGAGCCTGGCCATGCGGTCGACGTACTCCTGCGGGGTGCCCAGGCCGTAGATGCAGGAGACGGAGGCGACGACGACGGTGTCGCGGCGGGTGAGCAGCGAGTTGGTGGCCGAGTGGCGCAGCCGCTCGACCTCGTCGTTGATCGAGGAGTCCTTCTCGATGTAGGTGTCGCTCTGCGGGACGTACGCCTCGGGCTGGTAGTAGTCGTAGTAGGAGACGAAGTACTCGACGGCGTTGTTGGGCAGCATCTCGCGCAGTTCGTTGGCGAACTGGGCCGCGAGTGTCTTGTTGGGCTGCATGACCAGCGTGGGGCGCTGGAGTCGCTCGATGAGCCAGGCGATGGTGGCGGTCTTGCCGGTGCCGGTGGCGCCCAGCAGGACGTTGTCCTTCTCACCGGCCAGGACGCGGCGCTCCAGCTCGGTGATGGCGCCAGGCTGGTCGCCCGAGGGAGTCATCTCGGTGATCACCTCGAAGGGCGCCACCTTCCGCTGCAAATCTGTGACCGGTCGCATAGTGCCCACTGTAGGCAACGGCACCGACAGTTCACGCCGTACGGTCCCCGATGCGCGGGAAGGGCGTCGTGGAGAAGACCACTTCGACCTCGACCTCGAAATAGGCGGCGATGCGCAGCGCGAGGAACAGGCTGGGACTGTACTCCCCTCGCTCCAGGTAACCGACCGTCTGGTAGTGGACGCCGAGCGCGTGGGCAAGCTGTCTCCTGGTGACGCCGCGTTCGGCGCGCAGCAGGGCGATGCGGTTGTAGACGATCTCGCTCATCGCGGCCATCTTCTCAGGTGGCGCGCCGCATCGCCCGCTCACGCCGCTCCTGCACGGCCGAGCCGGACTCCCGCCTGCCCATCCTGCGCAGGATGGGCGGGGCGAGGGGCAGCCCCGCGACGGCCCACAGCCCGAGGACGCCGAGGGTCTCCAGCTGCCGCCAGGACTCGCCGAGCTCGGCGGCGGCCGCCGCGTCGGGCATCATCGCGGCGCGCATGCCGAGGAGGATGGAGCAGACGACGGTGAGCCACCCTCCGGCGCCGATGGAGCGGAGTTCGGGATCAGGATCAGCCCCGGGGCCAGCACGACGGCGAGGGTGACGAACCCGGAGGTCGTGGTGGAGAAGCCGACTCCGGCGAGCACGGGCCGCCGGCCGTAGTTCATACGCAGGTCCCGGACCTCCACGACGGTCTCCCTGCCGGGGTGGCGGCTCTCCGCAGGCAGCTCTTTCCCCGCGCCCATCAATCCCCCTGATAGTAGATCTACTACATTGATAGCACATGTACTACGTACTGCAATAGACCTGTGATGGTCGCTGCAAGCGAACAGCAAGTAACACCCGATACGTTCAGTAACGCCCCTAAAACAGGAAATGAGGTGTGATGTCACGACCCCGACAGGCTCTGCTCCAAGCGGGCCAGGGCATAGCACAGGCCGTCGTACAGGGCGGCGATATCAGGCAGGCCGTCACCGAGGCCGGCAGGGAGCTCGCCGAGCAGGCTCCGGGGTTCGCGCTCGACCCGCACGACTTCGCGGCCGCCCGCGACGGCGGCTCCTCGGTGGACACCGTCATCGAAGCCGCGAGCGCCTCGCTCGGTGAGGCGGCCGAGGTCATCAACCTGAGCGTCAGCGAGGGCGGCAAGCACGTCATCTCACCCGTGGTGATCCCCAAGAGCGGGACCGCGAAGGTGCTCGTGCCCCTCGCCGGGCTGGTCGCGCTGGGCCTGATCGGCGCGCTCGGCGGCTTCATCCCCAGCACCGAGGTGTTCTTCGGCCCCCACTACTGGGCGGTGCTGGTGCTGGCGGCGGCGTTCCTGTGGTGGCGCCGCAGCGTGGTCATGGTGCCGGAGGGCTGCAAGGCGCTGATCACCAAGTTCGGCAAGCTGGTGCAGACCGCAGACCCCGGCCGGGTGACGCTGCTCAACCCGTGGAAGCGGGTCAGCTACATCGTCAACACCACCCGCGAGTACCCGTTCAACGCCCCCATCCGCCAGGCCCCGACCCAGCAGGGCGTCAAGGCCAGCGTGGATCTGTTCCTGCAGTTCCGCATCGAGAACCCGGCGGAGTTCATCTTCGTGCTCGGCTCGGTCAGCGGCTTCCAGTCCAAGCTGCAGAACTCCGTGAGCGAGGTCACCCGCAGCCTGATCTACGCCCAGCGCGCCGAGGACATCTATGACCTGGTCGGCGAGAGCACGCAGGGCATGCTGGCGATCCTCAACGAACAGTTCCTGCCCGCCGTGCGGCTGACCGACGTGAACATCACCCACGCCGAGCCCGCCGGCCAGGAGTACCGCATGGACCTCGCGGCCCCCGAGATGGTGCGGGTGGCCAAGGAGGCGTACACCTACGAGTACGAGTTGCAGCTGCGCAAGGAGCAGAACGAGGGCGACCTGGTCAAGGAACTGGCCGGGCTACAGGAGACGCTCAGCGCCATCCAGGCCGAGATCGCCTCCTACCAGGCCCGCATGGACACCGCGCTGGAACGCGCCAGCCACCAGGCCACGGCCCAGGCCAGGCAGCGCCTGGTCGAGGCGGAGTCGACCGCCAACGCCAACGCGGCGCTGCTGGAGGCGCAGGCCCTCGACATCAGGGCGCTGAGCGCGGCGGAGGCCCCGGAGATCCTCGACTACCGCTTCCAGCAGGACCTGCTGGACAAGCTGGAGTCCGTCGCCAACCGGCTGCCGCAGGTGGTGCAGGTCGGAGAGGAAGGCGACATCGACTTCCTGGCCCTCGCCCAGCAGCTCGTCGGCGGGAAGGCGGCGGCGCTGTTCTCCGCCGAGGACATGGCCGCCATCAGAGGCAGGCTCGCCGAGATCGGCAGGCGCGTCGCGAGCCGGGAGGCCGAGATCGCCGCCCTGCTGAACGGCGCCGCCCAGCCGTCCGAACTGCCCGACGTCGTCCCCGGAGGTGAGGTCTGATGGCCCGCGAGTTCTCGAAGATCAAGGAGTCGCTGGCCGCCTGGTCCGACATCCGCCAGCTCCTGCGCGGGGGCGAGCAGGGCCAGCTGGTGCCCGTCGTGCTGCCGAAGGACCGGCGCGGCTTCGCCTGGATGGGCCTGGTGTTCCTGGCCCTGTACACCGCGGGGGTGGCGCTGGCCTCCGGCTGGCTGTCGGCCGCGCTGGCCGCCGCGGTGTTCCTGCTGCTGGCTCTGGTGTGGATGTGGCGCAAGGCCATCATCGAGATCGAGGAGGGCACCACCGGCGTCCGGAGCCGCTGGGGTGCCGTCACCGGCACGCTGCCGCCCGGCCGCCACTACCTGTGGCTGCCCTGGGACCGCGTGGACGCGGTCGTGGACACCTCGACCGAGATCCCCTACTCGGCGCCGATCGTCGCCTGCCCGACGGCGGAGAACGTGCCGCTGAAGTCGATCGAGTTCTTCCTGAAGTTCCGCATCGTCGACCCGGTCGCCTTCGTGCGCACGATCGGCGCGGGCAACTTCGACCTGGTGCTCAGCTCGGCCGTGCAGGACGCGATCCGGCAGCGCAGCCGCCGGGTGCACACCGAGCGCGCCTACGACCTGCGCGGCTCCGACGTCGGCGACATGCAGGACGCGCTCAACAGGCAGCTCGGCAGGTACGGCGTACGCGTCACGGGCGCCAACATCCCCGACGTCCAGCTGCCCGACCAGTACCAGCAGCACCTGGCGACCCGGGAGAAGGTCGCGAAGGAACTGTCGGCCTACGAGCGCGAATGGGAGCTGACCCGCAAGCGCCGCATCGACACCCTGCTCATGGAGATCGAGCGTTCCAAGAAGACCCGCGACGCCCGCGTCGTCGAGGTCAAGGCCGCGCAGAACACGGCCCGCAAGGACGTCGCCCGGATGCTCGAAGAGCAGGAGACGGAGGCCCAGCGGGTACGCTGGGAGATCGAGGCACGCGGCCGCGCCGAGCTGACCGCGGCGGAGAACGAGGCCAAGGCGCTGCGGCGGCTGGCCGAGTCCTACCGTGACAACCGTGCCGTGCTGCAGTACGAGCTCGCGCGCCGCCGCCTCGACGTCGGCGCCAAGCTGGCGGAGAGCGCCCCCCAGCCTCTCGTGGTGCGCACGAGCGGCGCCCAGCAGGACTCGGGCCTGTCCACCCTCCTCCTCGCGCAGCTTCTCCCCCGATTCTCCGGCTCGTCCGGTACCCCAACCCCTTAGGAGAACCCGATGGTGTTCCGCAAGCTGATGGCCGCGTTCGGTGCGGGCGTCGAGGTCGACACCGTGTTGAGCGGCACCACCGTGCGGCCGGGCGACACGCTGCGCGGCGATGTGAACTTCCGCGGCGGCAAGTCCGACTACAAGGTGGAGGGCATCTTCCTCGACCTGACGGCGGTGGTCGAGGTCGAGCACGGCGACAGCGAGCACAAGACCAGCTACAGCTTCCTTCGCCAGCAGGCGGCGGGGTCGTTCCAGCTGGCCGCCGGTGCCGTCCACCGGCAGCCGTTCGAGATCGCGATCCCGTGGGAGACGCCGATCAGCGCGATCGGCGGCCACCCGCTGCCCGGCATGCGGCTGGGCGTCCAGACGGAGTTGTCGCTGGCGGGGGCGCTCGACAAGGGCGACCTGGACCCGCTGTCCATCAGCCCGCTGCCCGCGCAGGAGCACGTCATCGCCGCGCTGGACCGGCTGGGCTTCGGCTTCAAGAAGGCCGACCTGGAGCGGGGCACGCTGCGCGGCTCGACGATGCCGTTCTTCCAGGAGATCGAGTACTACGCGGGCGGCGACTGGCGGCGGCACTTCAACGAGCTGGAGCTGACGTTCATCGCGGGCCCGTCGCAGATGGACGTGATCCTGGAGGCCGACAAGCGCGGCGGTTTCATGTCGTCGGGCGGTGACACCTTCAGCCGGTTCACGGTGCGTTACGGCGACGCGCCGGAGGCGGCCGTACAGGCGCTGCAGCAGGGCCTTGAGGCGATGGCACGCCGCCGGGGCTGGTTCTAGAGACTGCCGGGCNNNGCCCCGGTGCGGGTGAAGGTGGTCGAGGCGGTACATCCGCTTCAGCCACTCCCGGTACTTCCATCCCGACACCGCCCGGTAGTCGTGGCGCCGGTAGACCTCGAAGACCTCCTTCTTGAGCCGCCCCAGCCGTCCGTCGAGGTTGGACGGCCGGCCGGTGATCGGGTAGCCCCGGTAGGCGAGGACCCTCGGCCCACGCGCGTGCCTGCGCGCCTTGGCCACCGCACCGACGGCTCCGGTCAGCGCGGCCGCCATACCCGTGCGCACGGAGCTCGCGGCGGGGCCGGCCGCCTCGGTGGCGAAGCGGGCGGCGGCCCGGTGGTCGGGGTGGTCGGGGTGGGGCAGGCGCGGCTCCGGCTCGCTCGGGTCGAGGGTGCGCAGCACGGTGGGGCGGAAGCGCGCGTAGATCGCGCGCAGCATGGCGAGCACCTGTGCCCGGTCCACGCAGCGCTCGGGCGAGGGGCCGTCGAAGGGCCGCCCGCAGCCTCGGCCCGCCCACAGCCTGGTCAGCAGGTCGCGGCCGCCGTCGGCGCGCGGGTCGCCGCCGTCGGGCAGTCCGGCGAAGGCCAGCTTGATCCACGGGCTGGCCACGAGCGTTTCGACGCGCACCGGCAGGCCGCCGTACTCGACGGTCCTGCCGCGCCAGACGTCGCGGACGCCCGCGAGGTGGGCGTAGGCGGCGCGGACGCCGGCCGCGCGGTCGCGGGCGTAGTCGTGCGGGTCGTGGCCGTCGTCGAGCCCGGCGGGCCCCTCCCCCGCGGTGAGGTAGACGGTCAGGGTGGGCCGCCCGGCGCTCACGCCGCCGAACAGGTCGGGGCTCATGAACAGCAGGTCGTCGTCCGGGTGCGCGACGACCTGGAGGTAGCGCTCGCCCGAGGGTCCGGACCGGAGGACGCGGGTCGAGAGCGGCACGGTGGGCAGCACGGTGAACGCCACCAGCGCGACGACGCCGGCGAGCGCGGACCACCCCTGGATCCCCCTCATCCCCACCCCCGGCGTACCACGCTAGGGGTGATGATTATTCGCATACATCGCCTACATGGACGAATGCTGCCTCATCCGGAGGTACGACATGACGCCCTGGTGGTCCCATGACCGGGTCGTTACGATGACCGGGGGACTGGCTGATCGTTCGGACGCAGGGGCGAGGTCATGAAGCGGTTCGGCGCGGCGCTCAAACGTGCCGCCCCCTGGGCGGCGCAGAACGCCGACGGCGCCATCGCCCTCGGCCTGGCCGTGATCGTCGGCGTGCTCGGCATCCTGCCGGACGAGCTGTTCGGCGGCGCCGAGGTGCAGTCGCAACTCGTCAGCGCCGCGACCCTGCTCATCCTGGCCCTGGTGTCCACCGCACTGCTGCGCGACCGCATGCGCCAGGCCCCCGTCGAGAAGACCATCACCTCGGGCGCCCTCGCCGAACTCCCCGTACGGCTGGAGCGTCTGGAGCAGATCGAGACCCTCGTCACCGGCACCCGGCGGGCCCTCGACGAGCTGCAGCTCGTCAGGGTCCTGGCCAGCCCACTGGAGATCGCCCAGGCCCACGCCGACGCCCGTGCGCTCACCAGCCGCTGGAGCTTCAAGGGCGGCACCGGCACCTACCTGCGGGCCGTCACCCTGCCCCACTGTGTCGCCGCCGCCCGCAGGGACAAACGCCACCTGACGCTGCGCATCGAGATCATCGACCCGTCCGACGCCGAGGTCTGCGAGGCGTACGCGCACTACCGCCGCTCACTGGCCGACACCGACGGCACCGGCGAGCGGTGGACCACCGAGCGGGCCCGCAAGGAGTCCTACGCGACGGTCCTCGCCGCGTTCTGGCACCGGCAGCGCTACGGCCTGCTCGACATCGTCCTGGGCCTGTCGGCCACCATGACGACCTTCCGCTGGGACCTGTCGGCCAGCCGGGTGATCATGACGATCGAGGACCCCAACCGGGCGCTGACCGCCCTCGCGGGCACCTTCTACTACGAGAGCTGCGACACCGAACTGCGGCTGAGCCTGGAGCAGGCACGGCGGGTGCCGCTGGAGTCGTACAAGCGGGTGCCGCTCAGCGACGAACCCACGGTCGAGGAGGTGCAGGAACTGTTCCAGCAGATCGGGCTGGCGTTGCCCAGGGCCTACAACGACCACGACGTCGTCGACATCACCAGGAAGGCGCTGCGCGCGGAGGATCCGTATGAGATTCCACGACATCCGTGAGATCAGGGCGGGCGTGGGCGACCTCCTGCGCGGGAATCTCGGAGGTGTGCGCCACCCGCTCGGGTTCGTCTGCCTGCCGCTCGACCGCTCCGGTGGCGACGGCGCCTGCCTGCACCTGTGGTCGCGGCGGCTCGCGCCGCCCACGCCGCCCACGACCTCGCAGATCCACTGCCACAGCTGGGACCTCGTCAGCCTGGTCCTGTACGGCCAGATCCGCAACGTGCACGAGATCGTCACCGACGCCGACGCCCGCGAGGCCACCCACCGGGTGTTCGAGGTGATGAGCGGCGCCGACGGCGACCGGATCGAGCCGACGCCGCGCACGGTGCGCCACGCGAGCGGGCCGGTCGAGGTCTTCGGTCCGGGCGACACCTACACGCTCGCGGCCGACCGCTTCCACAGCAGCGTGGTGCCGGAGGACGGCGAGACGGCCACGATCGCGCTCGGGCGCGGGCGGCCGGGCAGCCACGACCTGTCGCTCGGCCCTCTCGGCGCGGGCGCCCATCGCGTACGGCGCCAGCCGCTCGACCCCGGCGAGGCGGCCCTGGCCGTCCGGCTGATCCGCACCTACCTCGGGGTATCGCCCTGATATTTAGTGACATTTCATAGCGTGAAGGAGGTGGGCGATGGACCTGGAGCGAGCCCGTACGCTCGCGGTCGAGGCCGCCCGTGACGCGGGCACGCTGCTGCGCACAGGCGTCGACACCGGATTCCGCACCAGCGCCAAGGGAAGCACCGGCGACGTCGTCACCGACCTCGACCTGGCCTCGGAGAGACTCCTGGTCGACCGGATCCTGACCGCCTACCCCGGCCACGCGGTGATCGCCGAGGAGGCCGGCCTCCTGGGCACCGCCGGCGCCGAGTGGACCTGGCTGGTCGACCCGCTCGACGGCACCAACAACCTGGCGATCGGCCTGCCCGCCTACGCCGTCGGCCTGGCGCTGTGCCGCTCCGGCCGTCCCGTGCTGGGCGTCGTCCACGACCCCGTCCACGCCCGCACCTGGTCGGCGCTGCGCGGCCGGGGCGCGACGGACCCGGTGGGCGCCCGCCTGTCCACGCCGTGCCGGCCGCGCCCGCACGGCCCTCTGCTGGCCTGGACCCAGGGCTACGCGGTGACCCGCGACGACAGGCGGGCGCTGGCGCTGAAGGCGGCGATGGACGTCACCGCCCGCCGCGTGCTGCGCCTGTGGGCGCCGCTGCTGGCCTGGGTGATGCTGGCCAGGGGCGACATCGACGGCGTCGTCGGCTACCGCACCGGCACCGTGGACCTCCCCGCGGGCGCCCTGATCGCGCAGGAGGCGGGCGTCGAGATCCGGGCACTGGACGGCGGGCCGTTCGACGAACTGATCGACGGCGGCGCCACCGAGAACCGCAGTTTCGTCGCCGCCCACCCGAAGTCCCTGCCATCGCTCCTCGACCTGGTCGCCACCGCCCTCGACCGAGCGTGAGCACACGGCCGGGGCCGTAAGCGGTCGAAGGGTGTGCGCCACGGTCAGGTCCGTGAGCGGTCAAAAGGTATGAGCGCGACCAGAGGCCGTGAGCGATCAGACGGCGGTGAGCGATCAGACGGCGGTGAGCGCCCACACCGAGCCGAGCAGCGCCAGGACCGCCAGGCAGGCGCCGGTACCGATGAACCGGCCCATCGGCACCTTGACCCCGTGGCGGCGGCAGGACTCGAACCACAGCAGCGTCGCCAGCGACGCCCACGGGGTGATCACCGATCCCACGTTGGTGCCGATCAGCACGGCGGGCAGTTCGTCGCGCCCCGCCACCTCCTCCAGGGCGGTGTAGGCGGGCAGGTTGTTGATCGCGTTCGACAGTCCGGCGCCCACGGCGGCCGCCCGGTACGGGTCGTCCTCGCCGAGCAGCCAGCGCATGGCGTCGGCCAGGCCGTACCTGCTGAGGGTGGGCACGACCAGGAACAGGCCGGTCACGAACACGAGCAGCCGCCAGGGGATCAGGCTCCAGGTGAGGCGCTCGCGCGCCCGCACGGCGAAGGCCCCGGCGACGAGCACCGAGGCGGCCGTGGCCGCCGCCCACACCGGCACGTCGAGGAGCAGCATCCCGATGAACAGCGCGCAGGCCACGGAGGCGGCGGAGAACAGCGCCCGGTCGGCGACCGGCTCCAGCACCGGCGGCGTGTAGCGCGGCTCACCGCGCCGGCGCCGGCGCCAGAAGAACCACCACAGCAGGGCCATGGTGGCCGCGACGGCGGCGAGCTGCGGCGCCCACATGAGGGCGGCGAACTCGCGGTTGCCGAGCTGCAGTGAGTTCCTGGCCAGCAGGTTCGTCAGGTTGGAGACCGGAAGCAGCAGGCTCGCGGTGTTGGCCAGCCAGATGGTGGTCATGGCCAGCGGCAGCGCGGCGATCCCGGTGCGCAGGGCCAGCGCGAGCATGACGGGCGTGAGCAGGACGGCGGTCGTGTCGAGGTTCAGGAAGATCGTCACCAGCGACGCGAACAGGGTGCACAGCAGGAACAACGCCGCGTAACTGCCCCGGCCCAGCACCGCCATCCGGGCCGCGAGGGCGTCGAAGACCTGCGCCTCCTTGGTGAGCTCGGCCAGGACGATCACCCCGGTGAGGAAGACCAGCAGCGGGCCGATCTCGGACAGGTTCTCGACGGCGTCGGTGAACGGCAGCGCGCCCGTGGCCACGAAGACCAGGCCGAGGCCGAGCAGCCCGATCCTGATCCAGTCGAGTGCGGTCAGTCGCCTCCACACGCCCTCGATGATCGCACATCCGCTCCCCTTCCCCGACCCCAGCGGGGATACTGGGCAGATGGCGCGCGACGGCAGGCCCACCGACATCTTCGTCAGTTACTCCCCCGCCGACACGGCGTGGGCCACCTGGATCGCCTGGGAACTGGAGTCCTCGGGGTACCGCACCATGATCCAGGCATGGGACTTCGTCCCCGGCACGAACTTCATCGACTTCATGGACCGAGGAGTGAGCGAGGCCAGGCTGGTCGTCGCGGTCCTGTCGGGCAACTACCTGACCTCGCGCTACGGCCGCATGGAGTGGCAGGCGGCCATGCGGGCCGACCCCGACAACCCCTCCAACAAACTGGTGACGATCCGGCTGGAGGACGTCCCGCTCGAAGGGCTGCTGTCCACGATCACCTGGGTGGACCTCGTCGGCGTCACCGACCCGGGACAGGCCAGGGCGCTGCTGCTGGGCCGGGTGCGCGAGGCCATGTCCGGGCGGGCCAAGCCCGAGATGGCGCCCGCCTTCCCCGACGGCGCGGCCGTACCGCCGCCGCCTCCGACGCTGCCCGCCCCGGGGGAACGTTCCCGCGCCCGCCGCAGCCCGGTCAGCGCCCCCGCCTTCCCGCCGAAGGCCGCGCCGGGCGAGCGGCGCGGGTCGCTGAGCGTGCTGCACGTCGGCGGCCCGAGGTTCGGGCGGGCGCTGCCCGAGCCCGGCGAGCCGTTCACGCCGGAGGACATGCAGGCGCGCATCTGGGCCGATTTGACCGGCATGTACGACAGCGGGATGCCGCGACCCGATCTCATGGTGGTCAGCGGCGACCTGACCGAGTCTGGCAGCCTCGGGCAGTTCGGGCAGGCGACGCGGTTCCTGACCGACCTGCGGCACCTGATCGGGCTCGAACCCCACCGGCTGGTCGTGGTGCCGGGGCCGCGCGACGTGACCAAGGCCGCCGCCAGCGCCTACTTCCTGACCTGCGAAGCCGACGACGTGAGCCCGCAACCGCCGTACTCACCGAAGTGGCGGCACTTCATGGGCCTGTTCGCCGAGCTGTACCAGGGGCTCGACGACCGGGTGTTCGACAGCGGGCAGCCGTGGACCCTGTTCGAGGTGCCCGACCTGAAGGTGGTCGTGGCGGGGCTCAACTCGACCATGGCCATGAGCCACCTGGAACGCGACGCGTACGCGCTGCTCGGCGAGGGGCAGATCGCGTGGTTCGCCGAGCGGCTGCGGGCCTACGAGGAGCGCGGATGGCTGCGGCTCGGCGCGATCGGTCATCCGCCCGCCGACCTCGGCGACGCCGCCACCTACGAGCGGCTGCTGGCCCACCGGATCAACCTGCTGCTCCACGGTCAGGGGCCGCGCCCCGGCCGCCACCGCGTCCTGGAGGTCACCCCGGACGCGCTGCGCACCTGGGAGCCCGGCGCCGCCAAGCCCCGGCGCGAGCGGCGCCCGTGGCAGGCGGCCCGCGCGGTCTTCGAGGGCGAGCGCCCCACGGTGCCCGGCCCCTCGGCCGAGACCGCGCCGGAGCCCGCGCAGAGCCCCGTCGGGCTCCTGCTCGACCGGCTCACCGAGGTGTGCGAGGCCAGGCACGAGCGGACCAGGATCCGCCGCTTCGCCACCCACCTGGTCGTCACCTACCCCGAGGACGGCTTCGTCCGCCAGTCGCTGGTCGGCGCGCACGCGGGCGAGCTGACCCGCGCCGACGCCGACCGTTTCGTCCGCCAGGCGCACGCCGCCGGGCTGCCCAGCGAACTCGTCTACCAGGGGCCGCCGCCCGAGCGGGCGCTGCGCGAGGAGCTCATGCGGCGCGGCGTGCGGCTGCGCAGCTTCACCGAGTTCCAGGGCCTGCTCGACCTGTCCGGGTACGTCGCCGAGCAGAGCCTGCGGCTCACCACCGACCGCCGCTACCCGCCCGAGCTGTACGTCCCGCAGCGCTACCGCGAACTCGACCGGCCCGGCCCGCAGGTCAGGCAGGGGCTGACCGACGAGCTGATGCGCCTGCTGGGCGCCGACCACGGCCGTTTCCTGCTGCTGCTCGGCGACTTCGGCCACGGCAAGACGTTCGCGCTGCGCGAGCTGGCCCGCCGCATCCCGGCCGAGCTGCCGCACCTGACGCCGATCTTCATCGAGCTGCGCGCCCTCGACAAGGCGCACTCGGTGGACGCGCTGGTCGCCGCGCACCTGGCCGGGCACCACGAGGAGGTCATCGACCTCAAGGCGTTCCGCTACCTGCTGCGCCAAGGCCGCATCGTGCTGCTGTTCGACGGCTTCGACGAGCTGGTCACCCGCCTGACCTACGACCGGGCCGCCGACCATCTGACCACGCTGCTGGCGGCGGCCGAGGACAAGGCCAAGATCGTGGTGGCCAGCCGGACGCAGCACTTCAAGTCGCAGAGCCAGGTGCTCACCACGCTCGGCGAGCGTCTGGGCGTGCTGCCGCAGCGGCGGGTGTTCACCGTCGAGGACTTCACCCGCGACCAGATCCGCGCCTACCTCGCCAACCGGTTCTCCGACGACGACGAGGCCGCCGCCCGGCTGTCGCTGCTGGAGGGCGTCAAGGACCTGCTCGACCTGGCGCAGAACCCGCGCATGCTGAGCTTCATCGCCGACCTCGACGCCGACCGGCTGCGTACGGTCGCCTCGGCCCGCCACACGATCAGCCCGGCGCTGCTGTACGAGGAGATCCTGAGCTCCTGGCTGACCTTCGAGGAGCAGCGCACCAGGGTTCCCGGTTCGCCCGGCACCCTGTCGGTCGCCGAGCTGTGGCGCGCGGTCACGGCGCTCGCGCTGCGGCTGTGGGACACCGGTGAGGCGTTCCTCGGCCTCGCCGAGCTGACCGAGATCGCCGAGACGCTCACCGGTCTGGCCGACGGCCGGCTCACCGGCCAGCAGGCGGCCCACGCCATGGGCACGGGCAGCCTGATGGTCCGTACCGAGGAGGGTATGTTCGGATTCATCCACGCCTCGGTGATGGAGTGGCTGATCGCCCGGCACATCGCGGGCGGCCGGTGGGAGGCGCTGTCGCGGCAGCCGCTGTCGGCGCTGACCGTCGAGTTCCTGTGCGACCTCGCCGAGGTCAGAGCCCTGCGCGCCTGGCTGGCCGACCCACCGGGCGACGACGTGGCCGTCGCCAACGCCATCAAGATCAGCACCCGGTTGCGCACGCCCGCCCAGGCCGACCTGCGCGGCGCCGACCTGCGCGGCGAGGACCTGTCCGGACGCGACCTGACCGGTGTCGACCTGACCGGAGCCGACCTCGGCGGCGCCACGCTCGCGGGCACCAACCTGTCGCGGGCCCGGTTGCGCGAGGCCAGGCTGGCGGGCGCGCGCCTCGACGGCGCCCGTCTCACCGGAGCCGACCTGACCGGAGCCGACCTGTCCGGCGCGCGGCTGGCCAGGGCCGACCTGAGCGACGTCGCCGCCGACGGCGCCCGCTGGAACCGGGCCGCGCTCATCAACGTCACCGGCCTGCCCGCCCACCTGCCCGGCGCCGCCGTGGTGCCGGGCCAGCCGGTCGAGGTGCAGCTCGCGCCCGCGGCCATCGGCGTCCCGTACGGTTACCACTTCCAGACCACCCGCCTGCCCGAGCCGGTCGCCTACAGCCCGGACGGCACCACGCTGGCCATCGGCAACCAGGACGGCGGCGTGCTGCTGTGCGTCGGAGACCGGCCGGTGCGCACCCTCCAGGGTCACCGGGGCCGCGTCTACTACGTCGGCTTCGCGGGCGACCTGCTGGCCACCGGCGCCAGCGACGGCCGCGTCCTGCTGTGGGACTCCCTCAGCGGCGAACTGCTGCGCGAGCTCGACGGCCACGCCGACGGCGTCTGGCCGGTACGGCTGAGCCCCGACGGCACCCAGCTCGCGGCGGGCGGCGGCGACGGCGTGGTACGCGTGTTCGACACGGCGACCGGCGTCAGCGTCCACCTGCTGGAGGGCCACCAGGCGCCGATCTACACGGCCGCCTTCGTGGGCGGCACCCTGGTGACGGGCGACGCCGAAGGCGTGGTACGCCGCTGGGACCTCGGCTCGGGGCGCCTGGCCGGAACCCTCGACGGCCACCACGGCTCCGTGTACCGGGCGGTACCCGGCCGGGGGCTGCTCGCCACCGGCGACGAGGCGGGGACCGTACGGGTGTGGGACACCTCCACCTGGCGGCTGAAGCACACGCTGACCGGCCACACCCGCAGCCTGTACTGCCTGGCCTTCTCCCCCGGCGGCGGCGTGCTCGCCACCGGCGACACGGCGGGCCGGGTCCGGCTGTGGGATCCGGTGGCGGGCACCTCGCACGGACTGCACACCAGCCACGCCGCCGCCGTCTACCAGGTCGCCTTCTCCCCCGACGGGCAGACTCTCGCCACCGGCGACGCCAACGGCGCGGTACGCCTGCAGGAGGTGGGCGGCACCCGCCGCGTCGACCTGAGCGGCCATCGCAGCTCGGTGTGGCCGTTCGCGTTCCGCCCTGACGGGGGGCAACTGGCCACCAGCAGCAACGACGCCACCGTGCGGCTTTGGGACCCGGCGACGGGCGTCTGCCGCCAGGTGCTCCACGGGCACGGCCGCCGCATCACCTCCGCCCGTTTCAGCGCCGACGGCACCATGCTCGCCACCAGCGGCAACGACGGCGTCGTCCGGGTGTGGGAGCCCCGCACCGGGCGGCGGCTGCGCGAGTTCACCGGGGCGGCCGACCGGCTGCTGTCGGCGGTCTTCTCCCCTGCGGGGCCGGTGCTCGCGACCTCCAGCAACGACGGCGGCGTGCACTTCTGGAACGCTTCGACCGGCGACTACGAGCGCGAGATGAACGCCGAGACCGACCATGTGTGGGCCGAGGCGTTCAGCCCGGACGGGCAGCTGCTGGCCACGGCGAACGACGACGACAGCGTCCGCGTGTGGTATCGGCCGACCGCCCGGCTGCTCAGCAACCTGGCCGACCACAAGGGCCGGGTGCGCTCGATCGCGTTCAGCCCCGACGGCAGGCACGTGGCCACCGGCTGCGACGACCGCCTCGTCCGCGTCTGGCACGTGGAGTCCGGCGGCCGCGTCGCCACCCTGGAGGGCCACACCGACCGGGTGTACTCCGTCGCCTTCTCCCCCGACGGCCGCCTGCTGGCCAGCGCGAGCAACGACGGCCGCAGCATGCTCTGGGAGCTGCGGCCGGGCCGGCCCTGGCAGCCGCGCCTGCTGCACACGCTGTCGCCTTCGGGCGGCCGCCTGTGGAGCGTGGCCTTCTGCGCCGACGGCACGCGCCTGGCCCTCGGCGGCGACGAGCCCGCCGTGACCGTCTGGGACACCGCCACCGGCGCCCGCCTGGACACCCTGAGCGGCCACGCCCGCAGGGTGTGGTCGGTGGCCTTCAGCCCCGTCGAGGACCTTCTGGCCAGCGCGGGCGACGACGGGGCGGTGATCCTGTGGTCCGGCGGCAGGCGCAAGGCCACCCTGCTCGCGCTGCCCGAAGGCTGGGCGGCGCTCGCCCCCGACGGCCGCTACAAGCAGGAGGGCGAGATCGGCGGCCAGTTCTGGCACGTGGTCGGCACCTCACGCTTCGAACTCGGCGAACTCGACGCCCACCTGCCCGGGGTGCGGCAGATCCCGCTGGAGGCCGAGATCTAGCCTCTGGCGGCCCGGCCCGCCAGTTCCTCCCACAGGGCGCTCACCCGGGCGTCGAGGTCGGCCAGGCCGTCCTCGTTGGCGATCACATGATCCGCCGCGGCCAGCCGGTCCTCCCGCTTCGCCTGGGCGGCGATGCGGGCCTTCGCGTCGGCCGCGCTCATCCCCCGGTGCTCGGCCAGGCGCGCGATGCGCACCTCGTCGGCGGCGTCGACCACGACGACCACGTCGTACATGGGGGTGAGGTTGTTCTCGACGAGCAGCGGTACGTCGTAGACGACGATCGCGTCGCCCGGCGACCGGCTCTGCAGCTCGGCCACCCGCTCGCCCACCAGGGGGTGCACGATCGCGTTGAGTGCGGCCAGCCGGTCGGCGTCGGCGAAGACGATCGCGCCCAGCCGTTCGCGGTCGAGCGCGCCGTCGGGCCGCAGGACCTCTTCCCCGAACGCGGCCACCACGCGGGCCAGGCCCTCGGTGCCGGGCTCGACGACCTCGCGGGCGATCCGGTCGGCGTCGATGACGACCGCTCCCCTGGCCGCCAGGCGTCGTGCGACCTCGCTCTTGCCCGACCCGATGCCGCCGGTCAACCCCACTTTCAGCACGACCCCAGCCTACCGATCATCAGGCCGTCGTACGCCGCAGGTGGACCAGCGTCAGATGGTCGTCCATGCGCTCCCTGCGGGTCTCGCGGTAGCCGAGCCTGCGGTACAGCCGCAGGTTGCCCTCCGACAGGTGGCCGGTGAACAGGTCGAACGCCTGGGCCCCCGCCTGCTCGTGCAGCGCCGCCATCAGCGCCGTGCCGATGCCGCCGCGCTGCCGGTCCGGGGCCACCACCAGGCGGCCCACCAGGCAGGTCGGGCCCGTCGTCCGGCCGCGTACCGAGCCGACGATACGGCCGTCCTCCACCGCCTTCAGGACCAGGGCGGACCCGACCGACGCACGCACCTGCTCCAGCGCCTCCACCAGCGGGGGGATGAACGGGTCGCCGTACAACTGGGCCTCGCCGACGTAGGCCGCGCGCTGGAGGGTGAGGATCTGCCCGGAGTCGGCCGCGACGGCACGCTCGATCACCATGGCGTCACTCTAGTCCTCCGAAGAACTCCCGCAGGCTGGCGACGGCCGAGCCCGGGACCGCCATCGCGACCATGTGGCTCGGGCTCTCGTACCCGGCCCAGTGCCTGATGTCGTTCTTCTGCTCGGCCAGCGTCCTGAACTCCTGCGGGCCGCCGTGCGAGACGCCCGTCGGCACCACGTCCTGGTCGATCGGCAGGCCCGCCGCGCCGTCGTAGTACGTCCACGAGGAGGTGGCGCCCGAGTTCGTCAGCCAGTACACGCTCGCGGTGGCGAGGACCAGGTCGCGGGGCAGCGTCTCGGCACCGGTCCAGCCGTCGAACTCGTGGAAGCGTTCGACCAGGTAGGCGAGCTGTGCCACCGGCGAGTCCGCGAAGCCGTGGCCGAGCGTCTGCGGGCGGGCGCTCAGGTACGGGCCGTAGCCACTGCCCTGCTCCCACCAGCCGCCGTCGGGAATGCCGAGACCGCCGGTGATGTGCGAGCCGATCACCCGATCCGGGAAGAGCGCGGCCAGTTGCGGGGTGACCAGGGCACCCGCGTCGTTGCCGTGCGCACCGTAGCGGTCGTGGCCGAGCCGTTCCATCAGCACGGCCCAGGTACGGGCGACCCGCTCCACACTCCACGGCTCGGTGTCAGTGGGCCCGGGGAAGTATGAGAAGCCGAAGCCCGGCAGCGACGGGGCCACCACGTGGAAGGCGAGCGCCGGGTCCAGGCCGTGGGCGCGGGGGTCGGAGAGCGGCCCGATCACGTCGAGGAACTCGACGATGGAGTTGGGCCAGCTGTGGGTCATGATCAGTGGTACGGCGTGCGGCTCCGGCGAGCGCTGGTGGATGAAGTGGACGCGCTGGCCGTCCACGTCGGTCACATAGTGGTCGAAGGCGTTCAGCCGCGCCTCCACGGCCCGCCAGTCGAACCCGTCGGCCCAGTGTTCGGCCAGCTCGCGCAGGTAGGCGACGGGCACACCCCGATCCCATCCGGCTCCGGGCAACTGCCTGGCCCAGCGCGTACGGCGCAGCCGCTCCCGCAGATCGTCGAGGTCGGCCTGAGGAATACGGACGCTGAAACGCTCGATCTCGTTCATGAATCCAGCCTGACAGGCAACGCGGCAAGGACCGTTCCGCATTTCCCCTCAGCTCGCACTACGGCACCCAGCGCCTGGGCCGACACCCACCGGGGCGGCGCCACCTCCCTCAGACCGCACAACGGCACCCCACATCTCGGCCGACACCCACCGGGGCGGCGCCACCTCCCTCAGACCGCACTACGGCACCCCACATCTCGGCCGACACCCACCCGGCGGCGCTGCCGTCCATCGCCTCTCGGCCTGAGCTGCCGGCCGCAGACGGCCGCGACGCGGTGGCCGGCTTCGGTGGAGCCGCGTACCACAGGCCGAAGGCCCCGCACCGGAGTCGGTGCGGGGCCTTCGGGTGTGCTCAGCTCAGCCGAGCCTCGGCCTCAGCCGAGCCTCAGCTCTGGCCGCCCGCGAGCTTCTCGCGCAGGGCCGCGAGAGCCTCGTCGGACGCGAGCGCGCCACTCGCCGGAGCCGTCGAAGAGGAAGACGAGCTGGACGGAGCCTGCGTCTCACCGCTGTAGGACGAGGGAGCGGCCTCTCCGGCCTCCGCCTCGGCCTTGCGGGCCTCCTCGATCTGCTTCTTGTGGGCCTCGAAGCGGGTCTGAGCCTCGGCGTACTGCCGCTCCCACTCCTCGCGCTGGCGGTCGAAGCCCTCCAGCCACTCGCCCGTCTCCGAGTCGAAGCCCTCGGGGTAGATGTAGTTGCCCTGGTCGTCGTAGGTCGCCGCCATGCCGTACAGCGTGGGGTCGAACTCGACCTCGGTGCCGACGCCCTCGTTGGCCTGCTTCAGCGAGAGGCTGATGCGACGGCGGTCGAGGTCGATGTCGATGATCTTGACGAAGATCTCGTCGCCGACCTGGACGACCTGCTCCGGGATCTCCACGTGGCGCTCGGCCAGCTCGGAGATGTGGACCAGGCCCTCGATGCCCTCCTCGACCCGGACGAACGCGCCGAACGGCACCAGCTTGGTGACGCGGCCCGGCACGACCTGGCCGATCTGGTGGGTGCGGGCGAACTGCTGCCACGGGTCTTCCTGCGTCGCCTTGAGCGACAGCGACACGCGCTCGCGCTCCATGTCGACGTCGAGGACCTCGACCGTGACCTCCTGGCCGACCTCGACGACCTCGGAGGGGTGGTCGATGTGCTTCCAGGACAGTTCGGACACGTGGACCAGACCGTCGACGCCGCCGAGATCGACGAAGGCGCCGAAGTTGACGATCGAGGACACGACGCCCTTGCGGACCTGACCCTTCTGCAGGGTGTTGAGGAAGGTCTGGCGGACCTCGGACTGCGTCTGCTCCAGCCAGGCGCGGCGCGACAGAACCACGTTGTTGCGGTTCTTGTCGAGCTCTATGATCTTCGCTTCGAGCTCGCGGCCGACGTACGGCTGCAGATCGCGGACACGGCGCATCTCGACCAGGGAGGCCGGGAGGAAGCCGCGCAGGCCGATGTCGAGGATGAGACCACCCTTGACGACCTCGATGACGGTACCGGTGACGATGCCGTCCTCGTCCTTGATCTTCTCGATCGTGCCCCAGGCGCGCTCGTACTGAGCACGCTTCTTGGACAGGATCAGGCGGCCCTCCTTGTCCTCCTTCTGGAGAACCAGGGCCTCGACGTGCTCGCCGACCTCGACGACGTCCGCCGGATCCACGTCGTGCTTGATCGAGAGCTCACGCGAAGGGATAACGCCCTCGGTCTTGTAGCCGATGTCGAGAAGGACCTCGTCTCGATCGACCTTGACGACGGTGCCCTCGACGATGTCGCCGTCGTTGAAGTACTTGATGGTCTCGTCGATCGCTGCGAGGAAGGCTTCCTCGGACCCGATGTCGTTGACCGCTACCTGCGGGGTGCTCGAGGTGGCCTCGGTGCTGCTCGTCATGTGTGGAATTGCTCCGAACGCGGACAGGATGTCGATGTGGCGATGCGCGGTAGGCCCTCTTCCGCATCAAGCCGAGCAGTTACGACATCGACGTGACCGAGCGCGAGCCCGCTCCGTCTGAGGCGCGCGCGAGCCCACAGCGCAGCGATCAGCATATGAGACCTTCGGGCGGGGGTCAATCCGACAGCCGCCAACAGAACTGCTGGAATGGCGTGGCGCGGCCCGGTTAATACGCGTTGACCTGCGCTCTCCGCTTGGGATTGATATTACCCCGAAGTTTGCGCGGGACCGATACACGCTCGGGGTCGCCGTCGGAGACGTACCGCCAGCCCGGGCGCTTGTCGAGCCACTCCAGCCAGTACTGCGAGCACCACTTGCGGCATTCGCCCTTC
Organism: Nonomuraea longicatena; assembly: GCF_039525605.1. NCBI lineage: Bacteria > Bacillati > Actinomycetota > Actinomycetes > Streptosporangiales > Streptosporangiaceae > Nonomuraea > Nonomuraea longicatena. The sequence continues at coordinate 65,380 of NZ_BAAAHQ010000010.1, read as the reverse complement.
TTGCCGTTGCTCTGGATGCGCTGGATCGCTCCGGGATCGTAGTCCTTGGAGAAGGGCGACAGGGACGGCTCGGCCCCGGCGAGGAAGACGCCGTCGAAGGAGAAGCGGGTGCCGTCCCACTCGCCCTTGCGCGCCGTCTTCTTCTTGCGGGGCAGGTTCCCGTACGGCAGCGCCAGCGTCCGCGACGGCGGCACGCCGAGCTTGGCCAGCATCCGCTCCAGCCTGACGATGTGCTCGCGCACCTTCTTGGCCGGCAGGACGCGCAGGTTCGGATGCCCCCAGGTGTGGTTGGCGACCTCGTGGCCGCGCTCGTGCAGCCACTTCACCGCCTCGGCCTGCTTCTCCCGCTCACGCAGGCCGAACGGCTGCTGGTTGACCCAGAAGGTGGCCACCGGGCGGAACGACGGGTACTCGGCCGCCACCTCGTGGATGATGGCCACGGCGGTGTCCTTCTTCGGCTGCCCGTCGGGGCCGAGACGGAAGTGGGTCTCGTGGCCGTCGTCGAACGTGAGCACGACCGGGAACTTCCCCGCGGGCACCCGGATGCGGCCGGCCGCGAAGTCGCGGGCGGTGATGGGCACGTATCCGCTCTTGGCCAGCCGCACGAGTTCCTTGCGCAGTTGCGCGGGGGTCCGGTCGATCGAGGCCACGCGCTTGCGGACGATCCGGTGGTACATGATCACCGGGATCAGGCCCGCCTCGTTGGCCTTCACCTGCCTGGCGAAGTCAGGGGTGGCGACGACCGGGGGCGGCTCGCTCGCGAGCGGCCCCGAGGGCCCGCCAGTGGGCGGCACGGCGGGCGGCACTGCGGGCGGGGCATTCGGCGGCGGCTTCGACGCGGACTGTCCGGCCGTGGCCGCTTCCGGCGACTGTTCGGCGGGGCCGCTACCGGACATCACGATCAAGGCCACTACGGCGATGAGGATGATGGCGGCGTTGGCGATGCCGATGGCTCGGGTGACAGACACAGAGGCTGGAGGCCGCACGAAACTCCCGTACCGATCGCGGAAAACTCACCTCCCAGGCTAGTCCAACCCAAGCCCCCACATGCCCACCAATCCCCCCAACCCACCCCGCACATCACCCCTTAAAACCACCCAAAACCCCCAACAATCAACAGGTTTCGCATCTGACACATCGACCCCAACAGAACCCCACACATCACCGAACATCCGGCCGCAGCACCTCCCATCCCCCGGCGCACCCGGCCTCACCTCGCTGTAGGCGCGAGGCGCGAGGCGTCAAAGGGCCCAGCCGGGCCGGGCCAGTGGGACAAGGGCGGAGTCGTCACGGCGGGAAGCCGCACCCGGACAGGGGCGGTGGGCGCGGCGCCACGCTCACGGCGGCGGTGAGGCGTGGGCGGCGGCTTCGCCGTAACCCATGGGCCGAACCCCATGAGCCGTGACAGATGAGCCGTGACAGACGTGGAGCGGACCGCGCAGACGAGGGCGGCCCGCGACAGCGGGCGGGCCGGTCAGTGGCCCGCGTCCTCCCAGGTGCGGCCGGTGCCGACGGAGACCTCCAGCGGCACCCGCAGCTGGTAGGCGGCGTTCATCTGCTCGCGCACCACCTCCGTCAGCACCTCCAGTTCGCCCGGCGCCACCTCGAACACCAGCTCGTCGTGGACCTGGAGCAGCATCCGCGACCGCAGCGCGGCCTCCCCCAGTGCCCGCCGCACGTTGAGCATCGCGACCTTGATGATGTCGGCCGCCGACCCCTGGATCGGCGCGTTGAGCGCCATGCGCTCGGCCATCTCCCGCCGCTGCCGGTTGTCGCTGGTCAGGTCGGGCAGGTAGCGGCGCCGTCCCATGATCGTCTCGGTGTACCCGTCGGCGCGCGCCTGCGCGACGATCGCCTGCAGGAAGTCGCGCACGCCGCCGAACTCCTGGAAGTACTCCTCCTTCAGCTCCCGTGCCTCGGCGACCGGGATGTTGAGCTGCCCGGACAGCCCGAAGTCGGACAACCCGTAGGCCAAGCCGTAGTTCATCGCCTTGATGCGCGCCCGCAGCTCGCCGTCCACCTGCTCGGGCGGCAGGTCGAACACGCGCGAGGCGGTCGCCTGGTGGAAGTCGTGGCCGGACTCGAAGGCGGCGATCAGCGACTCGTCGCCCGACAGGTGGGCCATGATGCGCAGCTCGATCTGGCTGTAGTCGGCCGTCAGCAGCGTCTCGTGCCCGCCGCCGACCGTGAAGCCCTGCCGGATGCGGCGCCCCTCGGCCGTGCGGATCGGGATGTTCTGCAGGTTGGGCTTCTCCGACGACAGGCGGCCGGTCGCGGCGATGATCTGGTTGAAGGTGGTGTGGATGCGCCCGTCGTCGGCGATCTCCTTGATCAGCCCTTCGACGGTCTGGCGCAGCTTCTGCTGGTCGCGGTGGCGCAGCATGATGACGGGCAGCTCGTGCTCGGTCTGTGTGGCGAGCCAGGCGAGCTGGTCGGCGTCGGTGGAGTAGCCGGTCTTGGTGCGCTTGGTCTTGGGCAGGTTGAGCTTGTTGAAGAAGATCTCCTGCAGTTGCTTGGGCGAGCCCAGGTTGAACTGCTCGCCGACCACGCGGTGCGCCTCCTCGACGGCCTGCTTGACGGCGGCGGCGAACTGCGCCTCCATGCCCGTGAGGTAGTCGCGGTCGACGGCGATGCCCGCCCGCTCCAGCTCGGCCAGCACCCGGACGAGCGGCAGTTCGACGTCGGCGAGCAGGTGGGTGCCGCCGCGCTCGGCCAGGAACCCCTCCAGCGCGTCGGCCAGTTCGCGCACGACGTGGGCGCGCAGCGCGAGGTCCTTGGCCGGGGCGTCCTCGTCGTCGCCGAACAGCGCCGCCTGGCCGTCGCTCTCCTCCTCGACCTTCAGGTCGCGGTGAAGGTATCGCCGGGCGAGGTCCTCCAGGGCGAAGGTGCGCTGGCCGGGCATGGCGAGGTAGGCGGCGAGCGCGGTGTCGCAGCTGAGCCCGCGCAGGTCGAGGCCCTGGGTCCACAGGGCGAGCAGCGGCCCCTTGGCGTCGTGGACGGCCTTGGGCCGCCGCTCGTCGGCCAGCCACTCGCTCAGCGCGGCGAAGTCGGCCTCGGTGAGCTTGGCCGGGTCGATGTGAGCGGCGCCGCCGTCGGGCGAGGCGACCGCGATGGCGTCGATGCGGCCGGTGCCGCTGCCGTAGGAGCCCTTGAAGGCGAGGCCGGCCCGCCCTTCGGGCAGCGCGGCCAGCCAGCCGCCGACCCGGTCGGGACCGAGGATGAAGGTCTCGACCTCGAAGCCCTGCTCCGGTTCGCTCTCGGCGCTGCCGAGCGTCTTGAAGACGCGCTCGCGCAGCTCGCCTCTGATCTGCAGCGAGTCGAAGATGCGGTTGACCGCCTCGCGGTCCCAGTCGCCCTGGGTGAGCTGGTCGAGCTCGACGTCCACGGGCACGTCGCGCAGCAGTTCGGTCAGCCGCCGGTTCATGAGGACCTGGGCGACGTGGTCGCGCAGCTTGTCGCCGACCTTGCCCTTGACCTCGTCGACCCGGTCGACGAGCGCGGTGAGCGAGCCGAACTCGCGCACCCACTTGGCGGCGGTCTTCTCGCCGACGCCGGGAATGCTGAGCAGGTTGTCGCTGGGGTCGCCGCGCAGCGCGGCGAAGTCGGGGTACTGCTGCGGGGTGAGCTGGTACTTCTCCTGGACGGCCGCGGGGGTGAAGCGGGTCATGTCGCTGATGCCGCGCCTGGTCATGAGTACGGTCACCCGCTCGTCGACCAGTTGCAGCGCGTCACGGTCGCCGGTGACGATCAGCACGTCCATGTCGGCCGCCGAGGCGCGGGTGGCAAGGGTGGCGATGAGATCGTCGGCCTCGAAGCCCGCCTTGGACAGGCGGGGGATGCGCAGGATGTCGAGCAGCTCGTAGATGAGCTGCATCTGCCCTTTGAAGTCTTCCGGCGTCTCGCTCCTGTTGGCCTTGTACTCGGCGTACTCTTCGTGCCTGAACGTGGGCTCCGACCGGTCGAAGGCCACGGCCACATGGGTGGGCTGCTCGTCGCGCAGGACGTTGGTCAGCATGGAGGTGAACCCGTAGACCGCCTCGGTGTGCTGACCGTCGGTGGTCATGAGGTTGGCGTCCTTGAGCGCGTAGAAGGCGCGGTAGGCCAGGGAATGGCCGTCAAGGAGCAGCAGGCGGCTGCGGTCAGGGGTCACTTCACTCTTTGGCACACTCGCAGCCTAGTCTCCATCTGCGACAGAAACCCTGAGCTCGGAAGAGTGGAGGCTCGTCCTTTGAGTGAGAAAGACCCTTCGTCCGCGATCACCCCGATCCATATGGGCACCCTGGCCGACCGGATGGGCATCGAGTTCCTCGAGGCGGGGCCCGACCGGGTGGTGGGCCGCATGCCGGTCGAGGGCAACAAGCAGCCGTACGGCCTGCTGCACGGCGGCGCGTCGGTGGTGCTCGCCGAGACCCTCGGCTCCGTGGGCGCCGCCCTGTTCGCCGGCGAGGGCATGATCGCGGTGGGCATCGAGATCAGCGCCAGCCACCATCGCTCGGCCACGGACGGACACGTCACGGGCGTGGCGACCCGGCTGCACGGCGGCCGCACGCTGGCCACCTACGACATCGAGATCAGCGACGACCAGGGGCGGCGCGTGTGCACCTCCCGTCTGACCTGCATGCTGCGCGAGGGTTAGCCTCTGCTGTCCCTCGGGACGAGTTCCGCGCTCTCTTTGCACAGGGCCCCCGAGGGTCGCTACGGTTGTCCGAGCAGAGCCCGCGGGGAGGCCGAGTAGATAACGTGTCGGGCCGGGGAAGCCCGACATGGCCCCAAAGGTCCCCCTCGGGCTCGTCTTATTCTCCTGCGGACTGGTTAATCCAGTCATCCCACCTTTTCGGGCCGAAGTTCGCCCCACTCCTTCTCCACCGGTCATTCACCCGTGTTTCCCGAGGTCTGGCCGAGCCGCCAGGTGCGTAACACAATTTAGCCCCTGACCTGGCCTCTTCTTTGCTCACATCACCGACACGCACGCATCACTAATTGGTGACGAACGGTTCGGAATCGGACGACTCCGGAATAGTCTTCCGCCACAGCATCCCAGTTGTGCCTGCGATGCCCGCGTGTCGAGATGGAGGGGTACAACCCCGCCTTGACCTTATTGAGGGAGCACCATTGCGCAGAGCCGTGATCGCGTTCACGGCCTTCCTGGGTGGACTCGTCTTCCTGCTCGCCGCCCCCGCCTACGCGGGTCCAGACGGCTGCCAGGGAGTGAAGGGCACACTCAAACTCCAAGGCCAGCCAGTGAACGGCGCCAAGGTCGTCGTGACCACTGAAGACGGAAAACCCGTCAAGGAGGTCACCAGCAACGCCGAGGGCACATGGGAAGTCCAGGTCGACAAACCCGGTAAGTACAAGGTCACCCTGGATGTGGGGAGCCTTCCGCCGAACTCGGAGGTGCGCGGCGGCACCAACGTGCGCACGCCGACGGTCTACGAGAAGAACTGCTCCAGCGTCCTGTTCGCCCTGCAGCCGAAGGGCGGTGCGGGCCAGCAGACGCCCGGCGGCGCCGACGGCGAGTCCGGCACCAGCGGCTTCTGGCAGCAGGCGGCCCAGCTCACCTTCGAAGGCCTCAACCTGGGCCTCATCATCGCCATGGCCGCGATGGGCCTGTCGCTCATCTTCGGCACGACCAAGCTGACCAACTTCGCGCACGGCGAGCTCGTCACGTTCGGCGCGCTCATCGCCTACATGTTCAACGCGGGCGTCGGCCTCGGCGTCATCCCCTCGGCGATCATCGCGATCATCGCGGGCGGCGCCTTCGGCTACGCGCAGGACCGCTTCTTCTGGGGGCAGTTGCGCAGGCGCGGCACCGGCATCATCGCCATGATGATCATCTCGATCGGTGTCGCCGTCTTCCTCCGCTCGCTGTTCCTGTTCCTGTTCGGGGGCAGCAGCGAGCCGTTCACCGAGTTCAACGCCCAGGCGGGCATCACCGTCGGCCCCATCACCGCGGCGCCCAAGAACTTCATCATCATGGGCATCGAACTGGTGGTCCTCACGGTCGTCGCCATCGCACTGCTGAAGACCCGCACCGGCAAGGCCGCCCGCGCCGTGGCCGACAACCCCGCGCTGGCCGCCTCCTCCGGCATCAACGTCGACCGGGTCGTCCGCGTCATCTGGACGGCGGGCGGCGCCATCGCCGCGCTCGCCGGCATCATGCTGGGCCTGTCGCAGACCGTGAAGTTCTCGATGGGTCAGGAGATCCTGCTGCTCATCTTCGCCGGAGTGACCCTCGGCGGGCTCGGCACCGCGTTCGGCGCGCTCGTCGGCTCGCTCATCGTCGGCCTGTTCATCCAGATCTCCACCCTCTGGATCTCGCCCGAGCTGAAGAGCGTGGGCGCCCTGGCCGTACTCATCATCGTCCTGCTCTTCAGGCCCCAGGGCATCCTGGGCCAGCGCGAGCGGATCGGCTGACGGGGGAATCATGGACTGGCTCAACATTCTGGTCACCACCGTCGAAGCCGCCGTCGGCGTCGACACGGTCTTCTATATGCTGGCCGCGATCGGCCTCAACATCCACTTCGGCTACACCGGCCTGCTCAACTTCGGCCAGGCGGCCTTCCTCGCCGTCGCGGCCTACGGCCTGGCCGTCACGATCGCCACCTTCCAGCTCCCCTTCTTCCTCGGCATCGGCATCGGCCTGGTCGGGGTCGTGATCCTCGCGCTGCTGCTCGGCATCCCGACACTGCGGTTGCGCGCCGACTACCTGGCCATCGTCACGATCGCGGCCGCCGAGATCGTCCGCCTGATCTTCCGCTCGGTGACCTTCAAGGAGGTCTTCGGCGGCTCGGACGGCCGGTACGGCTTCACCGAGCAGTTCTTCGCGATGAACCCCTTCCCCAAGGGCGAGTACGGCATCGGCCCGTTCGGCTTCAACGAGCGCGTCTCCTGGGTGCTCCTCGTCGGCTGGGTGCTCGTCGCACTGTCGTGCACGGTCGTCTACCTGGCCATGAGGAGCCCGTGGGGCCGTGTGCTGAAGGCCATCCGCGAGGACGAGGAGGCCGTGCGCGCGCTGGGCAAGAACGTGTTCTCGTACAAGATGCAGGCGCTGGTCCTGGGCGGCCTGATCGGCAGCTTCGGCGGCTTCATCTACGCCCTGGGCTACGCCTCGGTACAGCCCGACACGTTCGCGACGGAGCTGACGTTCTACGCGTACACGATCGTCATCCTGGGCGGGGCCGCCCGCGTGCTCGGCCCCGTGGTCGGCGCGATGATCTTCTGGGTGCTGCTGGTGTTCCTGGGCAACCTGCTCAACGAGCTGATCGGCGCGGGCTACATCTCCTTCATGGAGGTCCACCAGGTCGGTCCCGTCCGCTTCATGTTCGTGGGCATCGGCCTCATCCTGCTGCTGGTCTTCCGACCACAGGGGATCTTCGGCGACAAGAGGGAGGTCGCACTCGATGCACGCTGAGACCCAGACCACCGCGCGCAAGACCGAGGCGCTGGAGGCGTTCAAGGACCTCGCGCGCGAGCCGGGGGTCCGCAAGCCGGACCCGATCCTCGTGGTCGACGACGTGGTGCGGCGCTTCGGCGGCCTCACGGCGGTCAACGTCGAGCACGTGGAGATCCAGCGGGGCTCGATCACCGCGCTCATCGGCCCCAACGGCGCGGGCAAGACCACGTTCTTCAACCAGCTCACCGGTTTCGACACCGCCGACGCCGGCCAGTGGACGTTCAACGGCGCCAAGATGAACGGCGTGCCCGCCCACAAGGTGGCGCGCACCGGCATGGTGCGCACCTTCCAGCTGACCAAGGCGCTGTCGAAGCTCACCGTCATCGAGAACATGCGGCTCGGAGCGCAGTCCCAGAAGGGCGAGAGCTTCTTCCGCGCCTTGATCCCGAGCCTGTGGCGCGGGCAGGAGGACGAGATCACCGCCCGCGCCGACGACCTGCTGGCGCGTTTCAAGCTCGACAAGAAGCGCGAGGACTTCGCCGGATCCCTGTCCGGCGGCCAGCGCAAGCTGCTGGAGATGGCCCGCGCGCTCATGGTCGGCCCCGAGCTGGTCATGCTCGACGAGCCGATGGCGGGCGTCAACCCTGCGCTCACGCAGTCGCTGCTCGGTCACGTCAAGGACCTGCGCGAGCAGGGCATGACGGTGCTGTTCGTCGAGCACGACATGGACATGGTCCGCGACATCAGCGACTGGGTCATCGTGATGGCGCAGGGCGCGGTCATCGCGGAGGGCCCGCCGGACACGATCATGTCGGACCCGCGCGTGATCGACGCCTATCTGGGCGCCCACCACGACGCGCCGCTGTCGAGCGAGGAGCTAGAGGAGCAGCTCCAGGAGGCCGAGGCCGAGCTTGAGGCCGAGGCCGAAGAGGAGGCAGGCAAGTGACCACCACCCCCGACTCCCAGTCCGCCGTCACCGACCGCTCCGACCACCTGGCCGGGGCCGAGGAGGCCGTGCTGAGGTGCGACGAGCTGATCGCCGGATACCTTCCGGGCGTCAACATCCTCAACGGCGCCGACCTCTACGTGAAACCGGGCGAGCTGATCGGCATCATCGGCCCCAACGGAGCCGGCAAGTCGACACTGCTCAAGGCCATGTTCGGGCTGGTCAACATCCGCACGGGCACGGTGGTGCTCAAGGGTGAGGACATCACCAACATGAAGGCGCACCAACTGGTCTCGCGGGGGGTCGGCTACGTCCCGCAGACCAACAACGTCTTCCCGAGCCTCACCATCGAGGAGAACCTCGAAATGGGCGCCTACCAGGCGCCCGCCAAGTTCAAGGAGCGCTTCGAGTTCGTCACCGACCTGTTCCCGGCGCTCAAGGAGCGCCGCAAGCAGCGGGCGGGCTCACTGTCGGGCGGTGAGCGGCAGATGGTCGCGATGGCCAGGGCGCTCATGACCGAACCGTCGGTGCTGCTGCTCGACGAGCCGTCGGCGGGGCTGTCGCCCAAGCTGCAGGACCTGGTCTTCATCCAGGCCCAGCAGATCAACAAGGCCGGGGTGACGGTGATCATGGTGGAGCAGAACGCGCGGCGCTGCCTGCAGATCTGCCATCGCGGGTACGTCCTCGACCAGGGCCGCAACGCCTACTCCGGCACCGGCGCGCAACTGGCCAACGACCCGAAGGTCATCGAGTTGTACCTGGGCACACTGGCCCGGGCGTAATACGGATAGTTCCAGAGAAGGGGTCCTTTCGGGCCCCTTCTCTGCGTAAGTGAGCGAGTGCGAAGTATCGCCCCTACCGCATTGACACCGGGGATGCGCATGCGCTGAAAACCGCACCGGCCGACACCTACGCCCAGGTCGTCACCGTCATCGGCTACGCCCGGCCGCCCGTCGCTCCCGTCGGGTGCGAGGGCGAGCAGAACATCGAGACCCCCGTCCTCGGCCGGGGGCGCGGAACCGTCCAGAAAGTCTCGCGCCTGCCCGGCGACCTGCCGGAGACCGTACCCAGGGCCGCGCGTACCACAGCCGGGCCGAGCAGGCGCTGGGCGGGCCCTGGAACACGCCGAGCCGGCCCTGTTCGCGCCTTTGCCCACGCCGGGCGGGCGCCGACGTCCCTCGCCCCGGGTCAGGGTGTGTTCGGTCGGGGGCCACCGCGCGGCGGCGGAGCACGATCGGCGCCGGGTGCGCAGGCCGAAGCCCCGGACCCCCGTGCGGGGATCCGGGGCCCTGGCTCCGGTGGCTCAGCCGGCCACGTTGCCCGTGCGGTACTCCACGGCCTTCGGCGGGTAGGTGTTCTTCTTGCCGTACTCGTAGATGCCGATCGTCGCCGTGGCCGGGTCACCGGCCTCGTTGAACTCGACCGGGCCGCTGACGCCCTCGTAGTCGATGTCCTTGCCGGCCTTCATCAGCTCGGAGCACGACTTGAAGTCGTTGCACTTCTCGCCGCCCTTGCTGACCTCCATCAGCTTCGAGGCGATGTCGGGGCCCGCGTCGCTCTTGGCGGCCTCGGCGGCCAGCGCGATCAGGTTGGCGGCGTCGTAGGACTCCGGCGCGTAGCTGAAGTCGGTCAGCTTGCTGTTGATCTCCAGCAGCTTCTTCTGGAACGCGTCGGGGGAGGCGGCGCCCGGCAGCGTGCCCTTGACGCCCTTCAGCGTGTTCTCGGGGAACTTCGTGTAGTTGCTGTTCGACAGGTTGCCGTCGACCATGTACCACTTGTGCTTGTCGGCGGTGAGACCCTGCTTGACCAGTTCCTGGATGACCTTGGCGGTCTCGTCGAAGCCGACGAGCACGATGCCCTTCGGGTTCTTGGCCTTGACCTTGGCCACGTCGGCGGAGAAGTCGGCGGCCTTCGGGTCATAGATGACCTTCTCCACGATCTCGCCGCCACCGGCCTTCACGGCCGCCTCGGTGGAGTCCGCCAGGCCGACGCCGTAGGAGTCCTGCATGGCGAGGATCGCGACCGTGTCGTTGCCGTCGGCGACGGCGAGGTCGCCCAGCACGCGGCCCTGGAGCAGGTCGGGCGGCGCCGTACGCCAGAACAGGCCGTTGTCCTTGTAGGTGGTCAGCTCGACCGAGGTGTTGGCGGGCGAGAACTGCACCACGCCCGCGCCGGTGATCTTGTCGATGACCGACAGCGTCACCGACGAGGAGGCGGCGCCGATGATGGCGTCCACCTTCTTGCCGAGGAGGCTGTCGACCGACTGCGAGGCGATCTGCGTGGTGGTGTCGCCGGAGTCGGTGTGCGAGACGGAGACCTGCTTGCCGAGGACGCCGCCCGCGTCGTTGATCTCCTTGACCGCCAGGTCGACGCCGGCGAACTCGGGCGGGCCGAGGAAGGCGAGGGAGCCGGTCTGCGGGAGGAGGGTGCCGAGGGTCAGGGTGCCGTCGCCCTTGCTCGCGGCGGGCGCCGAAGAGGAAGCCGGCGCCGCCGAATCGGTGGCCGGGGCAGAGGCTGTGGTGCCCGAGTCGCCACCGCCTCCACAGGCCGTCAGGGCGAGGCTCGCGGCGGCCGCGACCGCGAGTGCGCGCCCGAAGGGGGCAATGCGGGTCATGAAGTGTCTCCTTCATCCAGGCCGGGAGGCTGTCAGCACCGCCGACGTTCCCGATCGAATGAGCGAAACGTACAAAAAGCTACGCACTTCGAGCTAGATGCCGGGAAGAACTGTCGGCACTTGGATGCGGAGTCGTAATCAGTCCTCAACTTATGCGGCAATACCGCAGGCAGTGACCACTTACCGGAGAATGCGGCCGGGAAATCGGCCCCGATACGCAAGCGTGATCCCCTCTTAACCCGGCACCGCGCGGGCACCGGCCTAATCTGGCGGCGTGAAGCGTGCCCTGGCCGCCTTGTCCCTCTTCCTGGCTCTGGCCGCCTGCGCGTCCGCCGCGCCGCAGCCGCCGCCCGCCGCCCTGACCGTCTCGCTCACGCAGGGGCGCTCGGACCAGCCCAAGCAGATCCTGACGGTGCTGGTGACCAACGCCGGGACCGCGCCGGTGTGGATCGCTGACGTGCGGCTGGACAGCCCCTCGTTCGCCGCCACCGGTGTCGCGCGCATGGACACCTACGTCAAGAAGGCCCCGGTGGGGCTCAGGATCCCGTACGGCGCCGCACGGTGCGCGGCCTCCGGCGTACCGGAGATGGCGCCCGCGCGCGTCGTCGCGCACATCAGGGCCGCCGACGGGCCGCAGCGCGAGGTGAGCTGGGCGCTTCCGCATCCCGACCCGCTCCTGGCCCGGTTGTTCCGCGAGGAGTGCGAGGCGTACGTGGTCGGGCAGGCGGCCGAGGTCGTGTTCGGGACGGAGTGGGTGAAGAAGGGCAGGGCGCTGCATGGCAGCGTGGTCGTCACGCGGCGCTCGGGCGACCAGCGGATCTCGATCGCCGACCTGTACGGCAACGTGCACCACCGGCTGGAGGCGCGACCGGCCGTCCTCGAACCCGGGGCGCGGCGGCTGGAGATCCCGGTGAAGGTGTCGCCGGACCGGTGCGACCCGCACTCCTTCGCCGAGGCCAAGATCGCCATGTTGTTCAACGCGCGGGTCGCGCTCGGCGGCGCGCCCCCGCGCCACCTGGTGTTCCGCTCGGACCGGGTGCGGACGCAGCAGGGCCGCCTGGACGAGGTGCTCCTTGAGCACGCCCGCCGGACCTGCGGGATCTAGTGTTCCGATCTCTGGATCGCGCACCGGCAGCCTGATCCACAGGACGCCGACCAGACACTCGGTGCGGCCGAGAGCTCACTAGTCGGCCTGGTCGGCCTTCTGCGCGTCGGCGACGACGACCTGGGCCACCTCGCGCATGCTCAGGCGACGGTCCATGGAGGCCTTCTGGATCCAGCGGAAGGCCGCCGGCTCGCTCCAGCCGTGCGCGGCCATCAGCAGCCCCTTGGCCCGTTCGACCAGCTTGCGGGTCTCCAGCCGGTCGGACAGGTTGGAGACCTCCTTGGCCAGCGCCACCATCTCCTCGTGCCTGCTGACCGCCATCTCGATGGCGGGCACCAGGTCGGCCTTGGTGAACGGCTTGACGAGGTAGGCCATCGCCCCGGCGTCCCTGGCCCGCTCGACCAGGTCGCGCTGCGAGAACGCGGTGAGGATCAGGCACGGCGCGATGCGCTCGGCCACGATGCGCTCGGCCGCGGAGATCCCGTCGAGCACGGGCATCTTCACATCGAGGATGACCAGGTCCGGTCGGAACTCGGTGGCCAGCCTGATCGCCTGTTCGCCGTCTCCGGCCTCGCCGACGACGACGTATCCGTCCTCCTCCAGCATCTCCTTGAGGTCGAGGCGGATCAGTGCCTCGTCTTCCGCGATCACCACTCGCCGCTGCGTACTCACGAGCAGAAGAGTACCGAGGTCCGATACATTAGATCCACGCCGGTGTCGCTGAGCGCGCGCACTACCCCTATGCTCAGTCTGGACATATCCGGAATATGCCCCGATAGCCCAACCGGCAGAGGCGATGGTCTCAAACACCATTCAGTGTGGGTTCGAATCCCACTCGGGGCACCACCTGCCGTGCCGAGCCCTCTCCCCCGGTCTATGCTGTGATCTTCGGGGGAGGGGTTGCCGTGGCGCTTTCCGAACATGACAGAACCGCGTTCCTGGCCGAGCCGCACACGGGTGCGCTGGCCGTCGAGGCCGACGGGCGGGCCCCGCTGGTCATCCCGATCTGGTACGACTACACGCCCGGCGGCCTGGTGTCCTTCCTCACCGACGGCGGCTCGCGCAAGGCCGAGCTCATCGCGGCGGCGGGCCGCTTCTCCCTGATGGTGCAGCGCACCGTCCCGACCTACCGCTACGTCAGCGTCGAAGGCCCGGTCGTCGCCGAGAACCCCACCACGGTGGCGGAGATCACCCGCATCGCCGGGCGCTACCTGCCCGCCGACACGGTCGGCGGCTACGTCGCCGCCTCCAACCTGCCGGTGCTGGTGACCTTCCACATGCGGCCGCAGCGGTGGCTGTCGGCCGACCTCGGCACCATCTGAACCGGTATTTTGGCCGGTGTGACTGCTATCGATCCCACCACCACCGGAGCCTGGGGCCTGGGCGTTGCCACGGTCGCGGCCGACGGCACCGTCCTCGACACCTGGTTTCCCGCACCGCAGCTCGGTGAACCCGGCTTCACCGGCACCGAGCACCTGTCCGCCGACGAGGCGGGCGAACTGGCCTCGCTGACCGGCGCCGACGAGGCGCGCGGCGTCGAGGTCGTCGCGGTGCGCACCGGCATCGCCAAACTGTCAGAGCCGCCCGCCGACGCCCACGACGCCTACCTGCGCCTGCACCTGCTGTCCTCGCGCCTGGTCGCCCCGCACGGGCTGAACCTGGACGGCGTGTTCGGCAAGCTCGCCAACGTCGTGTGGACCAGCGCCGGGCCGTGCGCGGTCGAGGGCTTCGAGCAGGTGCGGATACGGCTGCGCGCCAAGGGCGCCGTGGCCGTCTACGGGGTGGACAAGTTCCCCCGCATGGTCGACTACGTGCTGCCCTCGGGGGTGCGCATCGCCGACGCCGACCGGGTCCGCCTCGGCGCCCACCTGGCCTCGGGCACGACGGTGATGCACGAGGGGTTCGTCAACTTCAACGCGGGCACGCTCGGCGCCTCGATGGTCGAGGGCCGCATCTCGGCGGGCGTGGTCGTCGGCGACGGTTCCGACGTCGGCGGCGGCGCCTCGATCATGGGCACGCTGTCGGGCGGCGGCAAGGAGGTCATCGCGATCGGCGAGCGCTGCCTGCTGGGCGCCAACGCCGGAGTGGGGATCTCCCTCGGCGACGACTGCGTGGTCGAGGCCGGGCTGTACGTCACGGCGGGCACCAAGATCTCCCTGCCGGACGGCCGGGTCGTGAAGGGCAAGGAGTTGTCGGGGTCGAACGGGCTGCTGCTGCGCCGCAACTCGCAGACCGGCGCGGTGGAGGCGGTCCTCCGTACGGGCACCGGCATCACCCTGAACGCCGACCTGCACGCCAACTGATCCGTTCGCGTCCTCCTGCCGGGAACCCGGGCAGGAGGACGCGGCCCTTCGGCGTCAGTGGGCGTGGGAGACCGCAGAGCCGACCGTGTGGACGCGCAGCGCGTTGGTGGAGCCGGGGGTGCCGGGAGGCGAGCCCGCCACGATGACGACCTTGTCGCCCTTCTCCAGCCTGCCGAGCGACAGCAGCGACGCCTCCACCTGCCTGACCATGTCGTCGGTGTGGTGGACGAACGGCACCTCGAACGTCTCCACACCCCACGTCAGCGACAGCTGCCCGCGCACGTGGGGCGCCGAGGTGAAGGCCAGCAGCGGGATCGGCGAGCGGTAGCGGGCCAGCCGCCTGGCGGTCTCGCCCGACATCGTGAACGCGATCAGCGCCTTGGCGCCGACGATGGCGCCGACCTCGGCCGCCGCCCTGGCGATGGCGCCGCCGGTGGTCTCGGGCATGCGCTCCAAGGTGTGGGTGGCCTGCAGGGAGGAACGCTCGGCCGCGCAGGCGATGCGGTCCATGGTGGAGACCGCCTCGATCGGGTAGTTGCCGACCGACGTCTCGCCGGACAGCATGACGGCGTCGGCGCCGTCCATGACCGCGTAGGCGACGTCCGAGGTCTCGGCGCGGGTGGGGCGCGGGGCGTTCATCATCGAGTCGAGCATCTGGGTGGCGACGATGACCGGGCGGGCCTTCTCGCGGCACAGCTCGATGATGCGCCGCTGGACGATCGGCACGTCCTCCAGCGGGAGCTCGACCCCGAGGTCGCCGCGGGCGACCATGATGCCGTCGAACGCCTCCACGATCTCGGGCAGCCGCTCCACGGCCTGCGGCTTCTCGATCTTGGCCAGCAGCGGCAGGCGGACGGCCTCCTGCTCCATGATGTTGCGGACGACGTCGGCGTCGGAAGGACGGCGCACGAACGACAGCGCGATCATGTCGACGCCGATGCGCAGCGCCCACCGCAGGTCGGCCTCGTCCTTGTCGGTGAGGGCGGGCGCGCTGACGTTGACGCCGGGCAGGTTGAGGCCCTTGTTGTCGGAGATCATGCCGCCGATCACCACGCGCGTGGTGACACGCTGGCCGTCGACGCGGGTCACCTCAAGGACCAGGCGGCCGTCGTCGACGAGGATCGTGTCGCCCGGGTTCACGTCCTTGGGCAGCCCCTTGTACGTCGTGGAGACCTGCTCGCGGTCGCCGGGGACGTCCTCGGTGGTGACGGTGAAGACGTCGCCGAAGCCGAGCCTGACCGGCCCCTCCTCGAACGTGCCCACCCGGATCTTGGGGCCCTGCAGGTCGGCGAGAATGCCTACACCGCGGCCGAGGTCGGCCGCCACCTCCCGGACCCGGTCGTAAACCTCTTTGTGCATGTCATGGTTGCCATGACTGAGGTTGAACCGGGCCACGTCCATCCCTGCGGCGATCAGCTCGCGCAGACGCTCCGGGGACGATGTGGCAGGACCAAGGGTGCAGACGATTTTCGCGCGACGAGTCACGAGTCCCACCTTAATTGGTACAGACCACTTGATGGAGCGAGAGCGCCGGACCCGGCACGTCCCGAGAGGTCATCTCCGCCGCAGCACAAGGTAGCCCGCGTAGGAGAACAGGACGAGAACGGCGAGCGTCCAGCGTACGAGGAGACTGTACTCCTCCGGGTAGACGACACCCTCGATGTAGTGGTCGACGAACCCCGACGGCGGCAGCCCCGGCTGCCCGGCATGCACCCGCCCCCAGTGCTCGGCCAGCGTCAGCGGGCACTCGGCGCCGGTGACGACGGAGACGATCCCCCATCCGGCGGCGCCCAGGTGGAACCAGATCGTGCGGGGCCACCGCCACGCGAGGAAGCCGCCCAGCGCCAGGTATCCGAGGAAGGCGAAGTGCGCGACCATCGTGGCCTCGGCGAGCAGCCGGTACAGCATGGCTCAGACGATAGCCCCGGTCAGGGGTCCATGGTGGCGGCGGTCAGGGCGTTGACCACGCCACGGCCGAAGAAGCCGTTGCGGCCCTCGCCGCCCTCGCACACGTGTGTCTCGGTCTGGTCGAAGATCTTGTACCGGTACGTCCTGGGCGCCGGGCACGCCTTCGGGGTGGCGCTGCGGTACAGCAGCTTCTCGACTGTGGCGGGGTCGAGGTCGAGCCCGCCCCTGCCGGGCTTGCCGAAGCGGCTGACGATGAGCGCGGCGACGCCGGTGGCGTGCGGCGCGGCCATGGAGGAACCGTCGAGGTACTGGTAGTAGGCGCAGGACCCGCCGGCGCAGTCGCGCACGACCTCGGGGGTCGCCGGCTTGCCCGTCTTGTCGATCTTCCCGGTGGCCCGCAGCGCCGCCTCCGGCGCGGCCGCGAGCACCGAACGGGTGGCCGAGCGGCCCTTGCCGTCGATGGAGTCGCCGCCCGGCGCCGACAGGTCGGCCTGTTCGAGACCGTAGTCGCTGTAGACGGCCTTGCGCCCGGACGGCCCGACCGCCGCGACGGAGATCACGCCCTTGGACTCGGCCGGTACGTTGAGGCAGGAGTTGTCCACCTGCCTGACCTTCTCGTCGCCTCTCGGGTAGCCGGGGCTGCTGCGATCGACGCGCGGCCGGCCGAGGTCGGTGGCGCCGTTGCCGATGGCGGCGATGAGGGTGACGCCCTTGCCCCTGGCGTAGTCCAGCGCCCGCTGCATGCCGGTGACGATCGCCCGCTGCTCGGAGCGCTCGCGCGCGTCGTCGGCCTTGTTCGCGGTGCAGTTGAACAGCCACGGGTCGATGTAGTAGCTCATGTTGACCACGTCGACGCCGATGTCGGCGGCGTAGGTGAGCGCGTCCAGGCTGGGCTTGAGGAAGAAGAAGCCGGAGTCCTGCCCGGCCCTGAGGCTGACCAGTTGCACGCCGGGGGCCACGCCGGTGACGCCGAGGCCGTTCAGCGGTGAGGCGACGGTGCTGGCCACGTGGGTGCCGTGGCCCTCGTCGTCGCGGTCCACGGGGTCCTTGCAGCCGTCGGCCTCGCAGGGGCCGTCGAGGGTGTCGCCGTTGTCGTCCTTGGGGCGGTCGGTGACGAAGTTGCGCGACAGGTCGCGGTTGAAGTTGGGGGCGATGTCGGGGTGGTTGCCGTCGATGCCGGTGTCGATGATGCCGACGAGGACCTTCGCGCTGCCGGGGACCTTGCGGTTGGCCTGGTCGGCGCCGATCATCCGCATATCCCACTGGCGCCCGGCGAGGGGGTCGCGGCCCTTGCCGTACTGGGAGACATCGGGAGCCGCCCCGGCGCCCGGCCGGGTGGCTGCTCCGACACCGGACCGGGTGGCCGCTCCGGCGGCAGGTCGGGGGCGAGCGGCGCCTCTGGAGGCGGTGTGGCCGATCGCGCGCTCGCCTGAGACGCCGACGACGGCGGGGTCGGTGTCCAGGGCGCGGGTGAAGGCGGCTCCCGCGCCTCTGGCCAGCAGGTATCCGAGCCGGGTCTCCGCCGACAGGACGGTGCCGCCCGCACGGGCCACGGCGGCGCGAGCGGCGTTCTGGCGGCCGTCGGCGTAGAAGACGAGGTAGTCGCGGGCGGCTCCGGCCGCGGGCGGCCCGCCGCGCGACGCGGCGGGGAGGGCGTCAGTGCCGTCGGCGGCGCCGAAGGGGGACGACAGGGCAGCAGCCGGGCCGAGGCCGGTCAGGGCGCCGAGGAGGGCCAGGGCGGCCGTGCCCGAGGTGATCCGCCGCATTCCGCCCCCGTTCCGTGCTGATCAGGCATCCTCCCGGCACAATCCGGCGAATGCAACTACATGCCTATATTTCGTCATTAGAGGTTAACAGAGCGACGTAACGCTCAGTAAATGGGCGCATCCGAGGAGCGTGGGGCGGCCGGCCCCGGGCGGAGTACGGCGGGGGGCGGTGGGGGCGGCCGGGCCGTACGGGATGGGAGAAGATCCGGAAACGCGGACGCCCGCCCGGAGAGGCACCCCGGACGGGCGTCGAGACACGCACGGATGTCAGACGAGCGAGCGCGCCGTCGGCAGAATCGGGAACGGCAGCGCCGTCTCCCCCGTCAGATAGCGGTCGACGCCGCTGGCGGCGGCCCGCCCCTCGGCGATCGCCCACACGATCAGCGACTGCCCGCGCCCCATGTCCCCGGCCGCGAACACCCCCTCGACCGAGGTCATGTACGACCGGTCGCGCGCCACGTTGCCGCGCTTGTCGTAGTCCACGCCGAGATCGGTCAGCAGCGCGCCCTTCTCCGGCCCGACGAAGCCCATCGACAGCGTCACCAGCTCGGCCGGGATCTCCCGCTCCGTGCCGGGCACCGGCTGGAAACCGCTCTGCGGCCCCTCGACCTCGACCAGGCGCAACGCGCGGACGTTGCCCTCCTCGTCGCCGGCGAAGCCCAGCGTCGAGACCGCGTAGACCCGGTCCCCGCCGCCGTCGGCGAGCTCCTCGTGGGCGCTCTCCATCTTGAACAGCGTCGGGAAGGTCGGCCACGGCTGCGAGCCCGGCCGCCCCGCCGGCGGCCTGGGCATGATCTCCAGCTGCGTCACCGACGCCGCGCCCTGGCGGATCGCGGTGCCGATGCAGTCGGCGCCCGTGTCGCCGCCGCCGATCACGACCACGTGCTTGCCGCGCGCCGAGATCGGCGAGGCGGCCAGGTCGCGGTTGGCCGGGGGGAGGTACTCCATCGCCTGGTGGACGCCCTTGAGCTCGCGGCCCTCGACGGGCAACTCGCGCCACAGCGTGGCGCCGCCCGCGAGGACGACCGCGTCGAACCGCTCCCGCAGCTCGGCGGCGGTGACGTCGACGCCGACGTGCACCGAGGTGCGGAACTCGGTGCCCTCTGCGCGCATCTGGTCGATGCGGCGGTCGATGTGCCGCTTCTCCATCTTGAACTCGGGGATCCCGTACCGCAGCAGCCCGCCGATCGCGTCGGCCCGCTCGAAGACCACCACGTCGTGGCCCGCGCGGGTGAGCTGCTGGGCGGCGGCCAGCCCGGCCGGGCCGGAACCGACCACGGCCACCCGCTTGCCGGTCTTCGCCACGGGCGGCTGCGGACGCACCCAGCCCTCGGCGAAGGCCCGGTCGACGATCTCGACCTCGACCTGCTTGATCGCCACCGGGTCGGAGTTGATTCCGAGCACGCACGCCGACTCGCACGGAGCCGGGCACAGCCGGCCCGTGAACTCGGGGAAGTTGTTGGTGGCGTGCAGCCTCTCGATCGCCTCCTGGAAGTCCTCGCGGTGGACGAGGTCGTTCCACTCGGGGATGAGGTTGCCCAGCGGGCAGCCGTTGTGGCAGAACGGGATGCCGCAGTCCATGCACCGGGCGGCCTGCTTGTTCAGCTCGGCCTTCGGGAAGTCGGTGTAGACCTCCTTCCAGTCCTGGATGCGGACCTCGACCGGGCGGCGCTCCGGCAGCTCCCGCTCGTGTGTGAGGAAACCCTTGGGGTCGGCCATCGGTTACGCCTCCTCTAACCCTGGATCGCGGCGGCCATGACCGCCTCGTCGATGTCCCTGCCTTCGATGCGGGCGGCCTCCGCCGCCTGCATCACCCGCTTGTAGTCGGTCGGCATGATCTTGCTGAACCTGGTGAGCGCCGTCTCCCAGTCGGCCAGGAGTTCCTCGGCGACCCTGGAGCCGGTCTCCTCGAAGTGGCGGCTCACGGTGGTACGGAGGAACCGGACGTCCTCCTCGGTGAGTTCCTCGACCGCGACCATCCCCCGGTTGACCCGGTCGGAGTTCAGGTCGAGCAGGAAGGCGACGCCGCCGGACATACCGGCCGCGAAGTTGCGCCCGGTCGGGCCCAGGACGACCGCGCGACCGCCGGTCATGTACTCGCAGCCGTGGTCGCCGACGCCCTCGACGACGGCCGTCGCGCCGGAGTTGCGGACGCAGAAGCGCTCGCCGACCACCCCTCTGATGAACGCCTCGCCGGAGGTGGCGCCGTACAGGGCGACGTTGCCCGCGATGATGTGGCCGTCCAGCGGGGCCGCCTCGTGCGGCCGCAGCGTGAGCCGCCCGCCGGACAGTCCCTTGCCCACGTAGTCGTTGGCGTCGCCGGTCAGCCGCAGGGTGACGCCCTTCGGCACGAACGCGCCGAAGGAGTTGCCCGCCGAACCGGTGAACGACACCTCGATCGTGTCCTCCGGCAGGCCCTCGCCGCCCCACTTGCGGGTGACATGGTGGCCGAGCATGGTGCCGACCGTGCGGTTGACGTTGCGGATGGGCAGGTCCAGTTTGACCCGCTCGCCGTACTGGATGGCACCCTCGGCGAGCTGGATGAGGGTGTTGTCCAGCGCGTGCTCCAGGCCGTGGTCCTGCTCCCTGGTGCGGCGCAGGTCGGTGCCCGGCGGGAGCTGCGGCTGGTGCAGGATCGGGGCGAGGTCGAGCCCCGACGCCTTCCAGTGGTGCTCCGCGGCGGTCATGTCGAGCAGTTCGACGTGCCCGATCGCCTCGTCGAGCGAGCGGAAGCCCAGCTCGGCGAGGTACTCGCGGATCTCCTGCGCGACGAACTCGAAGAAGTTGACCACGAACTCCGGCTTGCCGGTGAAGCGCTTGCGCAACTCGGGGTTCTGCGTCGCCACGCCCACCGGGCAGGTGTCGAGGTGGCACACGCGCATCATGACGCAGCCGGACACGACCAGCGGCGCGGTCGCGAAGCCGAACTCCTCCGCGCCGAGCAGTGCGGCGATGATCACGTCGCGGCCGGTCTTCAGCTGGCCGTCCACCTGGACCACGATGCGGTCGCGCAGCCCGTTCAGCAGCAGCGTCTGCTGGGTCTCGGCCAGGCCGAGCTCCCACGGGGCGCCCGCGTGCTTCAGCGAGGTGAGCGGCGAGGCGCCGGTGCCGCCGTCGTGCCCGGAGATCAGCACCACGTCGGCGTGCGCCTTGGACACACCCGCCGCGACCGTGCCGACGCCGACCTCCGCGACCAGCTTCACGTGCACCCGCGAGCGCGGGTTGGCGTTCTTCAGGTCGTGGATGAGCTGGGCGAGGTCCTCGATGGAGTAGATGTCGTGGTGCGGCGGCGGCGAGATGAGGCCGACGCCGGGCGTGGAGTGCCTGGTCTTGGCGATCCACGGGTAGACCTTGTGGCCGGGCAGTTGGCCGCCCTCGCCGGGCTTGGCGCCCTGGGCCATCTTGATCTGCAGGTCGTCGGCGTTGACGAGGTACTCGGAGGTGACGCCGAAGCGGCCGGAGGCGACCTGCTTGATGGCGCTGCGCCGGGTCACGTCGTAGAGCCGCTCCGGCTCCTCGCCGCCCTCGCCGGTGTTGGACTTGCCGCCGAGCCGGTTCATCGCGACGGCGAGCGTCTCGTGCGCCTCGCGCGAGATGGAGCCGTACGACATGGCGCCGGTCGAGAACCGCTTGACGATCTCGCTGACCGGCTCGACCTCCTCGATCGGGATCGGGGTGCCCCCGCGCAGCCGGAACAGCCCGCGCAGCGTCATCAGGCGCTCGGCCTGCGAGTCGACGAGGTTCGTGTACTCCTTGAAGATCTCGTACTGCCGCGTGCGGGTGGCGTGCTGCAGCTTGAAGACCGTCTCGGGGTTGAACAGGTGGGGCTCGCCCTCGCGCCGCCACTGGTACTCGCCGCCGACCTCCAGCCGCCGGTGCGCGTTCTCCGCGCGCGGGTAGGCGCGCCGGTGCCGCTGCGCGACCTCCTCGGCCAGTACGGCGAAGCCCACCCCCCCGAGCCGCGAGGTGGTGCCGGTGAAGCAGGACTCGACGACCTCCTCGCCCAGCCCGAGCGCCTCGAAGATCTGGGCGCCGGTGTAGGAGGCCACGGTGGACACGCCCATCTTGGACATGACCTTGATGACGCCCTTGCCGTACGCCTTGATCAGGTTGCGCACGGCCTTGTGCTTGTCCATGTCGAGCACGCCGGTGTCGACGAGGTCCTCGACGGTCTCGAGGGCGAGGTAGGGGTTGACGGCCCCGGCGCCGTAGCCGATGAGCAGCGCCATGTGGTGGCACTCGCGGGCCTCACCGGTCTCGATGACCAGGCCGATCTTGGTGCGGGTCTTCTCCTGGATGAGGTGGTGGTGCACCGCGCCGGTCAGCATCAGCGAGGGGATGGGGGCCAGTTCCCTGGTGGATCCCCGGTCCGACAGGATGATGACGCGGGCGCCCAGCGCGATGGCGCCGGAGACCTCGGCGCAGATCTCCTCAAGGCGGCGCAGCAGCGCCTGGCCGCCGCCCGCGACGGGGTACAGGCCGGAGACCACGTGCGGGTCGAAGCCGGGCAGGTCGCCCTCGTCGTTGATGTGGATGATCTTCGCGAGCTCGTCGTTGTCGATCACCGGGTACGGCAGGACGAGCTGGCGGCAGGAGCTGGGCCCCGGGTCGAGCAGGTTGCCCTCCGGCCCGAGCACGCTGGCCAGCGAGGTGACCAGCTCCTCGCGGATGGCGTCCAGCGGCGGGTTGGTGACCTGGGCGAACAGCTGCGAGAAGTAGTCGAACAGCAGGCGCGGCTTCTCGCTCAGCACCGCCACGGGAGAGTCGGTGCCCATGGAGCCGATCGGCTCGATCCCCGTCTTCGCCATCGGGGACAGGATGACGCGCAGCTCCTCCTCGGTGTAGCCGAAGGTCTGCTGGCGCTTGACCAGCGCCTCGTGGCTGGGGACCTCGTGGGCGCGGGCGGGCAGCTCCTCGAAGCGGACCAGGCCCGCGTGCAGCCAGTCGGAGTACGGCAGTTCGGCGGCGAGTTCGGCCTTGATCTCGTCGTCCTCGATGATCTTGCCGCGCGCGGTGTCGATGAGGAACATCCGGCCCGGCTGCAGGCGGCCCTTGCGGACCACGTCCTCGGGCTTGAAGTCGAGCACGCCGGCCTCGGAGGCGAGCACCACCAGGCCGTCCGAGGTCACCCAGAAGCGGCCGGGGCGCAGGCCGTTGCGGTCGAGGACGGCTCCGGCCAGGGTGCCGTCGGTGAAGGTGATCGAGGCGGGGCCGTCCCACGCCTCCATCATCGAGGAGTGGAACTCGTAGAAGGCCCGGCGGGCCTGGTCCATCTCGGTGTGGTTCTCCCATGCCTCCGGGATCATCATGAGCACCGCGTGGGGCAGGCTGCGCCCGGCGATGTGGAGGAGTTCGAGACACTCGTCGAAGCTGGCGGTGTCGGAGGCGTCCGGGTCGCAGATGGGGAAAAGTCGCGAAATATCGCCTGGGATGTTCGCAGACTCCAGCATCGCCTCGCGCGCCCGCATCCAGTTGCGGTTGCCCCTGACCGTGTTGATCTCGCCGTTGTGGGCGACGAAGCGGTACGGGTGGGCCAGCGGCCACGAGGGGAAGGTGTTGGTGGAGAAACGCGAGTGCACCAGCGCGATCGCCGTGGCGTAGCGCTCGTCCGACAGGTCGGGGAAGAACGGCTCGACCTGGCCGGGGGTGAGCATGCCCTTGTAGACGATGGTGCGGGCGCTCAGCGAGGGGAAGTAGACGTCCACCTCGTGCTCGGCCCGCTTGCGCAGGCAGTAGGCCAGCCGGTCGAGCTCCAGGCCGGACTCGCCGTTCGGGCCGGAGACGAACAACTGCTTGAAGAACGGCATGACCGCCCGCGCGCTGGGGCCGGGCAGCGTGCGATCGACCGGCACGTCACGCCAGCCGAGCACGGTCAGTCCCTCCTCGGCGGCGATCTCCTCGATCATCCGCACCCCGATCTCACGCGCCTCGGGGTCGGCGGCGAGGAAGGCGATCCCGGCGGCGTACTCGCCGGGGGCGGGCAGGTCGAAGCCGACGCTGGCCCGCAGGAACTCGTCGGGCACCTGCGTGAGGATGCCGGCACCGTCCCCGGTGTCCGGCTCGCTACCCTTGGCCCCCCGGTGGTCGAGGTTGCAAAGCGCCTCCAAAGCCTTTTCCACGATGTCGTGACCGCGCCGTCCGGCGACGTCCGCGACCATGGCCACACCGCAGGCGTCATGCTCGTTGGCGGGGTGGTAGAGGCCCTGGGGCTCGGGGTGTCCCCCACGGAAGCCAGAGTGGGCAGCAGGCATTGAATCCCTCCCGTCGTCATTCGTCTGTCTCGGTACATACCGGCGAGGGACGACGTTGGCCCTGCTGCAGTTGTGCGTAAGAGGGTACAACACGTTGCCCGAATGGTGCCCCGCAGGTCCACATCACGAACATTCCACATGTTTCGGCATACGGACCACTACGTCCCAAACCCCGGACGAGCAGGACCGATAAGCTTTCGGTCATGGAGCGCTCAGAGGTCGAACGTCTGCTCGACGCAGCCGGTGTGGACAGCAGGCGGTCGCGGCACGCGCTCGCCCTCCTCTGCGAGGGCCGATGGTGGACACTCGCCGACCTCGTCCGCGAGACCGCGACCAGCCGCCGCGCGATCGAGGCGCTGCTGCGCACACTGCCCGACCTCGCCCGCGACGGCGAGCGCTTCCGGGTGCCGATCGAGCACGCCAGCGCCTACCAGCACCTCCTCGCGCTGGCGCCGCCGCCCGCCGACCCCGTCGCCCACCTGCTCCCCCACTACCCCCACGTGCTCGAACGGCTGGAGGCGCTCATCGCCCGAGCCCCCAGAGGACGGCGCACGCTCGACCACGTCGCCGCCACGCCGGAGACCGTGCTACGCCGCGCGCTGCTGCTCGGCACCCGGTTCTGGCTGCCCGGATCCAGGCTGCTGTGCGTCGGCGACCACGACCTCACCTCGCTGGCGGTCAAACTGGTCCACCCCGAGACCGACGTCACCGTCGTCGACGTCGACGAGCGCATCCTCGCCTACATCGACGCCCAGGGCCTCGGTGTCCGCACCCGGTGGGCCGACCTGCGGCTCGGGCTGCCGGCGTCCGCAGAGGGCCACGATCTGGCGATCACCGATCCGCCGTACACGCCGGAGGGGGTGGGGCTGTTCGTGGCACGCGCCGTCGAGGGCCTCAAGGACGACGGGCGGGTACTTCTCGCGTACGGCGCCGGCGAGCGCACCCCCATGCTCGCGCTGAAGGTGCAGCAGGCGCTGTCGGCGCTCAACCTGGTCAACGAGGCGGTCTATCCCGACTTCAACCGCTACCACGGCGCCGAGGCGGTCGGCTCCGCCGCCGAGATGTACATTCTGCGGCCCACCACCAAGACCCGACCCGCCGTCGCCGCGCGGGTCGAGCGGGTGGCCACCGCGATCTACACGCAGGGCCCCCAGTCCGTGGAGTCCTCGGCCACGCGGGCGCCCGACCTGGCGGGGTTCGTCCCCGACCTGCTCGTCGGCGACTGGCCCAAGGAGCTCACCGCCGCCCGGGTCCGGCTGTCCACGTGGCTGGCCCGGCCGTACGCGGCCGCCGCCGAGCGGGTCGCGATCGCGGTGCCCGCCGGGATGGAGGCGGCGCTGCCCCGGCTGCTGCTGGCCGCCAGGGCGACGCACGTGCGCGCCTATCCGGCCGCGCCGTACCCGCTGCCGGAGGTCGTCTCCCCCGTGTACGAGCTCACGTCCGACGGCCCCGTCGTGGTGGCCGCGCGCCGCGAGCAGCCCGAGGAGGCCGCCGCCCGGACGGTGCGGCGGATCCTCGACAGCCCGCACGCCAAGCTGGCCAACACGTGGCGGGAGGCGCTCATCGCCGCTGCCAAGGCCGAGGGCCGGACGCTCACCAAGAACGAGGCCAGAGCCCTGATCAGGGCCACCGCTCCGTGGGCGGAGGGGGTGACCCCGCTGGAGCTCCCACTGCACCTGCTCCAGGCACTCCCCGAAGCGGTGGGCAAGTCGCTCACCGCGCACTGAACGTCGGCAGGTGCGAGCCGAGGCCCGCCTGGTTCGGACGAGGCGGGCCACCGCGCCGCGGGCTTCGCCCGAGCGACGGGTGAGGCGCAGGACGGGTGGCGGGCAGCCGGGCTCCTGATGCGAGGCGGCCGTCCCCCGACAACGGGTGAGGCTGGGGATCGCGCCGCACGTCTCGTCCCGGCGACCGCGAACGGGGGCTCAGTCGGCGTTGATCACGCGGGCCTGGACCACCCGCGACAGGCCGTCCAAGGCCACGTGGGCGGCGGCCAGATCGGGCTTCGCGCCCTCGGTCAGCGGGCCGATCCAGCTCACGGTGACGTAGTGGCCGAGCGCGCGGGCCTGCGCCCGGCTGCCCGCCGCCGCGAAGGCGGCCGCCTGCTCGACGAAGCCGTCCTTGCCCAGCGCCGCCACCAGCGCGTCGGCCGCCTTGCCGTCGGCGAGATTGAGGATGACGAACTGCCCGGCGGCGGAGGCTCCCGTGTAGGTGGCGCGCAGCGCCTGCGTGCAGCCCGGCGCCTCGACGCCCGACAGCACCTCGGCGCAGTCGGCGAACTCCTCGGTGCCGGCCCGGGTGAGCTCGCCCAGCCGCCTGCCCGACTCGGGGAAGACCTCCGCGACGGTGAGCGGGGCGGGATCGCGCTGGCGGGAGTCGACCAGTGAGTACATGGCCGAGGTGGGCTCGCCCTTGTACGCCGCAGGTCGCGCCGCCGCGTCGCGGGTGATCAGCCAGGTCACAACCACGGCGGCCACCACCAGCAGCGCCACCAGCGGCACCGTGATCCGCGCGGGCATCATTTCGGCGCCCCGGAGATCGTGACCACGCGGCGGTAGATGGGCTTCTCCGCCCCCCGCAGAGTGAGTGTGAGCGAGACGAAGTCGTCCTTGGCCGTCGGCTCGCCTCCGTCGGCGCGGCCGAGCCACAGCAGGCCGACGTAGTGCCCCAGTGCGTAGCCGCCCGACACGGTGTGCCCACCTGCGGGGAAGGTCGCCTTGGCGGTCTTCAGCGGGTGTGTCCACCCGCCCCGGTAGCCGGAGCGGAGGTAGGTGACGAGCGCGTCTGCGGATTTGGCGTCGCGCAGGTTGAGCAGGGTGTACTGGGCGACGTACCTGCCGTCCGTGCTCCTGTACATGGCCCGCGCCGCCTGCGTGCACTCGCTCTCGGCGACCCGGTCGACGAGGTCCTGACCCCACAACGCGGCCGCGCAGTCCTTGCCCAGCTCGCTCTTGACCAGCTTGAGCGCGGGCTTCTTGTCCCCCGTCAGCGTCTTGCCCGCGAACAGTTCCTTCTCGGTGAGCGGCTGCGGGTCCTTGGCCCTGGTGCCGACCGGTTCGAACAGCTTGGGCGAACCCCAGCCTCTGAAACTCTCGGGGCGCACGGTGTCGGGCAGCACCAAGGCGCTCCCTGCCGGACGGCTGGGCGAGGACTCGCCGCCGAGCGAGCCGATGAGGTAGATCAGCCCCGCCACGCCCGCGACGCCGCCGAGGACACTGGCGACGATCACCATCAGGCGCTGCCGTTCCGGCCTGACCCCCCAGTCGGTGAGCAGCGGGAACTGCCAGTCTGAGGGCGGCGGCCGACGCCGCTTGCGGCTCCTCGACGCGGACGGGGGCTCGACAGCGCCCCCCTCCTCGCCCGGACCCTCGGCGGCCGGGGCCGAAGCGGCCCGGCGCCCGGACCTGCGAGGCGGCACGATCGACGGCTGCCCGGCCCACGGACTGTCGTCCTGGGCCGCCGGTTGCGGTTCCGGCTGCGGGTGCTCGCGCCGCGCGGACCGTGAGTGCTCACGCGACCGCTCCGAGCGCCGCGAACGCCGGGACTGCGCAGGCTCGGGAGCGTCCGCCTGCCCCGGCTGGACGTCGCCGGCGCCCCGATGCCCCGGCGAGGCGTGGCCGCCGCCTTGTTGCTCCGGCGAAGCCCGGTCGATGCCCCGGCGCCCCGACGAGACGCGGCCGGTGCCCGGCTGCCCCCACGAAGCGTGCTCGGGTCCCTGCTGTTCCTGCCACGCGTGGTCGGCTCCGCCGCTTCCCGGCTGCTGCCGTGCGCGGGAGCCCCGGCCCACCCTGGGTCGCTCCGACCGGGCGTCACCGGCCTGAGCGCCCTCCTGCTGCTCCTGCCACGGCCGGTCGGCTCCGTCGCCTCCCTGCTGCTCCTGCCAGGCATGAGGTGCCCGGCCGCTCTCCTGGCCGGTGTGGTCGGCCTCCGGATGCTCCGGCAGGCCGCTTGCCTCGCCGCGTGAGCGGCGACCGGCCGCCCTGCCGCCTCGCTCCGGCTGCCGGGATCTGCTCTTACGCGGGCTCACAGGCCGGTCCCCCCGATCAGGTGGCCCAGCGCGAAGGTCAGCCCGGCCGCGACCACACCCACGACGAGCTGCCGCAGCCCTGAGTACCACCAACTGCGCGCCGTCACCGTGGACACCAGCGCGCCCGCCCCGAACAGCGCCACACACGACACGACCGCCGAGACCGTCAGTTCCGTCACCCCCATCAGGTACGGCACCAGCGGCAACGCCGCCCCCACGCCGAACGACAGGAACGACGAGACGGCCGCGAGCCGAGGCGACGGCAGGTCCCTCGGATCGACGCCGAACTCGTTGCGCGCGTGCACCTGCAGGGCCCGGTCGGGATTGGCGGAGATCTGCCTGGCCACCTCGGCGGCGAGCGCGGGCTCGACGCCCTTGCGGACGAAGTCGTCGGCGAGCTCCTGCCGTTCGGCGTCCGGGTTGTGCTCCAGCTCGCGCCGCTCGACGGCGATCTCGGCCAGGGCGAGCTCACGCTGACTGGCCACCGAGACGTACTCGCCGCCCGCCATGGAGAAGGCGCCGGCGGCGAGCCCGGCGACCCCGGCCAGGGCGATGACCTTGGTGTCGCCGGTGCCGCCCGCGACACCGGCGATGAGCGCGAAGTTCGACACCAGGCCGTCCATCGCCCCGAACACCGACGGCCGCAACCAGCCGCCGGTGACGTCACGGTGCTGGTGGTGCGACTCCGCGCGTTCACTCATCGAGTGTTGTTCTCTGCTTCCTGCGCCCTTGCGGGTGCTCAGGCTTCCTGCGACTTGTCCGCTTCTCCGGCGTCCGACGCCCTCGCGGGCGCGCCGCCGGACCCGGTGTCCGATTTACCGGTGGGCTCGGCTCCGGGCGACCCGCCCTCTCCCGATCTGGACTCCGGCACCGCCGTCTCACCCGCCTCGGACCCGCCCTTCGCGGCGACCGCCACGGGGACGTCGTCGTCATCGTCGTCGTCGGCCCCGGGGCCGGATCCGTCGACCGGCTCCGGCGGCACGATGACCTCGGGCGTGTCCTTGCCACGCGTCGCCCAGAAGTACACCAGGGCGCCGACGAACAGCACGATCGCGGTCCACTGGTTGAGCCGCAGCCCCAGGAAGGTCACCGCGTGGTCGATGCCGCCGACCGGGTCGATGCGCAGCCCCTCGATCCAGAACCGGCCCAGCGTGTAGCCGGCGACGTACAGGGCGAACAGCCGTCCGTGCCGCAACTGCCCCTTCTTGCCCACCAGGATGAGCACGAAGGCCAGGACGAGGTTCCAGAGAGACTCGTAGAGGAACGTCGGGTGGTAGGTGCCGTCGGGAGTGCCGTCCTTGTCCTTGTCGATCTCCAGCCCCCACGGGAGATCGGTGGCCCTGCCGTACAGCTCCTGGTTGAAGTAGTTGCCCCAGCGGCCGATGGCCTGGGCGATGGCGATGCCCGGCGCGAGCGTGTCGGCCATGGCCGACAGCGAGATACCGCGCTTGCGGCAGCCGAGCCACACACCGACCGCGCCCAGCGCGATGGCGCCCCAGATGCCCAGGCCGCCGTTCCAGATGTACAGGGCCGCGATGGGCTCGTTGGGCGCATTGGGGCCGAAGTACAGCTGCCAGTCGGTGATGACGTGGTAGAGCCGGCCGCCGATGAGACCGAAGATGACGGCCGGCACGGCCAGGTCGATGACCGTGCCCGCAACGCCGCCGCGGGCGCGCCAGCGGCGCTCTCCGAGCCAGACCGCGACGATGACGCCTAGCACGATGCACAGCGCGTAGGCCCTGATCGGAAGGGGGCCGAGGTACCAGACCCCTTCGGCGGGGCTGGGTATCGAGGCAACAAGGGGCATGTCGGTGAGGGTAGTGGATGAAGGGGCTACTTGGCGGCGTCGAGAATGGCGGAGCGCAAATCAGAGGGAGCGAAGATGACGGAGTTATCCAATTTCTTCCCGTTCACCTTCACCGTCGGCGTCCCCGTGAGGTTTTGCTCCTTGTTGACCTTCTGGCTGTAGAGCACCTGGGCGTTGGCGTACTTCAGTGTCTTCACGCACTGCTCGAAGGCGGGGTCGGTGACACCGACCTCCTTACCCCACGTCACCAGGTCCTCCAGCTTGTAGCCCTCGACGGACTCGCTCGGCTGCTTCTTGAACAGCTTGTCGTGGTAGGCGATCCACTGCGAGCCGTTGGAGACGCAGCGCGAGGCCGCTCCGGCCCGGAGCGAGTTGCCCTTCGTCGGCTCCTCGCCGAAGATCGTGATGGGATGGTAGACGATCTTGGCCTTGCCCTCGGAGGCGAGGTTCTTGAACGTCGGGCCGCTGGTGATCTCAAGCTGCTTGCACGCCGGGCACTGGAAGTCCTCGTAGATGTCGACCACGGGCTTGTCGACGCCGGCGGCGGCCATCGTGACCGGCCCCTCGGGCTGGACGGTGATCGGCGCGGCGGCGGCCAGCGCCTCCTCCGGCCGGGAGCGCATCATGTTGTAGAGCCAGCCGGCCGCGACGGCACCGACCGCGACGACACCCACCGTGACATACGTGATGATCTTCTTGCGGTGCTCGCGCTTGCGCTCGGCCTCCTGCTGCTCCTTGATCTTCTCGCGCCTCGCGCTCGACCGGTCGCCCTTGCCCATCAGTCGTTCTCCCTTTCGCTCACCGTGTGCAGCCCGAGTGCTCCGTCGAGGGCCAGCCGCCCCGGCGGGAACCTGGCGGTCCAGGCACCGAGCACGACCAGCCCGAAGTCGCGCAGGATGTCGATCAGGTAGGTCGGCTCCTGCCCGGCGCCGAGTTCGCCGCCGCCGCCGAAGCAGCCGCAGTCGATGCGCAGGCCCCTGGCCCACGCCCAGGCGATGCCGAAGACGAAGGCGAGCATGAGCAGCGCCCCGGCCACGGCGGCCACTCTGGTCAGCAACCCCACCACGAGCAGCACGCCGACGACGATCTCCAGGATCGGCAGCGCGTAGCCCACGGCGGTGGCCATCGACTCGGGCAGCAGTTCGTACGCCTTGACCGCCACCACGGACTCCGCCGGGTTGCCGATCTTCAGGCCACCGGCCGCGATCAGCACCCCGCCGAGAACCAACCGGGCGACGGTCGTCACCCAGGGTATCGCTGATCGAACGTTCTGTGACGGTAGCGACGCGTCCACGGGTGAACTCCTCTTCGTCGGCGCTTGGGATGCGCACAGTACCCGGTGCACATCCGATCACGCTCGGGATAAGCGTCGGCTAAGACGGATCAGGAGGTCGGAGCCATGGCGAAGCCCGGACACATCGTGCCCGGGCTGCCGTGGCAGAGCTGTCGTGGCAGTGCCATCGCGACAGGGGCATCGTGAGGGCCCTGTCAGGCGCGGGAGCGGACTCCTGCCGCCATGTCCCGGGCCAGATCGGCGGCGGCGGCACGGCCGGCGGCCTCGTCCGGGGCGTCGAGCAGGCGGCGGATGAAGGCAGAGCCGACGATCACACCGTCGGCGTACCTGGCGACCTCGCCCGCCTGCGCGCCGGTGCCGACGCCGAGCCCCACGCACACGGGCAGCTCGGTGTGGGCGCGGGTGCGGGCCACCAGGTCCTCGGCGGCAACGTTGACGCTCTCGCGGGCGCCGGTGACGCCCATGAGAGAGGCCGCGTAGACGAATCCGGTGCAGCAGTCGACGACCGCCTTGATCCGCTCCTCGGTGGAACTGGGCGCCACCAAGAACACCGTGTCGATGCCCGCCGCCGAGGAGGCGGCACGCCACGGCCCGGACTCCTCCGGCGTCAGGTCGGGCGTGATCGTGCCCACGCCCCCGGCCGAGGCCAGATCGCGGGCGAAGCGCTCGGCGCCATAGCGGTCGACGGGGTTCCAGTACGTCATGACGAGCGTGGCCGCGCCGGTGGCCGCCACCCCCTCCACGGTACGGAACACGTCCGCGATGCGGGTGCCGTTGACGAGCGAGCGGTGCACCGCGTCCTGGATGGTCGGGCCGTCCATGAGCGGGTCGGAGTAGGGCAGGCCGATCTCGATGACGTCGCAGCCGGCGTCGACGAGCGCTGCGGCGGCCTCGACCGCACCGGCCTTGGTCGGGAAGCCCGCCGGGAGGTAGCCGACGAGCGCGGCCCGGTTGTCGACCTTGGCCTTGGCGAAGACCGTGTGGAGAGTAGTCATGATCCCAACCCGAAGTACTTCATGGCGGTGCCCATGTCCTTGTCACCGCGGCCGGACAGGTTGACCAGGATCGTCGCCTCCGGGCCGAGCTCGCGGCCGAGCCGCAGCGCTCCGGCGAGCGCGTGGGCGGACTCGATGGCGGGGATGATGCCCTCGGTGCGGGCCAGCAGCGCGAACGCCTCCATCGCCTCGGCGTCGGTGACGCCGTGGTAGGCGGCGCGGCCGGTGTCCTTGAGCCAGGCGTGCTCGGGCCCGACGCCGGGGTAGTCGAGACCGGCCGAGATCGAGTGGGATTCGAGGGTCTGGCCCTCGTCGTCCTGAAGGACGTAGGTGCGCGAGCCGTGCAGGACGCCGACCGTGCCCTCGGTGAGCGTGAGCGCGTGCTCGCCGCTGTCGAGCCCGTGGCCGCCGGCCTCGAAGCCGTGCAGCCGGACGTCGTCGTCGCCGAGGAAGGCGTGGAAGATGCCGATGGCGTTGCTGCCGCCGCCGACGGCGGCGCAGACGGCGTCGGGCAGGCGCCCGGTCAGCTCCAGCATCTGGCGGCGGGCCTCGACGCCGATGATGCGGGCGAAGTCGCGCACGATCTCGGGGAAGGGGTGCGGCCCGGCGACGGTGCCGAACAGGTAGTGGGTGCTGTCGACGTTGGTCACCCAGTCGCGGAAGGCCTCGTTGATGGCGTCCTTGAGCGTCTGGGAGCCGTTGGTGACGGGCACGACCGTGGCGCCGAGCAGCTTCATGCGGGCCACGTTGAGCGCCTGGCGCTCGCAGTCGACGGCGCCCATGTAGATGACGCATTCCAGGCCCATGAGGGCGGCCGCGGTCGCGGTGGCGACGCCGTGCTGACCCGCGCCGGTCTCGGCGATGACCCGCCGCTTGCCGAGCCGCTTGGTGAGCAGCGCCTGGCCGAGGACGTTGTTGATCTTGTGGGCGCCGGTGTGCGTGAGGTCCTCGCGCTTGAGGATCACCCGGGCGCCGCCCGCGTGCTCGGCGAAGCGCGGCACCTCGGTCAGCGTGGTCGGACGGCCCGCGTACGTGCGCAGCAGGTGCTCGAACTCGCGGATGAACTCCGGGTCGTTCTTGGTCTTGTCGTAGACCGCGGCGACCTCGTCGAGCGCCGGGATCAGCGCCTCGGGGACGAACCGGCCGCCGAACAGGCCGAACTTGCCCTGCGGGTCGGGGTCGTCGCCCCCGGCGTTGCCCGCGAGGTCCGCGGTGGTGAGAATGGGGCCGTCTGCCACTGTCATCCCTCAGATCCGTGGTCGGGGCGCGTCGCAGGGTGGGCACCGGCGGTCACCAGCGCCTCCACGGCTTTGCGCGGGTCCTTGCCGATGACCAGGCTCTCACCCACCAGCACCGCGTCAGCGCCGGAACGGGCATAAGCTAGCAGGTCATGCGGGCCGCGCACCCCAGACTCGGCGATCTTGATGATGTCGTCGGGGATCTTGGGGGCCAGCTTGGCGAAGACATCCCTGTCGACCTCAAGGGTCTTGAGGTTGCGGGCGTTGACGCCGATGACGCGAGCGCCGGCCGCCACCGCGCGCTCGACTTCCTCCTCGGTGTGCACCTCGACCAGGGGCGTGAGGCCGATCGACTCGGCCCGCTCGATGAGCGAGACGAGCGCCTCCTGCTCCAGCGAGACCACCATCAGCAGGGCGAGGTCGGCGCCATAGGCCCTGGCCTCCCACAGCTGGTAGGAGGTGATGATGAAATCCTTGCGCAGGATCGGGATGTCGACCCGGGAGCGCACCGCCGCCAGGTCGTCGAGGCTGCCGCCGAAGCGGCGCTGTTCGGTCAGCACACTGATGACGTGCGCGCCGCCTTCTTCGTAGTCGGCCGCGAGGGCGGCCGGATCGGCGATCGCGGCCAGTGCCCCCTTGGACGGGCTGGAGCGCTTGACCTCGGCGATCACCGACACCTTGTCGCCCCCCAGCGCCGCAAGGGCGTCTCGGGGCGCCGGAGCCCGCTCGGCCCGCTCCTTGAGCTCGTCAAGCGACACGGCCTGCTGACGTGCGGCCAGATCGGCTCGCACCCCGTCGAGGATGTCGTCGAGCACACTCACGCGCTGGGGTCCCTCCCGGTCGACAGTGTTGGGGACGGCTGGGAGTTCGCCTAGCGTACGCTCCCGGCCTGCCCTTGCGATGGTATCGGCCCGACCGTGGTCAACTCACCACAGGGGCCTGTCATGGCGCCAGAAAAGCACCAAAAGGCAAGTTGCGTACGACCCAGTAGACAAGGACGACTACCAGGAACGCGTAAACATAGCCCGGGTGGGCGAGCGTCACCCGGCGTGGTCTGCCCCGCCACGCACGCACCGTCCACCTGCCCCACCAGAAGGCGAGGAACGGCAGGACGGCGACCGCCAGCGGGTTGAGTCCGAGCGCCGCGACCACGTCCAGGTGCGCGAGCGCGTGGATGGTGCGCAGCGTGCCGCATCCCGGGCAGTACAGGCCGGTGCCGAACGCCTGCTCGGTCAGCCACAGGAACGGGCAGGTCGGGTAGTGGCCGGGCTCGTTGGGATCGACCGCGCCGACGAAGGCGAAGACCGCTCCGGCGGCCAGCGCGACGCCGACCGGCGGGAGCACCGCCGCCAACCGGCCCGGCGCCCGCCCGCCGAGGTTCGTGACGCTCATGGGATCCAGTATCGCGTCAGTAGCCGGAGTACGTGCTCGACGCGACGAGGGAGTAGATGAAGACCATGTAGATCACGACGCCGATGATGCTCAGGACCGCGCTGATCACGCCGCCGATGAGCGCGCGCTTCCACCAGGTCTTGGCCTCCTCCGCGGCCGCCAGCGCGCCTTGGTGGTCGCCCGCCAGCCATTTGGAGTTGACCTGCGAGGACTTGACGATCGAGACGATGCCGAGCGGCATGCAGCAGAAGAGCGTCGTCAGGATGGCGGCGACCAGGTGGTTGTCCGGCGGCTGGGAGGGCGCGCCGTACTGACCGTAGCCCGCCTTGCCGTAGCCCTGATCACCGTAGCCGGGTTGACCGTAGCCCTGCTGGCCGTACGGCTGGTCGTAGCCGGGCTGACCTTGACCCTGCTGGCCGTAGGGCTGGCCGTAGGGCTGACCGTAGGGCTGGTCGTAACCGGGCTGGCCGGAGCCCTGCGGCCCGGAGCCCGGCTGCCCGCCCGGGTGACCGTAGCCCGGTTGGCCCTGTGGGTCGTAACCGGGCTGGCCGTAACCCTGCTGCCCGTGGCCGGGCTGGCTCTCTCCGGACTGGCCGTAGCCTGGCTGCCCGTGGCCTGGCTGGCCGTAGCCGCCCTGCTGATCGCCGTAGCCGTAGCCCTGGCTTCCGTTGCTCATGACCTCGAAACTCCTCATGTGCCGATTCGCGCAGCGAGCCTAGCGAGCACGACCGACACACGAGGGTGATTCATCCACCTAGAGGATGATTTGTAACCTGACCGAAAGGGGGAGGCCGTGGGGGAGGCCGGTCAGTACGACGTGCTGGACGAGGCGAGCCCGACCATGCCGAGGATGAACGTGCCGAACACCAGCCAGCCGATCACCCACGCGACGATCGTCACGTACGACGTCACGAGCCCGGCCACCGCGAGGCCGCGGCCCTCGCCGCCGTTGCGCTTGACCTGCCCCATCGCCACGTGACCGCAGATCGCGCCGGGGATGCTCGTCAGACCGCACATGAGCAGGCCGACCAGTCCGAGGACGAGCGAGGCGACGGCCATGCCGTTGGTCTGGCTCGGCTGCTGGGCGTAACCGGGCTGGGCGTACTGCTGCTGGCCGTAGGGCTGTCCCTGCTGCCCGGAGGGCTGCCCATAGGACTGGCCGTAGGCGTCGTAACCGCCGGAGGGCTGGCCGTAGGCGCCGGACGGGGGCTGCGCACCGTAGGCGCCACTGCCGGGCTGGGCGTATCCGCCGCCGCTACCAGGCTGCGCACCATAAGCCCCGCCGCTGCCGGGCTGGGCGCCGTAGCCGGGCTGCGCACCGTAGCCGCCGCTACCGGGCTGCTGGCCGTATCCAGGCTGCTGCTCGTAGCCGGGCTGCTGACCGTGCCCCGGCTGCTGTTCATACCCGGGGTACTGGGGGTGGCTGCCGGGCTGCTGCTCGTAGCCGGGGTGCTGAGGGTGGCTGCCGGGCTGCTGGCCGTAGCCGGGCTGCTGCTCGTAGCCGCCGTAGCCGGGCTGCTGCTCGTAGCCGCCGTAGCCGGGCTGCTGGGAACCCTGTCCCCCGCCCGGCTGCTGCTCTCCGTAGCCGCCGCCGGGCTGCTGACCGCCATAGCCGCCGCCGTCCTGGTTCCCATGGCTCATGGTCGTCTCGCCCCTCCGTAGTCAGGCCAATCGGGACAAGCCTAATGAGAAACCCAGCGCCGTACGGAAGCCCGTCGATTTGGGACTGGCCGTATTCACCGAGTGGGGTCGTCGCCCCGGTCCATGGCGTCCCAGATCGCCCGCTCGCCCTTGACCTCGGACGGCCCGGCCTCGCGCCGGTAGCGCGCCGACATGCCGCCCCATGAGCGCCCGCGCACGACGGCGGCCACACCTCCGGCCAGCACCAGCGCCGCCCCGATCGCCGCCACCGAGGGCCACAGCGGCATCACCGTGTAGGTGTAGCCGGACAACCCCATCAGCAGCGCCTCACCGCGCGCCCAGGCCGACAGCCCGGCGTCGGTGACCCCGCGCCACACCAGCACGGCCAGCCCGGCGCCGCACAGCGCGATCACCGCGCCGACCACCTGGCGCCCGGCGCCCTTGGTCGCCAGCACCGCGACCACACCCGCCAGCGCGGCCAGCGCCACCGCCTGGAGCCCGCCCGCCACCATGCCGCCCTCGGCGTACGCCGCGGGCATGCCCTTCATGTCGGCGCTCGCCCACCTCTGGGCCACCGACCACAGCACCAGCAGGGACCCGGCCCCGACGGCGGCGGCCCACAGCCACGCGGCGCGCCTCATGGCAGCAGCACCCCCGCGTCGAAGCAGGTGCGGTCGCCGGTGTGGCAGGCCGCCCCCACCTGGTCGACCTTGAGGAGCACGGTGTCTGCGTCGCAGTCGAGCGCCACGGACTTGACGTGCTGGACGTTGCCCGAGGTCGCGCCCTTGACCCAGTACTCGCCCCGGCTGCGCGACCAGTAGGTGGCCCGGCCGGTGGTGAGGGTGCGGTGCAGCGCCTCGTCGTCCATCCAGGCGAGCATGAGCACCTCGCCGGTGTCGTACTGCTGCACGACGGCGGGCACGAGCCCGTCGGCGTTCCTCTTCAACCGCTCGGCGATTCCAGCGTCCAGCCCCATGGCCTCCATTGAACCAGCAACCCGGCCGTGGGCCCGCCCCAGCGTCCGTGGCTGTGTCCGTGGCTGGGGCCGTGAGGACGGCGGGCGCGGGCGGCGAGGAGGATCACCCTGGAGGCCGCCCGCCGTGAACGGCGGGTGGCGCTCAGGACGGCGGGCGCGGGCTGCGGGCAGGGTGGCGGACAGGGCGGCCGCGCCGTACGGTCAGGCCAGGGCCTGGCTGAGACTGTCGTAGATCGGGAACAACGGCGCCAGGTTCGTACGGCGCAGCCGCCGCAGCACCTGCCCGTCCGGGGCGACCAGCGACAGGCTGCCTTCGAGCGCGTCGAGGACGGCGCGCAACCGGACCAGCGCCCCCAGCCCCGTGGTGTCGATGAACGTCAGACCGCTCAGGTCGAGCACCAGTCTCGGCCCGTGCGATCGGACGGCGGCGTCGAACGCCGCCCTGACCTGGCCGACGTTGTCGGCGTCGACCTCGCCGGCGAGGGTGAAGACGGTGAGGTCCCCGTGGCGCCGCCGCGACATTTCCAGCACATCCACGTCGTTGCTCCTCTGAGAGGACGGATGCGGGCCCCACACGCAAAGTAGCATCCGTCACACAGCGTTCGAAAGAGAGCGCGATGCGTGATCGTCGACAGTGTCGTACTCTCGGCGGGATACGCGTGTGGCGGAGGGGACAGGTACCCCCTTTCCGGAGCAGGGCATGGATCAGGGGCTGCGGGTGGACTTCACCCGGGGGCGGATGGCCGGCGTACGCGCCTCGGTGCGCGAGTACGCGGCCGGTCACGGCCTGGCCGGCTGCCCGCTGGAGGATCTCGTGCTCGCCGCCGGCGAGCTGACCACCAACGCGGTCCTGCACGGCGGCGGGCGCGGCACCCTGCGGATGTGGACGGCGGGCGGGCGGCTGTGGTGCGAGGTCCGAGACGACGGGCCGGGGGTGGCCCGCCCGGTGCCCGCCGACGCGCCGGACCCGGCTGAGGCGGGCGGGCGCGGCCTGTGGCTGACCCGCGCGCTCTTCCCCGACCTCGCCATCACCGGCCCCGGCGCCGTGGTCACCTTCTCCGCGCCGCTCGCGAAGAGGTAGACCGGCGCGACCACACCCGCGACGCCGACGAGCACGCCGACGACGAATCACCGGCCGGCGGGCGCAGTGCCCGGGATCTCAGGAGTGCGCCGCCGATACCCACGAGGCGTGCAGGTCGGCGTAGACGCCCGGCTCGCGCACCAGGTCCCGGTGCGGTCCGCGCTGCACCAGCCGCCCCGCGTCGAAGACCAGGACCTCGTCGGCGTTCTCCGCCGTGGACAGGCGGTGGGCGATGGACACGGCGGTCCGCCCCCGCGTCACCCCTTCGAGCGCCCGCGCCAGCCGTACCTCGGTGGCCGGGTCCACCGCCGAGGTGGCCTCGTCGAGCAGCAGCAGGTCCGGGTCCGCCAGGTAGGCGCGGGCCAGCGCCACGAGTTGCCGCTCCCCCGCCGACAGCGACTCGCCGCGCTGCCCGACCGGCGTCGCCAGTCCGGACGGCAGCCCGTCGAGCCAGTCGTCGAGCCCGAGTTCGGACAGCGCCCGCGCGATCTGCTCGTCGCCGGCATCGGGACGGCCGTACCTGATGTTGTCGGCGAGCGTGCCGTCGAACAGGAACCCGTCCTGCGGCACCATGACGACGCGCTCGCGCAGCGAGGAGAAGCGCAGGTCGCGCAGGTCGCGCCCGTCGATGGTGACGCGGCCGGAGATCGGGTCCATCAGCCTGGTCAGGAGCTTGGCGAAGGTCGTCTTGCCGGAGCCGGTCTCGCCGACGACGGCGATCCGCGAGCGCGGCGGCAGCTCCAGCGTGATGTCGCGCAGGACGGGCTCACCGCCCGGGTAGGCGAAGTGCACGTCCTCGAAGGCGACCGTGATGGGGCCGCGCGGCAGTTCGACGCCGGCGTCGCCGGGGTCGGCGACGTCCGGCGGAGTGTCGAGGACTCCGAGAACGCGACGCCAGCCGGCGACGGCGTTCTGGGCCTCGTTGAGCACCTCGGTGGCGATCTGCAGCGGCGCGACGAACAGCGTCACGACGAACAGGAAGGCGATCAGCTTTCCCGAGGTGATGTCGCCGGCCAGGCCCAGGTGGACGCCGAGCACGACGATGCCGCCGATGGCCAGCGCCGCGACGATCTCGGTGAGCGGGAAGACCAGGCCGACGATGGTCTGCGCCCTGATCTGGGCGCGGCGGTTGGCGTCCACGGCCCGGTCGATGCGCTCGCCGGTACGGCCCTCGGCCGCGTACGAGCGGATGACGGCGGCGCCGACGACGGACTCGCTGACGGCGGCGAGCATGTCGCCGGTGCGCTCGCGCACGATCGTGTAGGCGCGCGAGAGCATCCGCTGGAAGCGCGGCAGCGCGATCATGAGCGGGACGAAGCAGAGCCACACGAGCAGCGCGAGCTGCCAGGAGTAGACGAACATCAGGGCGCTGGCGACGACGAGCTGGCCCAGCGCCACGATGCTCATCAGGCCACCCCACTGCATGAAGGTGCTGATCTGGTCCACGTCGCCCGTGACGCGAGAGACCAGGGCGCCCCTGCGCTCGGTGTTCTGGGTGAGGACGGACAGGTCGTGCACGTGCCTGAAGCCGCGCACCCGCAGGCTCGCCAGCGACGACTCGGTGGACTTGTACAGGCGGACGTTCATGAGGTAGCCGGCGACGGCGGTCAGCACGACCGCGGCGGCGCACAGCGTGACGGCGGTGTAGATGTAGCCGAGGTCGGGACGGCCGTCCTTCAGCCCGACGTCGATCGTCTGCTGCACCGCGATCGGGACGATGACCTTGCCGACGGTGGCGAGGACGGCCAGCAGCAGGGTCCCGGTCAGCCCCTTACGGAACTCCGGGGTCAGTGCCAGGCCCTGCCGGATGGTGGCCAGCGCGGATCGGTCCACTCCTTGGAGCGCCATCAGGCCGTGACCTCTTCTTCCTGTGTGCTGTCCTCTGCGGCCCGATCGGCCTCTTCGCGCTCGTAGGCCGTCACCAGGTCGCGGTAGCCCGCGCAGCGGGCCAGCAGTTCCTCGTGGGTGCCACGGTCTCCGACGCGGCCCTTGTCGAGGTAGACGACCTCGTCCGCCAGGGCGATGGTGGCCATGCGGTAGGCGACGACGACCGTGGTCGAGGACTCGGCGCTGTCGCGCAGACCGAACAGGATCTTGGCCTCGACCTGCGGATCGACGCTGGAGGTCGCGTCGTCGAGGATGAGCAGGCGGGGCCTGCGCACGATCGCGCGGGCCAGCGCGATGCGCTGGCGCTGGCCGCCGGACAGCGACGTGCCGCGCTCTCCGACTCGGGTGTCGACGCCGTCGGCGAGCCGGTCGACGAAGCCGTCGGCCTGGGCCAGGCGCAGGGCGGTCCACACGTCCTCGTCGGGCACGTCGAGGCCGAGCGTGACGTTGCCGCGCACGGTGTCGTCGAACAGGAACGTCTGCTGCGGCACCAGCGCGGCCGCACCTGCGACGGCGCCGTAGGACAG
Source organism: Nonomuraea longicatena (assembly GCF_039525605.1). Classification (NCBI taxonomy): domain Bacteria; kingdom Bacillati; phylum Actinomycetota; class Actinomycetes; order Streptosporangiales; family Streptosporangiaceae; genus Nonomuraea; species Nonomuraea longicatena. Next base: position 24,229 of record NZ_BAAAHQ010000010.1, on the reverse strand, counting down.
CTCGCGCAGGTCCACCTCGTCGAGGCGGACGCCGCCCCGGTCGGGGTCGACCAGCCGTACGAGCAGCTGCGCCAGGGTGGACTTGCCCGAGCCCGTGGGGCCGACGAGGGCGACGGTCCGGCCGGGGGCCACCTCGAAGCTCACGTCGTGCAGGACCTCCGCCTCGCCGTAGGCGTAGTGGACGCCCGCGACGTCCAGTGCGGCGGGCCGGGATGCGGGCAGGCCGGTCCGGCCGTACTCCATGGAGCCGCTCGCGTCGAGGACCGAGCGCACCCGCTCCCAGCCGACGACGCTGCGGGGCAGTTCGGCGAGGACCCAGCCGAGCGCCCTGATGGGGAAGGCCAGCAGGGTGAACAGGTAGGCGACCTGGACCAGTTCGCCCGCGTTGACGGCGCCGGACGACAGCCGGGCGGCGCCGACGGCGAGGACGATGAGCACCCCGAGCGTCGGCAGCGCCTCCAGCAGGGGGTCGAACAGGCCGCGCACCCGGCCGACGGCGATGTTGGCATCGCGCAGTTCGTGGGCGCGGCGCCGGAACCGGTCGGTCTCCAGGGCCTCGCGGCCGAGGGTCTTGACGACGAGGGCGCCGTCGAAGCTCTCGTGGGCGATCTCGCTGACCTCTGCGCGCAGTTGCTGGGCGCGCGTGGCGAGCGGGCTGAGCCTGCGCTGGTAGACGAGGTTGAGGACGGCGATGGCCGGGAAGATCAGGAAGCCGACGAGGGCCAGCACCGGATCGGTGAGGACCATGCCGATCGCCGCCGTGAAGAGCATGACGATCACGCCCACGGCCATCGGCAGCGGCGCCAGCGGCGCCCACGCGGCCTCGGTGTCGGAGCTGGCGTTGGACAGCAGCTGGCCGGTCGGGTGCCGGTGGTGCCAGGCCAGCGGCAGCCGGAGGTACTGCTTGGTGACGTCGCGGCGCGAGCGCGCCTGCATCCGGTACTGCACGACGCCGGCGAAGATGCGGCGCCCGGCGATGCCGATCGCCTTGAGCGCCGCCGTACCCATGATCAGCAGGAATGCCGTCCACAGTGTGCCGTCCACGGTGCGGCCCTGCGCGAAGGCGGGCAGGACGGCGTTCTCCGTCGCCCACCCGAGGGCCCACGCGGAGGCCACGGTCATACCGCCGTACAGGCCACTGGCCAGTACGGCGATCGCGAACACCGCCTTCTCCGTGCGGACGGCCACTCCGAGGACGCCGAGTCCTTGACGCATGACGGCCGAGGTGACCTTGCTCGCCACTCGGGGGGATTCCCTTCACTGGGGGATATTTCTTCCTAAGTGACTATCACGGCTGGATGCCCGGTTATTCCCCGCCGGTACGCTGGCAGGGTGACTCACGCCCGCGCCGAACGCGCCGCGCTCAGCGACCTCCTCGACCAGGTGGGCCCCGACGCCCCGACGCTGTGCACCGGATGGACCACCTACGACCTCGCCGCCCACCTGGTGCTGCGCGAGCGGCGCCCGGACGCCATGCCCGGCATCGGGCTGCCCCCGCTGGCCGGCTACACCGCCTCGGTCCAGCGTGCCCTCAAGGCCAGGCACCCCTACCCCGAACTGGTCTCCCTCGTCCGCAAGCCGGGCGGTGCGTACAAGCTGCTGCCGATCCTCGACAGCACGGTCAACACCCTGGAGATGTACGTCCACCACGAGGACGTCCGCCGCGCCCGGCCGGGCTGGGAACCACGCGAACTGCCCGAGGACTTCGAGCGCCTGATCTGGAACCGGCTCGGCATGACCGCCAGGCTGATGCTGCGCAGGTCGCCCGTCGGCGTCGTGCTGCACCGCCTCGGCGGCGGGGTGACGCTCGGCGGCAAGTCCGACGGCCCCAAGGTCGAGGTCACCGGCAGGGCCGGTGAGCTGCTGCTGTTCTGCTTCGGCCGCCAGCAGCACGCCCGTGTCGACCTGACCGGCGACGACGAGGCCATCGCCCGGCTGATGAGCGCCGGGCTCGGCGTCTAGGACGCCCTGGGAAGAAGTCATGCAAGATCTCACGGTGTAGCGGGGGCCCAAGACGGGGTAAGGGGATTACCATGGCTTGGGAAACAAGCCCCCCGGTTAAGATCAGGAGCATCTTCGCCGAAGATGCCGATGATCGCCCAGATCCGGGTATATACGGCTGGGAATGGACTGCAGGAGGCCCCCATGCAGGTCAAAAAGGTGGCGACGTACGTCGGGGTGGCGTTCGTGGCCTTCTACCTGTTCACCAAGCCGACTCAGGCCGCCGCGGCCGTGAACGGCGTCTTCGACGGGATCATCAACGGAGCCAACCAACTAGCCCTCTTCTTCAGCAGTGTGCTGACCTAGCGCCCCTCCTGTCTGCGGGAAATGCTTCCGCGCCCCCGCGGTTCGTGCTACCCAGGCAGGATGGGAGATCGTCGAAGCGTCAGCAAGACCCGTCAGCCGGATCCAGCGGTACGGCGCATCCTCGAACGCGCCGAGATCGAGGGCATCCAGCTGATCCGGTTCCTGTACACCGACCACGGTGGAGTGACGCGCGGCAAGGCGGCGTCCAGAGCGCGGCTGGCCGAGCGGCTCGACACCGGCATCGGGCACACGGTGGCGATGATGGCGATGAACATGCTCGACCAGTTGCAGGAGGTCGAGCAGCTCGGCCCCGTCGGCGAGGTCAGGCTCGTACCCGACCCCGCGACCTTCGTCCCGCTCCCCTACGCGCCCGGCGCCGCGGCCATGCTGTCGGACCTGCGCCACCAGGACGGGACGGCATGGGGCGCCTGCCCGCGCACCTTTCTCAAGGACGCGATCGGCGTCCTCGCGGCCGAGGGCTACTCCCTCGTCGCCGCCTTCGAACCCGAGTTCACGCTCGGGCGGCGCCTGCCCGACCCCTCGGGCGGCCACGACCGGCTGGTGCCGCTCGATGACAGCCTCTGCTACGCCACCACCGGCTTCGACACCGCCCACGACTACACGATGCGGCTGGTCGAGGCGCTGGAGACACAGGGGCTGCGGGTCGAGCACTACCATCCGGAACTCGGCGCCGGTCAGCAGGAGCTGTCCGTCAGGCACACCACGGCGCTGCGGGCCGCCGACAACCACGTCATCTACCGCGACACCGTGCGCGGGGTGGCCTCCCGCATGGCGATGTGGGCTTCGCTGGCCCCCAAACCGCTGGCCGACCAGGCGGGCAACGGCACCCACCTGCATCTGTCGCTGTGGAACGAGGACGGCAACGTCTTCGCCGCAGACGAGGACGTGCGCTCCTGGTTCATCGGCGGGTTGCTCGCCCATCTGCCCGGCCTGGTCGCGCTGACCTGCGCCAGCGTCAACAGCTACCGTCGCCTGGCGCCGCGCATGTGGTCCAGCGCCTACGCCGTCTACGGGCCGGACAACCGGGAGGCGGCCGTACGCGTGTGCTCGCCGCTCGGCGACAGCGGCGAGCTCAACCTGGAGCTGAAGCCGTCCGACTCCTCTGCCAACCCCTACCTGGCGCTCGGCGCCGTCATCCACGCCGGCCTCGACGGCATCAGGCGCCGGCTCGACCCCGGCGACCCGGTCGAGGTGGACCCGGCCACCGACCCCGACCGCTACCCGCGCCTGCCCGGCTCGCTGAGCGAGGCGCTCGACGCGCTGGAGGCCGACGAGGTGCTCATGGCCGCGCTCGGCCCGCTGCGCGCCCGCGCCTACCTGGCCGTCAAACGCTCGGAGGCGGCCTCCTTCGGGGCGAAGGACACCGCCTACGAACTCTTCCACCACATGCGGGTGTTCTGACCTGTCAGCCGCGCACCGGCAGCCCCGCACCGCGCAGGGTCTGCTTCACGTCGGCGATCTTCAGGGTGCCGAAGTGGAACACCGACGCGGCCAGCACCGCGTCGGCGCCCGCCTCGATCGCGGGCGGGAAGTCGGCCGGCTTGCCCGCGCCGCCGCTGGCGATGACCGGCACCCGCACGACCGCGCGCACCGCCCTGATCATCTCCAGGTCGTAGCCGTCGAGGGTGCCGTCGCCATCCATGGAGTTGAGCAGGATCTCGCCCGCGCCCAGTTCCTCGCCGCGCGCCGCCCACTCGACGGCGTCCAGGCCGGTGCCCCGGCGGCCGCCGTGCGTGGTGACCTCGAAGCCGCTGGCCGTGCCCGGCGCCCGCCGGGCGTCGACCGACAGCACGATGCACTGCGCGCCGAAGCGCCGCGACGCCTCCGTGAGGAGTTCGGGCCGGGCGATGGCCGCGGTGTTGAGCGCCACCTTGTCGGCGCCCGCGCGCAGCAGCCGGTTCACGTCCTCGGGCGCGCGGACCCCGCCGCCCACCGTGAGCGGGATGAACACCTGCTCAGCCGTGCGCCTGACCACGTCCAGCATGGTCTCGCGCTCGCCGGAGGAGGCCGTGATGTCGAGGAAGGTCAGCTCGTCCGCGCCCTCCTCGTCGTAGCGCCGAGCCAGTTCGACCGGGTCTCCGGCGTCGCGGAGGTTCTCGAAGTTGACGCCTTTGACCACCCGGCCGGCGTCCACGTCCAGGCACGGGATCACCCGTACGGCCACGCTCATGCTCGTTGTGCCTCGATCTCGATCTCGACCAGCATCCGAGGGTCGACCAGCCCGGCCACCCGCACACCCGTGCAGGCGGGGCGGACCCGGCCGAAGACCTCGCCTATCGCCGCGCCGACCTGGTCGAAGTGGTGCTGCTCGACCAGGTAGTAGCGGACCATCACCACGTCGTCCCTGGTCAGCCCGCCCGCCTCGACGGCCTCCAGGGCGATGCTGATGGCGGTCATGCTCTGCCAGAAGGGGTCGCCGAGGTGCTGGACCTCTCCCTCCACCGTAGCCGTGCACCCGGAGACCACCACCCGGTCGCCGACCACCACGGCCCTGGCGTAGCCGTACTTCTCCTCCCAGACGCCGCGCGAGAACACCCTCGTCCCGGCTCTCTCCATGCTGATGTTGCGCATCACGCTCCTCCCGACGGGTTAGACGCGGACCGCATCCAGCGCGCTCTCCAGCGTGAAAGCCCGAGCGTACAGCGCCTTGCCCACGATCGCCCCCTCAAGACCGGAGGGAACCAGGGACGCCAGGGCGACGAGGTCGTCGAGGCTGGAAACCCCGCCGCTGGCGACGACCGGCCGCTCGGTGCGCGCGCAGAACTCGCGCAGCAGGTCGAGGTTGGGGCCGCGCAGAGTGCCGTCCTTGGTCACGTCGGTGACGACGTAACGGGCGCAGCCGTCGGCGTCGAGGCGCTCCAGCGTCTCCCACAGATCGCCGGCGTCCTGCGTCCAGCCCCTGGTCGCGACGGTGGTGCCGCGCACGTCGAGGCCCACCGCGATCCGGTCGCCGTGCTCGGCGATGATCTTGCGGGACCAGTCGGGGTGCTCCAGCGCGGCGGTGCCGATGTTGACCCGGCGGCAGCCGGTCGCCAGTGCGGCCGCCAGTGAGGCGTCGTCGCGGATGCCGCCCGACAGCTCCACGTCGACGTCGAGGCGGCCGATCACCTCCGCGATCAGCTCATGGTTGGAGCCCCTGCCGAAGGCCGCGTCGAGGTCGACCAGATGGATCCACTCCGCCCCCGCCTCCTGCCAGGCCAGCGCCGCGTCCAGCGGGGCGCCGTAGCCGGTCTCCGTACCGGCCTCGCCCTGCACGAGACGGACGGCCTGACCGTCCACCACGTCCACGGCTGGAAGCAAAACAAGCGACATTCAGATCCTCCGGTTGAAAACAAGGGTCACGAGGACAGGTACCACCAGAACGGACAACACCAGCGACGCGAAGCTGACCGAGGCCGAACGCCACACCAGCCACGCCACCGCCTGCACGATCATGAACAGGCCGAGCACCAGCAGGTTCTGCAGACGGCGGCGCCGCGCCAGCAGGCCGCCCTGCCGGGCGTACCTGACGGGGCGCGGCGAAAGACGCGCCCAGAACGCCCGGCGCCTGGACGCGCGCGCCTGCCGCTGCTCGTTACGCCGGGCCGCCTCGGCCCGCTCGGCCTCACGCAGGGCGCGTCGCCGCGCCCGCTCCTTGCTCACCGCCCGGTCACAGGGTGCCGAGCCAGTTCTTCAGCAGCGCCGCACCGGCGTCGCCGGACTTCTCGGGATGGAACTGCACCGCCGACAACGCGCCGTTCTCGACGGCGGCCACGAACGGCACGCCGTGCTCGGCCCAGGTGACCAACGGCTCGCGGAAGCCGTCGCCGGTGCTCAGCTCCCAGTGGCGCACGCCGTAGGAGTGCACGAAGTAGAAGCGCTCGGCCTCGACGCCGTCGAACAGGGCGCTGCCCGCCGGGGACTTGACGGTGTTCCACCCCATGTGGGGCAGAACGGGCGCGTCCAGGCGCTCGACGGTGCCCGGCCACTCGCCGCAGCCCTCGGTCTCGACGCCGTGTTCGACGCCGCGCGCGAACATCACCTGCATGCCGACGCAGATGCCCAGCACCGGGCGCCCACCGGCCAGGCGGCGGCCCACGATCTGGTCGCCGCGCACCCCCCGCAGCCCGCTCATGCACGCCGCGAACGCGCCCACCCCGGGCACGACCAGCCCGTCGGCCTCCAGTGCGGCCTCGAAGTCGGCGGTGACGGTGACCTCGGCGCCCGCCCGTGCGAGAGCCCGCTCGGCGGAACGCAGGTTGCCCGAGCCGTAGTCGAGGACGACGACGTTCCTCACCACCACAACACCCCCGCGGTGATCGCCATGACGCCGCCGACGGCACAGAGGATCGCGCCCACCTTCAGCCCCTGCTTGAACAGCGAGTAGACGCCGCCGAACAGGAAGATGCCGATGAACACCATCGCGTAGGCGATGAGATTGTCGCTCACAGCACGCCCTTGGTCGACGGGACCCCGCTGGCACGCGGGTCCGGCTCGCACGCCGCGCGCAACGCCCTGGCCAGCGCCTTGAACTGCGCCTCGACGATGTGGTGGGCGTTGCGGCCGTACGGCACGTGCACGTGCAGGCAGATCGCGGCCTGCGCCACGAAGGACTCCAGGATGTGCCTGGTCATCGTGGTGTCGTAGGAGGGGCCGATCAGCGGCGCCATGCCCGACGGCTCGGAGTGCACGAGGTAGGGCCGCCCCGACAGATCGACGGTGACCTGCGCGAGCGCCTCGTCCAGCGGGCACGACGCACTACCGAACCGCGTGATGCCCGACTTGTCGCCCAGCGCCTCGCGGAAGGCCCCGCCGAGCGCCAGCGCCGTGTCCTCCATCGTGTGGTGGGAGTCGATGTGCAGATCGCCCTCGGTCTTGACCGTCAGGTCGAACAGCCCGTGCTTGCCGAGCTGGTTGAGCATGTGGTCGAAGAAGCCGACCCCGGTCGAGACCTCCACCCGGCCGGTGCCGTCGAGGTCCACCTCGACCAGCACGGACGTCTCCTTGGTTGCCCGCTCCACGCGGCCGATGCGACTCACAGCACTCCTTCCAGCGCGGCCCGGAAGGCCGCCATCTCCTCATCGGTGCCGATCGAGACCCGCAGCCACTCGGGCGGGCCGACCTCACGGATGAGCACTCCTCGTTCCAGCAGCTTCTCCCACACCGCCCTGCGGTCGGGAAAGCGGCCGAACAACACGAAATTGGCGTCGGAGTCGGCGACCGTCAACCCCTGGGCGCGAAGCCAGGTCACCGTCTCGTCGCGCGAGCGCCGCAGCGCGTCGACGGTGCCGAGCAACTCCTCGCGGTGGCGCAGCGCCACCCTGGCCGCCGTCTGCGTCAACGTGGACAGGTGGTACGGCAGCCGCACCAGCAGCAGCGCCTCCACCACCGCCGGGTGGGCGGCCAGGTAGCCGAGCCGGGTGCCCGCCATCGCGAACGCCTTGGACATCGTCCGTGTCACGATCAGCCTCGGGTGCTCGGGCAGCAGCGACAGCGCCGACGGCACCCCCTCGCGGCGGAACTCGGCGTACGCCTCGTCGACCACCACCATGCCGGGCGCCGCGGCCAGCACCCGCCGGATCGTCTCCAGCGGCAGCGCCGTACCCGTCGGGTTGTTGGGCGAGGTCAGGAACACGATGTCGGGCCGGTGCCGCTCGACCGCCGCCACCGCCCTCGCGGCATCCAGCGTGAAGTCGTCCTCGCGCAGCCCGTCGACCCACTCGGTACTGGTGCCGCCGGTGATGATCGGGTGCATCGAGTACGACGGCTCGAAGCCGAGCGCGGTGCGCCCGTGGCCGCCGAACGCCTGCAGGATCTGCTGGAGCACCTCGTTGGAGCCGTTGGCCGCCCACACCTGCTCGGCGCGCAGCCCGTGGCCCAGGAAGTCCGCCAGGTCGGCGCGCAGTTCCAGCGCGTCGCGGTCGGGGTAGCGGTTGAGCCCGCCCGCCGTGCGGCGGACCTCCTCGGCCAGGTCGTCGACCAGGCTCTTGGAGGGCGGGTAGGGGTTCTCGTTGGTGTTGAGAAGGACCGGGACCTCGATCTGCGGGGCGCCGTACGGCGACTTCCCCCGCAGGTCGTCGCGGATGGGCAGGTCATCGAGGTTCACGACGGCACCTCCCAGTCGAAACGCGCCCGGATCGCGGCGCCGTGGGCGGGCAGGTCCTCGGCGTCGGCCAGCACGCTCACGTGCGCGGCCGCCCCGGCCAGCGCCTCACGTGTGTAGTCGACCACGTGGATGCCACGCAGGAACGTCTGCACCGACAGGCCACTGGAGTGACAGGCACAGCCGCCGGTCGGCAGCACGTGGTTGGAGCCGGCGAGGTAGTCGCCCAGCGAGACCGGCGCGTAGGTGCCCACGAAGATCGCGCCCGCGTTGCGCACCCGCGCGGCCACGGCGGCGGCGTCGGCGGTGTGGATCTCCAGGTGCTCGGCGGCGTAGGCGTCGACCACCTTCAGCCCGTCCTCAAGATCGGCGACCAGCACGATGCCGGACTGCCGCCCGCCCAGCGCCTCCGCGACGCGCTCACTGTGCTTGGTGGCCGCGACCTGCACCGGCAGCTCGCGCTCGACCGCCTCGGCCAGCTCGACGCTGTCGGTGACCAGCACCGCCGCGGCGATCACGTCATGCTCGGCCTGGCTGATCAGGTCGGCCGCCACGTGCACCGGATCGGCGCCCGCGTCGGCCAGGATCGCGATCTCGGTCGGCCCCGCCTCGGCGTCGATGCCGATGCGCCCCTTCAGCAGCCGCTTGGCCGCCGCCACCCAGATGTTGCCGGGACCGGTGACCATCGTCGCGCGCTCGCACTCCTCGGTGCCGTAGGCGAACATGGCGACCGCCTGGGCGCCGCCCGCCGCGTGCACCTCCTCGACCCCGAGCAGCGCGCACGCCGCCAGGATCGTCGGGTGCGGCAGCCCGCCGAACTCGCGCTGCGCGGGGCTCGTCACCGCCAGCGACGCCACCCCCGCCTCCTGCGCGGGCACCACGTTCATCACCACACTGGACGGGTACACGGCGCGCCCGCCCGGCACGTACAGCCCCACCCGCTCCACAGGCACCCAGCGTTCGGTCACCGTGCCGCCGGGGACCACCTCGGTCGTGGTGTCGGAGCGCCGCTGGTCGCGGTGGACCTTCCTGGTCCGCCTGATCGACTCCTCCAGCGCCTCGCGCACGCGCGGGTCGAGCTCGCGCAGCGCCCGCTCCAGCTCCGCCGCGGGCACCCGCGTGGCGGCGATCTCGACACCGTCGAACCTGGCGGTGAGCTCCCGTACGGCCACCGCCCCACGATGGCGCACGTCCTCGCAGATGGGCCGCACCTTCTCCAGGGCGGCCTCGACGTCGAGTTCGGCGCGGGGCAGCACGTCGCGCAGGTCGGCCGGCAGGCCGCCGCGCATGTCGATACGGGAAATCACCCGTCCAGTCTACGGAGTTCCGGCACCGGCACCGCTCCCTTCCACGATCCGGACGCGACACGGGCCGTTCGTCGGCCGGCACAGTCCGTCGCCGCGCTTTCGTGGAACCGCACGAAGTACCGGCGCCCCCCGGCGACGGAGGGTTGCAGAAACCCGCGACACCCCATCGGAGGGCCACCCATGGGACCGGCCGACACCACCCCCGCCCCGACCGCGGCCCAAGTGCGCAGAACCGCCACCCTCACCGTCGCCCTGCTCGCCGGCGTCTGGGTGATCGACTACATCGACCGGGTCATGATGGCCGTCGCGCTGCCGTTCATCGGCGAGGAGTTCGCGCTGTCCAAGACCGAGCAGGGCTGGCTCATCACGGTCTTCTCCCTCGCCTACATGCTGTGCCAGGTGCCCGGCGGCATCCTCGCCGACAGGTACGGCGCCCGCCGCCTGCTGCTGATCTCCCTCGTGCTGTGGTCGGTCTTCACCGCCTTCACCGGCCTGGCCTGGGGCCTGGTCTCCCTGCTGGTCGTCCGCGCCCTGTTCGGCATCGGGCAGGGACTGTTCCCCGGCGCCTCGTTCAAGGCGCTGGCCGAACGCACCACCCCGGCCGTCCGCGCCACCGCGGCGGGCTCCATCCTCGCCTCCAACCAGCTCGGCGCGGGCGTCGCGCCGCTCATCGTGGCCCCGCTGCTGCTGGCCTTCGGCTGGCGGCACACCTTCTGGGTCACCGCCGTCGCCGGCGTGCTCATCGGCGTCCTGCTGTGGAAGATGCTGCCCAGGGCGCTGCCCGCCCACCTCAACGGCACAGACGAGGATCCCGGCCAGAATCCCGGACGGCGGCCCGCTCTCGGCCCCGTCCTCAGGTCGGCGTCGGTGTGGAAGTTCGCCGCCCTGTTCTGCGCCACCAACATGCTCGGCTACGGCATGATCACCTGGGTGCCCAGCTACCTCATGGAGGAGCGCGGCATCTCCCTCGTCGGCGTCGGCGTCATGTCCGCCGTCCCCAGCCTCGTCATGTGCGCCACCACGTTCGCCGGCGGCTGGCTGTTCGACCGCTGGTTCCACGACCGCGCCCGCCTGTTCGTCATCCCGCTGCTGCTGGCCACCGCCGTACTGCTGTGGCTGATGCTCCAGGCGGAGACCGCCGTCGGCTTCACCGTCTACCAGACGCTGGCACTCGGCGTCGCCGGGCTGTCGTCCATGGGCATCCTCGGCATGCCGGTGCGCGCGCTGCCGCCCGCCGTCATCGGCTCCGGCATGAGCGTCGTCAACGTCGGCGGCCAGATCGCCGGGGTCCTCGCCCCGGTACTCATGGGCCACCTCGTCGACACCTTCTCCTACACGGCGGCCTTCGGGCTGCTCATCGCCACCACGATCCTGGGCGCGCTCATCGCCTTCGCCGTACCGCAGCGGCAGGATCAGTTCACCATCGCCCCCAGCGGCGGCAAGGAGCCCGCATGACGACCTACGACCTCGTGCTCGCACGCGGCCGGGTGATCGACCCCGAGACCGGACTCGACGCCGTACGCGACGTCGGCGTCACCGGCACCACCGTCCGCGCCGTCTCCCCCGAGCCCCTCGACGGCACCGTCCGCCTCGACGCCACCGGCCTGGTCGTCTGCCCCGGCTTCATCGACCTGCACAGCCACACCATGGACGTCGCGGGCCACCGTCTTCAGGCCCTCGACGGCGTCACCACCGTCCTCGAACTCGAGGCCGGGGCCTACCCCGCCGCCGACGCCTACCGCCGCGCGGCGGCCGAGGGCAGGCCGCTCAACTACGGCTTCTCGACCTCGTGGGCGATCGTGCGCATGGCCGTCACGCTCGGCCTGCCGCTCGGCGGCGCCATCGAGGAGTTCATGGCCCACATCGGCCGCGACGCCTGGCAGCGGCCGGCGGAGCCGCAGGTCGTCGACCGCATCGTCGGCCTGCTCGAACGCGACCTCGCGGGCGGCGCGCTCGGCATCGGCGTCCCCGTCGGGTACGCGCCGCACGTCGACCCCGCCGAATACCTCGCCGTCGCCGCGCTCGCCGCCCGCGCCGGGCTGCCGACGTACACCCACGCCCGCGAACTCGTCGAGCAGGACCCCGCCACCCTGGTGGACGGCGCCGAGGAGATCGTCAGGGCCGCCGCGGAGACCGGCGCCCACATGCACTACTGCCACGTCAACAGCACCTCCGTCCGGCACGTCGACCGCGTGCTCGGGCTCGTGGACAGGGTGCGGGCCGAGGGCGGCCGCGTCACCACCGAGGCCTACCCGTACGGCGCCGGCATGACCGGCGTCGGCGCCGCGTTCCTCGCCCCCGAACTGCTGCACCGGCGCGGCCTCACCCCGCACTCGCTCGGCGTCCTGGGACGGCCCGGCCGCGTCGCCGACGAGGCCGAACTGCGGGCCCTGCGCGCCGACTCGCCGGGCTCCTCGGTGTTCGTGCACCTGCTCGACGAGGACGACCCCGCCCAGTTCGACCACATCCGCCGGGCGCTGCTCTTCCCCGACACGGCCGTCGCCACCGACGCGGCGCCGCTGCTGTGGCGCTCGGGGGCGGGCGACCCGCTGGCGTGGCCGCTCGCGCCGGACGCCGTCACCCACCCGCGTACGGCGGGCACGTACGGCCGCACGCTGCGGCGGCTCGTGCGGGAGGACGGGGTGCTGAGCCTCCAGGAGGCCGTCAGGCGGTGCACGCTCGTGCCCGCCGACGTGGTCGGCTCCGGCGTGCCCGCGATGCGGCGCAAAGGCCGGGTGCAGCCCGGCTGCGACGCCGACCTGGTCGCCTTCGACGCCGACCGGGTCAGCGACCGGGCCACCTACCAGGACACGGCGCTGCCCACGACCGGGTTCGCGCACGTGGTCGTGTCGGGCGAGTTCGTCGTCAGGGACGGCGAGATCGTCACCACGGCCTTCCCCGGCCGCCCGGTCAGGGCCTCCTGAACCCGCTCACGGCCTTCCCCGCCGCACGGGTCAGGTCTTCGGCTCCGGGACGCTGACGGCCGGCTCGACCAGCGGGCGCGACAGGAACCAGGCCAGCAGCGGCATCGCGACCAGGCAGGCGAGCGCGACCCGCAGGGACGTGGCCTCGGCGAGGGCGCCGATGAGCGGGCTGACCGCCCCTCCGGCGCTCACCGCCAGCCCCAGCGTGACCCCGCTGGCCGTGCCCGCGTGGCCGGGCAGGTAGTCCTGTCCCAGGGTCACGTGCAGCGAGAACGGCACGTACAGCGCCAGCCCGGCCGCCGCCGCGAAGACGTGCACGCCGGGCCCCGGCACCAGTACCACCCCGGCCACAGCGGGCACGGCGAGCGCGTACGCCAGGCGCAGCGTCCGCACCCGCCCCCACCGGGCGGCCAGCGCCCCGCCCAGGACGGTCCCGACCGCACCGCCCGCGAACTGGGCGAACAGCGCCGCCGCCCCGGAGGCGCCGCCGCCCGCGTACAGGGCGACGAAGGCGCTGAGGCCGATGTAGGCGATCGAGCGCGCCGCCATCACCAGCGCCAGCCGCGTGAACGCCGCCCAGTCGTCGCGGACGGCCACCACCCGGGGACGGCCGCCCGCCCCCCGCCCGCCCACCGCGCGCATGGCCGCGACCGTCAGCACGCACCCCAGCAGCGCGGGCACCACCAGCAGCGGCGAGGCGCCCACCCCGCCCGCCGCCAGCAGCGGCGTCACCAGCAGCGGCGCGAGCGCGAACCCGAGGTTCCCGCCCAGCGAGAACCAGCTCATCGCCACGTGCCCGCCGCCGCTGGCCGCGCGCGCCAGCCGGGCCGACTCCGGGTGGTAGGCGGCCACGCCGAGCCCGGACAGCGCGACCGCGAGCCAGGTCAGCGGGTACGACCCGGCCGGTCCGACGAGACCGATGCCGGCCCCTGCCGCGAGCATGCTGACCGGGATCAGCCAGGCCAGCCGCAGGCGGTCGGCCAGCAGCCCGAACAGCGGCTGCACGATCGAGGACAGCAGCGTGGCGGCCAGCACCAGGCCGGAGGCCGCGACATATCCGTAATGCCGCTCGGCCACCAGAAAGGGGATCATCGCGGGAACCGCGCCCTGGTAGAAGTCCACGCCGGCATGACCGGCGGCGAGCACGCCCATCCTGGTTCTCCGCACGCCTCCGATCGTCGCCCGGCCGCCGATGGCGCGCTTCCGATAAGATGCCAATAAATGCCGAAAAACCGCCGTGACGGCGGGAGGGGGCGCGGGTGAGGAGCGTCTTCCTGGAAGGACGGCGACCACGAACTGCGGGTGGCGGTGGGGGCGGCCTGCCGTGACAGGAACGCGAGCTCCGAAGGAGCGCCCCGCGACCCCTCCCGCAGACACCCAGCGCCCCGCATCCCCTCCCGCGGCCCCTGCCTCAGACCCCTGCCACACCGGACGCCCCGCACCTCCTCCCGCAGTCCCCCGCCATACCCCCGCCGCCTTCACCGGGGCCCGCCCCCTGCGGCCGGGCGGTGCGATCGACGCCCACCGCCACGACGACCACCAGATCGCCTACCCCCGCACCGGCGTCATCTCCGTCACCACCGACGCCGGCACCTGGGTCGCCGCCGGCGACCGCGCCCTGTGGATCCCCGCCGGCACCGTCCACGAGCACCGCGCCTACGGCCGCACCGACCTGCACCTCATCGGCCTCACCGACAACCCCCTCGGCCTCCTTCGCCCCACCCTCCTCGCCGTCACCCCCCTTGTCCGCGAGCTCATCGTCACCTGCTCCCAGGAGCCCGGTGACCCCCTCGCCCGCGCGCTGCTCCTGTCGCGCCTGCGCCCCTCCCCCGGCCGCCCCGTCCACCTGCCCGCGCCGCGCGACCCCAGGCTCGCGGCCGTCCTCGCCCTGCTCGACGCCGACCCCTCGGACCCCCGTCCCCTCGCCGGGTTCGCTCTCGCGGCCGGCACCAGCGAGCGCACCCTCACCCGCCTGTGCCGCGACGAACTCGGCATGACCTTCCCCCAGTGGCGCACCCGGCTCCGCCTGCACCACGCCCTGGTGCTGCTCGCCGACGGCGCCCCGGTGACCACGGTGGCGCACCGGTGCGGCTGGTCCTCGGCCAGCGCCTTCATCGACGTCTACCGCCGTGCCTTCGGCCACACCCCGGGCCGCGCCTTTACAAAGTAGATCCTGTTTGCGCGACCAGCCGCACGGAAACGACCGACTCCATGACGGTCAGAGCCTGGCGCTGCGACGCCACCGGGGTGCACGAACTCGGCGCGCTGCCCGCCGACACCCCCTCCGGCTCGTTCCTGTGGGTCGAGGCCGAGGACCCGACCGACGCCGAACGCTCCGAACTCGCCGACCGCCTGCGCCTGAGCCCCCTCACCGTCGGCGACGTCACCTGGAGCGCCGGGTCTTCGCCAAAGGCAGAGCGGACCTGATCGACCGCATCTACTACCTGATCCGCGAGGTCCTCCAGTGCCGCGAGGCCGTCGAGCCGATGCTGATTGTGGCGGAGGAGGTCTCGGCTGGCCGTCCCCGCCTGCACGACGTCGAACGGCACCTGCGCTGGGCCCACACCTCGGTCCGCAACAGCGAGTACCTGCTGACCACGATCCTCGGCGCCCACCAGAGCCAGATCGCCCTCTGGCAGAACGAGGACAGGCGCAAGATCTCCGCCTGGGCCGCCATCATCGCGGTCCCCACGCTGGTCAGCGGCGTGTACGGGATGAACTTCACGCACATGCCCGAGCTACGATGGCCGTTCGGCTACCCGCTGGCGGTCGCCGTGATGGCGCTGGCCTGCTGGGTGCTGTACAAAGCGTTCCGCCGCAACGGCTGGCTCTGAGTACGATCGGCGATCATGAGCAAGAAGGGCAAGTCAGGCGGCCAGGGCACTCCGGCGACGGTGGCACTGGCGAAGGCCGAGATCGGGTTCACCCTCCACCCCTACGAGCACGACGCCGACGCCTCCGCCTACGGCGAGGAGGCGGCCGACGCGCTCGGCCTGCCGTACGAGCGGATCTTCAAGACCCTCGTCGCCGAGGTCGACAGCGGCCTCGCGGTCGCGGTGGTACCAGTCTCCGGCAGGCTCGACCTGAAGGCGTTCGCGGCGGCGCTGGACAGCAAGCGGGCGACCATGGCCGAGGCGGCCAGGGTCGAGCGGGTCACCGGCTACGTCGTCGGCGGCATCAGCCCGCTCGGCCAGCGCAAGCGGCTGCCGACCGTGGTCGACGCCTCGGCGCTGGGCTTTCCGACCGTCTACTTCTCGGCCGGGCGGCGCGGGCTGCAGATCGAGACCGCCCCCGCCGGGCTGGTCGAGCTGACCGGCGCGGTCACCGCGCCCATCACCAAGTAGAGCCGGATCCTTATCATCACAGAGTGAGGCAACTGCACTATCTGAGCGCCACCGAGCTCGCCGCGCTGCTGCGTACGCGGCAGGTGAGCGCGGTCGAGGTGATGCGCGCCCACCTGGAACGCATCGAGCGGGTCAACCCCCGGATCAACGCGATCGTCACCCTGGTCGCCGAGCGGGCGCTGGAGGAGGCCGCGCGCGCCGACGCACACGGCCCGAAAGGCCCGCTGCACGGCCTGCCCGTCGCCCACAAGGACCTGTTCGACACCGCCGGGATCAGGACCACCTACGGCTCACCCGTCTACGCCCACCACGTGCCGGACCGCGACGACCTGATCGTGCGGCGGCTGCGGGCGGCGGGTGCCATCACCGTCGGCAAGACCAACACGCCCGAGTACGGTACCGGCTCCCACACGGTCAACGACGTGTTCGGCGCCACCCGCAACCCCTACGACCTCGGCCGCTCGGCCGGCGGCAGCAGCGGCGGCGCGGCGGCGGCCCTGGCGGCGGGCCTGGTGCCGCTGGCCGACGGCTCCGACATGGGCGGCTCGCTGCGCAACCCGGCCTCCTTCTGCAACGTGGCCGGGCTGCGGCCCACTCCCGGCCGGGTGCCCGACCTGTCGGGCAAGGCTGCCTGGTACACCCTGTCCGTGCCGGGGCCGATGGCCCGCACCGTCGGCGACCTGGAGCTGATGCTGGGGGTCGTGGCGGGCTTCGACGCCGGGTCGCCGTACTCGATCGCGGCGCCGTACACGCCGGATCCGGAGGAGGGGGTGCGCGGCCTGCGGGTCGCCTGGAGCCCCGACCTCGGCGGGCTGCCGGTCGATCCGCGCACGGCGGAGGTCACCGCGCAGGCCCCCCGCGTCCTGCTCGAACTCGGCGCCGACGTCGAAGCGGTGGACCTCGACCTGTCGGACGCCGAGGACGCCTTCCGCGTCTACCGCGCCTGGTACTACGCGCTGGCCCACCCCGACCTGGACGTCCTCGGCCCCAACACCCGCTGGAACGCCGAGCAGGGCCGCCGCGTCACCGGCGCCGACCTGGCCCGCGCCGAGGTGCTGCGCACCGGCCTGTACCGGCGCATGGCGGCCTTCTGGGACGACTACGACGTGCTGCTGGCCCCGGTCAGCCAGGTGCCGCCGTTCCCGGTCGAGGAGCCGTACGTCGCCGAGGTGGCCGGCGTGGCGATGCCGGACTACCTGGCGTGGATGCGCTCGGCGTACTGGGTCAGCGTGCTGCACGCGCCCGCCGCGAGCGTGCCCGCGGGCTTCACCGCCGAGGGGCTGCCGGTCGGCGTGCAGATCATCGGCAGGCCGTTCGCCGACGCCCGCGTGCTGCGGGTGGCCCGCGCCTTCGAGGCGGTCACCGCGCACCACGCCCGCCACCCGTCGCTCTAGGGCTCACAGGCCCATCGGGTTGCGCAGCGGCGACTCGCGGTAGCCGTGCAGCCCTTCGAGCAGGCCGAAGACGAACACGGCGGCCAGCGGCCACGACACCAGCACGCCCCTGGCGGTGAGGTCCAGCGAGCCGGGCACCACCTTCAGGCCCGGCTGGGCGGCCGCCTCGACGGTGACGACGCCCAGCGTGAACGTCGAGCCCGCCCAGTACGCGAGGAACGCCGCGAGCGCCCCGCCGACGCACAGGCCGAGCAACGCCTCAAGCTGGCCTTCGCGGCGGTTCAGCAGCCAGACCGCGAGGCCGCTGGCGAGCCCGAGCCCGCCGGTGACGACGGCGAACCAGCCGTCCGCCGCGATGAGCGCCTGCGTGGACGGGTCGGCCAGTACGGTCTCCGTCCCCGCCACCGTGTAGGGCGCGCGCGGGGAGAGGTGGGACCACAGGAGCCCCGCGAGCACCCCCAGCGCCGCCAGGATCAGCACAGTCAAGGTGAATGCCCGCACAGGGCGCACGAAATCACTCCCCTACCCATGTGTGCCTGAATCGCTCGATGGTATCCCGGTACCCACCGAAACACGCCGAGGCGGACCGGCGAGAGGGGCATCACCCAGGACACGGGACAATGGCCGGATGAGCGATGAAGAGGTCTGGCTGATCGAACCCTCCGGGCCGCTGCGAGGGGACGTCGTCGTCCGAGGATCGAAGAACGGCGTGTCCAAGCACATGGTGGCCGCGATGCTGGGCACCGGCGAGTCCATCATCGGCAACGCGCCCGAGGTGGGCGAGGTGGGCATCACCGCGTCGATGCTGCGCGCCCTCGGCATCACCGTGGAGATCGACGACAGTGAGATCCGCATCGAGCAGGGGCCGCGCATCGAGCCCCGGGTCCCGGCCGAGTACACCGGCCTCAACCGGATCCCGATCCTCATGCTCGGGCCGCTGCTGCACCTCGCGGGCGAGGCTTTCGTGCCGCTCGTCGGCGGCGACCCGATCGGGCGCAGGCCCATCGACTTCCACGTGGCCGCCCTGCGCGACATGGGCGCCGAGGTGGAGATCCAGGAGGGCGGGGTGTACGCCAAGGCCAAGCGGCTCAACGGCACCCGCCTGGAGCTGCCGTACCCGAGCGTGGGCGCCACCGAGACGATCCTCATGTCGGCGGTGCTGGCCGAGGGCAAGACGGTGCTGAAGAACGCGGCGATGGAGCCGGAGGTCGTCGAGCTGGCGCTGTTCCTGCAGCGGATGGGCGCCCGCATCGAGTTGTCGCCCGACCGGCGCATCGTCATCGAGGGCGTGGAGCGCCTGCACGGGGCGCAGACGTGGCTGGCGGGCGACCGGATCGAGGCCTTCTCCTACCTCGCGGCGGGCCTGGTGACGGGCGGCGAGGTGCGCGTGCACGGCTGCCCGCAGGACCGGCTGGTCACGGCGATCACCACGCTGGCCCGGATGGGCGCCCGCTTCGAGATCAACGACGAGTACCTGTGCGCGACCGCGCCGCCGGAGGGGCTGCGCGCGGCCGCGGTGCAGACCGACACGCATCCGGGTTTCATGACCGACTGGCAGACGCCGCTCATGGTGCTGTTCACGCAGAGTCACGGCATGTCGGTGCTGCACGAGACCGTCTTCGAGAACCGCCTCGTGTACGTGCCCGCGCTGCAGGCGATGGGCTGCGAGATCGAGGTGTTCGACCAGTGCCTCGGCGGGCCCGCCTGCCGTTACCACGACTCCAACGCCAAGCACTCGGCCGTGGTGCGCGGGGTCTCCCAGCTCAAGGGGGCCGACGTGCGGCTGCCCGACATCCGCGCGGGCTTCTCCGCCGTGCTGGCGGCGGCCGTGGCCGACGGCCCGTCCACGCTGCGCGGCGTCCACCACATCGAGCGTGGCTACCACCGGCCGTTCGAGCAGTTCAAGACCCTCGGGCTGGACATCCAAAGGCGCGGGTAAAAGAGTGGCGATCCGGTGTTTGCGGCCGGGCACCGGGTCGTACATCATCCTGCGTGACTGTCGTCAAAACGGTCGGGGTGCTGGGTGCGGTCGGCGCGCTCGGCGGGTTGCTGGCGGCCGCGCTCGCGGTCCCCGCCGTCAGCGGGGCCGGGCTCACGGTCAAGAACGTCGCCGACACCTTCGTCGACCTGCCGCCGGCTCCCCGCGAGGAGCCGCTGTCGCAGGTGACCAGGCTGCTGGACAAGAACGGCAAGCCGTTCGCGCAGTTCTACGAGGCCAACCGGACCGAGGTGCGGCTGGCGCAGGTGACGCCGGTGATGCGCAGGGCGATCGTGGCCATCGAGGACGCACGCTTCTACGAGCACGGCGGCCTCGACGTCAAGGGCACGCTGCGGGCGCTGCTGACCAACACGCAGGCGGGCGGGATCCGGCAGGGCGGATCCTCCCTCACCCAGCAGCTCGTGAAGAACATCCTGGTGGAGGGCGCGCAGTCCGAGCAGGAGCGCGACCGGGCGCGTGCCCCCAGTCTGGCCCGCAAGATCACCGAGCTGAGGTACGCGCTGGCGCTGGAGGAGAAGTACCGCAAGGACGAGATCCTGGAGCGCTACCTCAACATCGCCTATTTCGGGGCGGGCGCCTATGGGGTGGAGGCGGCGGCCAGGCGCTTCTTCTCGACCTCCGCCGACCGGCTGACGCTGGCGCAGGCGGCGACGCTCGCGGGCGCGGTGCGCTCGCCGTACGCCAACGACCCCTCGCTGGGCCGTAGGCAGCAGGCGCGGCTGAAGATGCGCCGCGACCTGGTGCTGGACCGGATGGCCTCGCTCGAACTGATCACCGCCGCCGAGGCGGGCGCCGCCAAGAAGGCGCGGCTGGCGCTGCGGCTGCAGCCAGCACCCGGCGGGTGCGAGGCCAGCGCCTACCCGTTCTACTGCATGTACGTCCAGCGCGAACTGCTCACCAACGCGGCCTTCGGCAACACGCCGGCGGAGCGGCAGCGCCGCATGTCCAGGGGCGGGCTGACGATCAGGACCGCGCTCGACCCGCGCGCCCAGCGGGCCGCCGACCAGGCGATCGGCCGGTACGTGGACGCCGCGGACTCCGAGGTGGCCGCCGAGGCGATGGTGGAGCCGGGCACCGGGCGGATCCGGGCGATGGCGGCCAGCAAGAGGTTCGGCCGCAACCCGGGAGACCGCAAGAACGGCCCGAAGACGACCTTCAACCTGGCCGCCGACGTCGCGCACGGCGGCGGCATGGGCTTCCAGGCGGGCTCGACGTTCAAGGTGTTCACGCTGGCGACCGCGCTGCAGCAGGGGTGGCGGTTCGGGCAGGGCTTCGAGACGCCCGGGATGCTGGTGCCGTCGTACGGCTACCGCGACTGTCAGGGCAACGCCGTCAACGACAACTCCGCCCGCGTCTTCAACGCCAGCGGCGAGGGCAAGGGCGGCCCGCACAGCCTGGAGACCGGCACGTGGAAGTCGGTCAACATCTTCTACATGATGCTGGAGCGCAAGGTCGGCCTGTGCAACGTGGTCAGGACCGCGCGGGCGCTCGGCGTCACCCGGGCCGACGGCACGCCGCTGCGCGAGGTGCCGACGTTCACGCTGGGCGTCAACGAGGTGGACCCGGTGACGGTGGCGGGCGCCTTCGCCGCGTTCGGGGCGCGCGGCCGCTACTGCAAGCCTCAGTCGATCGTGGAGATCACCGACGAGGCGGGGGTCCGTACGGCGGTGCCCCCGGCCTGCGAGCAGGTGATCGAGCGGCCGGTGGCCGACGCGGTCAACCACGTGCTGAGCGGGGTGTTCACGCAGGGCACGATGAAGGGCCAGAGCATCGGCCGCCCGGCGGCGGGCAAGACGGGCACGAACAACGGCTACACCTCGGCCTGGTTCGCGGGCTACACGCCGGATCTGGCGGCCGCGGTCAGCATGGGCGACATCCGGGGCTCCTACCGGTACCCGCTGACCGGGGTGCAGATCGGCGACCGCTACTACGGTTCGGTGCAGGGGGCCTCGCTGCCCGGCCCGATCTGGGTGGAGTCGATGGAGAACGCGCTGAGCGGCAGAGATGCCACCGGCTTCCACTATCCCGACATGTCGCGATTCGGGGGTGGGTTCACGCCGGGCCTCAAGGAGGCCGAGGAAGCCGAGCGCAAGGCGAAGCGCCGCGAACGCCGGGAAGAACGCCAGGACGAACGCCAGGACGAACGCCGGGACCGGCACGGGGATCAGCGCGGGGATCAGCACGGGGATCAGCGCGGTGAGGCGCGGGACCGAGAGGGCCGCGAGCCGGACCCGATCCAGTGGGAGCGGGCCGACGAGGACCAGATCCGCCGCGAGATCGAGCGCCGTCTGGAGGGCCGTCCGGAGGGCCGCGACCGCCGCCGGGCCGAGCGTCAGGAGAGCCGCGGGCCCGTCCGCGTCAGGGGCGGCCGCCCCCGCGATTGACAAGATCCGCGACCGTCCGGTCAGGATCCGGGATTGAACGGCGGGTCGCGGGTGGATACGGTCCGGATGACTCACCTATTCGTTCGGAGCCGTCCATGGGCGACTGGCCGGGTTTGGTGGGGCGCGACGCGGCGCTCCGGGTGCTTCTGGACACCCTGGCGCGCCCGCCCTCTGTCGCGCTGGTCGAAGGCGAGCCCGGCATAGGCAAGACCACGCTCGCGCACGCGGCGGCCGTGCGGGCGGCGGCGGAGGGCCGCACGGTGCTGCTCGGCCACTGCCACCAGCTTCGCGAGCCGTTCCCCTACGGGCCGGTGTTCGAGGCGCTGCGCGAGCTGCTGCCGCGCCTGCCGCGCTCGCTCCCGCTCAACCCGGTCACGGGCGCGCTGCGCGGCCACCTGCCCGAACTCGACGAGGTGCTGCCCGCCGCGCCGGAGCCGCTTGAGCACCCGGCCGCCGAGCGCCATCGCCTGTTCCGCGCCGTCCACGAGCTGCTGGCGGCCGCCGGGCCGACCGTCCTGGTGGTCGAGGACCTGCACTGGGCCGACGACGGCACCCAGGACCTGCTGCGGTTCCTGCGCCGCCGCCCGCCGGACGGGTTGTCGCTGGTGCTCACCTACCGCAGGGGCGACCTGCCGCCCACCGGGCTGGCGCTCGGCAGTTCCTACCGCCGCTCCCCCGAGGCGACCAGCGTGGTGATCCCGCTCGGCCCGCTCGACGCCCGCGCCGTCGGCACGCTGGCCGCCGCCCTGCTCGGCCACGCCGACGTGCCGCCCGCCTTCGCCGGCCGATTACACGAACTCACCTCGGGCATCCCGTTCCTGGTCGAGGAGGTCGTGCGCTCGCTCGGCGACGACCGCCGCCCCGAGGCCCTGGAACGCGCGGGGGTGCCGCTGCTGCTGCGCGAGTCGATGACCGAGCAGCTGGCCCGCCTGTCGCCCGCCGCCCTCGCCGTCGTGCGGGCCGCCGCCGTCCTCCGCCTGCCCGCCCGGGAGGCCCAGCTCGGCGCGGTCGCCGACGTCGCCGGCACCGCGCGCGGCCTCGTCGAGGCGCTGCAGGTCGGGGTGCTGCACGAATATCCCGGCGGGTACGGTTTCCGCCACACGCTGGCCCAGGAGGCCGTCTACGACACCGTCCCCGGCCCCGAGCGCAGGCTCGCCCACGAGCGTGCGGTCGCCGCGCTGGCCGCGCTCGACCCGCCGCCGCTGGTGCAGCTCACCTTCCACGCCCGCCGTTCCGGCGACGACACCGCCTGGCTCGACTACGGCACCGCCGCCGCCGAACGCGCCTCCGCGCTGGGCGACACGCCGCTGGCCGTCCAGGTGCTGGAGGAGATGATCGCCGACCCGCAGCTACCGGGCTCGCGCCGGGCCGGGCTGGTGCTCACGCTGGCCCGGCTGGCGCTGGCCGGACTGTCCTGTCCGCGCGTGGTGCGGCTGCTGCGCAACCTGCTGTCCGACGACCGCCTGTCGCCCGACCTACGCGGCGAGGCCCGCCTGTCGCTCGGCCTGATGCTGTTCGGCCAGGGCGGCGACGTGGCGGCCGGGCGTCCGGCGATCCTCGCCGCCGTGGACGAGCTGGCCGACCGGCCCGCGCTCGCCGCTCGCGGCCTGGCCGGGCTCGCCATGCCCGGCTGGGGCCCGGAGTCGCTGCCGACCCACGAGAAGTGGATGGCCCGCGCGGAGGAGCTCGTCGCGCTGGAGGACGACCCCGAGCCCGCCGCCGCCGTACGGGGCAACCGGGCGGCGCTGGCGATGTCCGTGGGCGCGCCCGAGGCCGCCGAGCTCGCCGAGACGCTGCCGGGCACCCACCCGTCGGCGGCCGTGCGCAGGCAGGTGGCGCGCGCGTACTGCAACCTGTACGACCTGGCCGCGACGCTCGGCCTGTACCCGTGCGCGGAGGAGCTCGGCAGACGGGGGCGCGAGCTGGCCGAGGAGACCGGCGCGTTCTTCCCCGGGGCGCTGGCGCGCGGCGTCGCCCTGCGGCTCGAACTGCTCACCGGCCGGTGGGACGGCCTGGCCGCCCGCGCCGCCGCCGTCATCGAGGCGATGGGCGACACCCCGGTCGCCGGGCTGGAGGGCCACTACGTGCTGGGCCGACTCGCGCTCGCCTCCGGCGAGTGGGCCGAGGCCGCCGCCCACCTGTACGCCTCCGGCCTCGACGACCCCGACGCCCGCTACCTGCCGCTCGTGCTGGCCGCCTGGGGGGCGCTCATCGAGCTGCACCTGGCGCGCGGCGAGCACGCCGAGGCCGCCGCCCAGACCGGGCAGGCCGTGGCGCGTCTGGTGTCCAAGGGCGTGTGGGCGTGGGGCGACCAGCTCGTTCCCGCCGCTGTGACGGCGCTGCTGCGCGCCGGGCGGGCGGAGGAGGCCGCCCATCTGCTGGCCCGCTTCGCCCACGGCATCGAGGGCAGGACCGCGCCGTCCGCCTCGGCCGCGCTGCTGCTGGCGCGGGGGCTGGCCGAGGCGGC
>NZ_BAAAHQ010000009.1:77553-152810 GCF_039525605.1 Nonomuraea longicatena | reverse complement strand
CACAAGGCCGGCCAGCTCTGCAAGGCGATCGCCGTCCTGCAGAACTACGAGCTCACCCACAGATGAAAAGAGCTCACTCTGCGGAGGATCGCCCCGGCGTGGTTGAAGCGAAGCGGCTTGAGCAAGGTTGTCATCCGAGAGTTGCTTACCCGTCCGCGCCGACCGCGTGGGGTGGTCGCACTCGCTGACTTTGTGGGGGTATCGCACTAGTCGTGCTGTGACAGGCCGACGGGACTAGTGGGTTCTGTCCCTGTCCCGTCACCATCAGTGTGCCTAACGTCACACCCGTACCTTGTACGGGCGGACCCGCCCGGCGCTGGAGACGTCCGGACGGGTCCTTGATCGCACACTGGAGGTGCGACCCAATGGAGCACTTTAGAGCCGTTGGTGACGAGACCAGAACCATCCGGTCGTGGACGTGACCCGTGCGGCGCGGCGGTTGCGTTCCGGTACGCCGACGTCCGTGCGGTCCGTCCGCCGTTGCGTGGCCTGGTCGAGGGGAAGCCGGGTCCGCTGTGACCGGATCGCTCGCCGAACCGTTCGTGCTGGCCATACGTGGACTCGGTCCCTACTGCCTGGTCGAGCGCACACCCGAGACACGGGTGTGGGAGGAGGACACCGCCTTGTGCGGGCAGTCGGTCATGGTGTGCAACCAGGGCGGGAAACTGCGCGCCTGGGAACCGGCCGACGACCCGGTATGCGCCGAGTGCCTGAGCATCCACCAGCGATCGGCGCCCCCGACGCCGGAGACTGCGGCAGAGCTGGAGACGGCGAGCCGGAGACGACGGCGGCGGGCCTGAAGACCGGCGCGGCGGTGCCCTACCTCGCACCCCGCATTACCCTCTTCCCCAAGAGGTACGAGGGGAGCTCATGGACGCGAACGTCCGCTCCCCGCCTCTCACTTCTTGGAGATCAGGACCTCGTGGCCGTCCGGGTCGGTGGCCTTGATGTAGGTGCCCCAGGGCTCCTCCACCGGGTCGGTCACGGTGACACCGACCGCGCGCAACCGACGCACCGTTTCGCCGATGTCGTCGCAGGCGAAGGTGAGATAGGCACCCTCGCCCGGCTTCTTGCCGAACGCCTCCGCGCTGTGCAGCGTGATCGAGGTCTGTCCGTTCGGAGGTTTGACTTCCACCCAGCGTGCGCCGGGCCACATCTCGGCGTCGACGGTTTTGGTGAAGCCGAGCTTGTCGACGTAGAAATCCAGCGACCGTTGCTGATCGGCTACGTACATGACGGCGACAGCGATATGGGTGATCATAGATGTCCTTTGCCGGTTCACCGCATCGGTCGTCGGCGACTATGCGGAGTGCTGGGCGCGGTTGGTCGGGAACGTCCAGGGGTTGTTGTCCGGTGTCGTTCACTCCTGCGGAGGGTCGGGCCTGGCGCAGCGCGGAATAGCAGAAGTTTAGGTGAAGAACCGATATTCAGGTGATCTTTTTGTTCGGTGGCGATTCAGAAGCCGCGTTCGAGGAGTTCGCCAAGATGTCGAGTCGGGTGGCCAGTCGTTCGCCCAAGTCGGTTTGCGCTTCGGTGACGACGGCCGTCGGGTCGTCGGCGGGAGGCAGCGCGAAGGTCTCTTCCAGCCAGGCGCGGAGCCTCTTGTGGTCGCGGGCCCGCTCACGGGGTCGGAAGTCCAGCCGGGTCCCGTCGTGCCGGATCTCGGTGTCGGTGAGCCCTGCGAGCAGTCGGTAGAACTCGCGCAGGTTGCGGGCGACGACGTGGGCGCCCGAGGTCGCTCCCAGCGCGACGACAGGAACGTCGGCGACGTCGTCGGCGTGCCAAAGGGCGAAGTAGGTGTCGGTCTCGGTCGCGGCGAAGGGCGTCAGACCGGCGCTCACGTGCGGGTTCGTCAACTCCTCTGCGACGCCGTACGTCTCCAGCGGCTCGACGTCGCAGGAGAAGTTTTCGAGGTACTGCTGGAACAGGTTCAGCTCGTGGATCGGCGACCAGGCCACATCGGGGATGATCGGGTGGATCCAGGCTGCCCACTCCTGGCCGAGTTCCGCCTGGGCCCGTACGACGATGCTCTCCCAGTCATCGACGGGCGGCAGGTCGAAGGTCTGCTCCAGCCAGGCGAGGTAGCGCCCGTTCGGCACCGGTTCGGAGTCGTCGGGATAGAAGAAGGACTCCCAGTCGATGAAGGGCTGGGCGTCGCGGGAGAAGGCTCCGAGCAGTTGGAAGAACTCTCGCAGGTTCCGGGCGACGAGGTGGAGGCCGCCTTCGTCGCCTGCGGCGATGACCGGCAGCGTCGCCAGGTCCTCGCGGTCGTCCTTGCGCCAGATCCCGTACATTGATCCGCTGCCGTTGGCCTGTGCGAAGTAGACCAGCCGGTCGGCGAGTCTGGGATCCCGGTCCTGGTACATGTCCTTGCCGAACTCGTACATCTCGAAGCCGTTGCCCCACCACTCGTCGATGGTCGCGTCGTAGAACTCCTTGAGCAGGTTGAGTTCGGGGATGGGAGAGAACACGTCCGTCACGAGACCTCCACGTCGATCATTCACCGGGTTGCGCACGCTAGCACCCGGGACCGACAGGAAACGTCGTGCCGCCACCGCACGGTGTCACCGCAGCGGGGTCGCGGAGCCCGGGCTCAGGCCCGCTACCGCCCCTGGCCAAGGGCGTCATCGGCCCCTGGCCAGGTTACCTCCGTTATCGGCCCCGGCTCAGGCTCAGGCAGGAGGTCAGACCCTCGCGTACGGTGACGCGCTCGCCGGTGCCGATCACGGCGGGGATGCCGGGAGGTCAGGCCCTCGCGTACGGCGACGCGGGCTGCGGGCCGTTGCCCTCGCGGGCCGCGATCCACTTGTCGTGCAACCACATCTGCGTGGCCCGCCGCCCCTGGGAGCCGTCCCAGCGGATGTCGCGCTCGTACGTGATCACGGCGCCCTTGCCGTCCACGATCACCCAGGTGTAGAGGCCGTTGTCGTGGCGGCTCTTGACCTTGGCCCCTGAGACGGTGCGCTTGGCTCCGGAACGGTCGCGTACCTCTTCGTCGTGCCGGTCCACCCATTGCAGGGAGAGCCCGGCGGCGTGCTCGGGAACGAAGCGCTTCATCCAGGCGAAGGCCGCCTTCTCCGCCGCCGCGTCGGAAGGTGCGGAGGAGGTGGCCGCGTCCAGGGTCATCCGGGTGTAGCCGAGCAGGGTGCCTTCGCCGTCCACGACGGTGGTGATGTGCTCGCCGCCCGGAGTGGGCCGGGTGCCCCGCTCGTAGCGGACGACCGTCACCGGCCGGTCCTCGTGCCTCTCCTCACGGGCCTGTACGGGCTGCCAGCCACTGGGGACCGAGAGCCCCGCCTTGGCCAGGGACTTCTGGGACTGCTGCGCGGAACGTTCCACCGCGCTGCCCTGGAGTACCGGTTTCACGTTCTTCCTCTCCTTGGGGGTGCCTGTCGCGCCGAAGGCCGAGGTGGTGGCCGCGTCGCTGTCGGGGGCGCTGACGAGCAGTGCCGTACCCAGGGCGCAGACTCCGCCGAGGGCGAGGGCCGGGACGAGGATGCGGGGTCGCATGGGATCGTTCCTTCCTTGTTGGGATTCATGTGAGGTGACGGTGGTCAGCGGCGCAGGTGCTGCCCTGCGGCGGCCAGCGCCGCACCGGCACACAGGACGCCGGCGATCACGGCGGCGACGGCGGCGAAGCCGTCGCCTGCGGAGGTCGCCAGCAGGGGGCCGAGGCTCGCTCCGGTGAAGAGGGCGAAGGTGTAGAGCGCCACCGCCGCGCCTCGGGCCGGTCCCGCCCGGGATCCGATGGCCTCGACGAGGGCCGGTGCGGTGAGCGCGACTCCGAAGACGAAAACGAAGAGCAGGACCCCGTGGGTCACAGGACCGTCGGCGACGGCGAGCAACGCGGTCGCCGTGCCTGCCAGGAGCAGGGCCCCGACCACCCGGTGCGCGGCGGGCACCCGGACGAGGAAGGGGGTGAGCAGCGGTACCAGCACCATGGCGGGCAGCGAACCGGCCCGCAGGAGCAGCATCGCGTCGGGCCGGTCGGTCAACGAGGCCGGTCCCATGACCTGCAGGGCGGTGTAGACGGCGACGAAGCCGCCCAGGAGGGTGACCGTGGCCAGGAGAAACAGGACCAGGGAGGAGTCGGTGAGCAGCCGGCCCATGGCCCGGTAGGCGTCCAGGGCCGAGGCGGCGGCGGTGCTCCGGTCGGGCAGGAGCACGGTGTGCAGCAGCGCCGCTCCGCCGACCATGGCCACGGCGCAGATCAGGAAGACGGCCTGCCAGTTCCAGAACCCGGCCACGAACTGTGCGTAGACCTGGCCGAGGACCCCGGCCGCGAGGAACGAGCTGGTCAGCCAGGTCATGGCGGCGACACGCCGGCCCGGTTCGAGCCGTTCGGAGACGTAGGCGAAGGCGGCGGGCGCGAAGGTGGCCGCCGCCAGGCCCTGCGCGGCGCGGACGGCGCAGCCCACCGCGAGGCTGGGCGCCATCGTGACGGTGACCGTGGCGAGGGCGGTGAGCAGCAGTCCGGCGACGATGATCCGACGTCGGCCGAAGCGGTCGGACAGGGGGCCGGAGAACAGGAATCCGGCGGCGTACCCGAAGCCGAAGGCGGTGGTGGCCCAGCCGGCCGCAGAGGTGGTCGTGGACCATGCGCCGGAGAGGTCGTCCAGGAGCGGGAGGACGGTGTAAAGCTGCCCGACGACCAGGATGCCCACCGCGCACAGGGCCGCTATGGACTTTCCGAAGGAGACGGCCGGGAGCGGGGCGGGGGCCGGGGCCGGCGGATCGACCCGAAGAGCCGACTGTGGCGTGAGGTTCGAGTCGGTTGGCATGTCGAACATGAAACCAACCAACTAGTTGGATGTCAAGGTAGCTCCAACTAGTTGGTTGGTAGAGTGTGGGCATGGCAAGAGACACAGCCGCAACGAGGCAGAAGCTCCTGGCAGCGGCGCGGCAGGAGTTCGCCGCCCTGGGCGTGGCGGGGGCCCGGGTCGATCGCATCGCGGAACTGGCCGGGGTCAACAAGGAGCGGGTCTACGGTCACTTCGGCAGCAAAGAAGGACTGTTCGCGGCGACGGTGAGCGCCGCGATGGACGAACTCACCGACGAGGTCGGCAAGCCGGGCGACGACATCGCGGCCTGGGTGGGGTCGGTGTACGACTTCCACCGCGAGCGGCCCGAACTACTGCGGTTGCTGCTGTGGGAGGCGCTGAGCCGAGGTGAGGGCGAACTTCCCGGGGAGTCACGGCGCGCCGAGGGCTACGCCCTGAAGGTGGACGCCCTGGCGGACCGGCTCGGAGTCGAGCCCGGCCCCCGTACCGCCGTCGTGCTGCTGTCCCTCATCGGCCTCGCCGCCTGGCCGAACGCGGTACCTCAGCTCACGCGGCTGATCCTCGGCTCCCACCAGGAGGCGGCCGATTCGGACGACGTCGTGCGCGGCGCCGTCATGGAGCTGGCCACGGGGCTGGTGAACAGCGCGCGCGAGACGTGACGCTCAGGGGGTGGGCAGGCCACGAGCAAGCGGGATCGCCTGGTCGGCGATGTCGGCGAGCGTGGCCTCTGACGGGGGTGTGCCGGAGTCGAAGGCGAGTTTCAACACCAGCGCCTCGCCGATCTCGGCAACCACCGGGATGAGCCGTTCGGCGGAGAAGGCGCCGGCCTCCACGTAATGCCGGAGCACCGTTTCGGTGAACTGCGGCAACCGGGCTGTCAGCAGAAGCCGACCCCGTGACGGTGAACGGGAAGAAAGCAGATGCGCAACCGCGTGGCGTCTACCGGGTCGGCAGGAAAATGGTTCGTCCGTCGGCGCGGGCGGCTCTGGCGGCCGGGATGCGGCCGGCGGTGACGGGGTGCATGCGGGCGGCTGCCTGCTCCCACGACCAGAACCGGCCGTCGTCGAGTTCGGAGGTCTGCAGCCGGATCCGGGCTGGATCTTCGACCACGCCGCCGTCGAAGATGAAATTGATCATCGATCGCGGACGGTCGTCGAACGGCGGCACCCAGTCGACCACGAGCAGCGGGCCGAGCCGTACGTGGAGGCCGAGTTCTTCGGCGATCTCCCGGACGGCGCAGACGTGCGGCGGCTCGTTCTCGTCCACGACTCCGCCGGGTACGGCCCAGTGCTCGCGGTAGTTGGGCTTGACCAGCAGCACCCGGTCGGCGGCGTCGGTCAGCAGCATGCACGCGGACACGTGCACGGCGGGCAGGCTCGCGTACCACTCGGCAGGCGGCAGATGTGACTGGCTCACCACTTTGACGGTACCCAGGAGAGCCATGATCCCCTATAAATTGACCGATCGATCCAGAATGAACTAGCGTCGGCCCGTGGCGAGAACCAAGGAGTTCGATCCTGACGCGGCCCTGCAGAAGGCGCTCGAACTGTTCTGGGAACGGGGCTACGAGGCGACCTCCATGGCCGACCTCGTCGCACACCTGGGCGTCGCGCGCGCGAGCGTCTACGCGACGTTCGGCGGCAAACGCGACCTCTACCTCAAGGCGCTGGAGCGTTACCGCCGGTCCCGCGACGCCGTGCTGGTCGAGGCGCTGTCGCAGCCCGGCCCCGCGCTCCCGGCCGTCAGGGCGCTGGTCGAGGCGTACGCGGAGGAGTCCCTGCGCGACGAGCGCAGGCGGGGGTGCATGGTGGTCAACGCCGCCGTCGAGATCGGCGCGCGCGACCCGCAGGCCGCCTGCCGCGTCGAGGCCAGCTGGGACACCCTGGAGACCGCGCTGACCTCGGCTCTCACCAGGGCCCGCGCGCAGGGCGAGATCCCGGACGGCAAGGACCCGCGCGCCCTCGCCCGCTTCCTGCTCGTCGTCCTCCAGGGCATGCGCGTCCTCGGCCGCGCCCACCCCGAGCCGGGCAGGCTCAGGGACGCCGCGGAGCAGGCGCTGGCCGCCTTGGCCTGACAAGGGAGCCCGCATCGCGGCTCAGGGGGCGGCAGGGCGGGTCCTGGCCGCCCTCGGTCGGGGAGAGTCGGCTGCGTGGCGGCTCATGAATGCGGCGGAGCATGTTCGAATTCAAGAACGATCGTTCTCGATAGGGCCGCTGTCCGCCGTACGGAACACACAGCCGTACGGAACACACAAGGGAGAACACGAGATGACCGCACGATTCACCGGCAAGGTGGCCCTCGTCACGGGCGGCGGCTCCGGCATCGGCCGGGCCACGGCCCGCGCCTTCGCGAAGGAGGGCGCCACCGTCGTCGTCGCCGGCCGAGGCGCCGACGCGCTCACGCGGACCGTCGCACTCATCGAGCAGGACGGCGGCCGCGCGAGCGCCGTGCCCGCCGACGTCTCCTCCGCAGCGGACGTCGCCCGCCTCGTCGCCACCGCCGTGGACCGCCACGGCGGCCTCCACGTCGCCTTCAACAACGCCGGGATCCTGGAGACCGGAGCGCTCACGGACATGGACGAGCACGCATGGGACCGCCAGCTCGCGATCAACGTCACCGGCGTCTTCCTCAGCATGAAGCACGAGATCACCCACATGCGGGCGCACGGCGGCGGCGTGATCGTCAACACCGCCTCCAACCTGGGCGCGCACCTGCGCCTGCCGAACCTCGCCGCGTACGCGGCCTCCAAGGCGGCGGTGAGCGCGCTGACCCGGGCGGCGGCCAGGGAGTACGCGGCGGACGGCGTCCGCATCGACGCGATCAGCCCGGGGCCCGTCGAAACGTCCATGACGCTGCTGCCCGGCGAGAGCCACGCCGAGCGGGCCGAGCGGATGAAGAGCATGACCCCGCTCGGCCGGCTCGGCACCCCCGACGAGATCGCCTCGGCGGTGCTGTGGCTGGCGTCGCCGGAGGCGGGCTTCGCCGTCGGCCACGACCTGGTCCTGGACGGCGGCGCCTCCGCCTGACCGGCACCCGGGCCGCTCAGGTCCGGGCGGGAGCGCGCAGGTAGGCGAGGGCGAAGTGGGCGTCGGCCAGGCGTCGCGCGGCGTCGTAGCAGTGCACGATGACACGCAGCTTCCCGGGGTGGCCGTAGGAGTTCCACGACAGCGGACGGCACGAGCGCGCCTGCGCGCCCACGGCGCTGACGTCCACCAGATCGGCGGGGTAGATGTACGGGTTGCCGATGGCCTGGTAGTTGATGTCGTACACGCCCGGCGCCGTGCGCACGACGGTCGGCACCTCCCCATTGCTGCTCCACGAGCGCCCGGTGTCGACGACCGGCGCCGCCGGGTCGCCCGACGTGCTCGCGTACGCCGCAGGCACGCCCGCGTCGTGGTGCGCGCCGGTGCCCTCGGTGTAGGACAGCAGCCACGGCGTACTCGTGGGCCGGAAGTCGCGGTCGAGGCACTCCACGCCGATGCGCACGGCCGTACCCGTGTCCTCGACGCCCGTCGCGCGGCACCGGGCCGGTACGTCGTCGAGCGCGGTGACCCGCGCGTACCCGCCGCCGTCGTAGGCCGCGCCTTCGGCCGTCACCTCGTAGCGGCCGTCACCGGTCCTGTACACCGACACCGGGCCGGAGGCGGAGTTGAAGGTGTCCCTGTTCACCAGCGGCACCGCGCTCGCGAGGCCGCCGGAGTTCTCGTAACGGGCCTGCAACTGCGGCCGCGCACCGGTGCTCGGGCCGCTGGCCCAGACGGCGAACGGCAGGTCCTTCGCCGTACCCGCGCCGTCGAAGCAGATCACGTAGAGCACCTTGTCCCCGTCGATGACGGTGACGGCGTCGAGCTGGCACCAGGCCGCGTCGGTGTACCCCCAGGAGACACCCGCGCCCGCGTGCGCGATGCCGGGCGTCGCCCCCAGGCCGGGCAGTGTCACGGTGTAGCGGCCGGTCGCCGTGCGGACCATCGTGGCGCCTCGGCCGGGGTCGGGGCCGCGCTTCCAGGTGCCCCACTGCCAGTTGGGGTCGAGGGCCACCTGCTCGCCGATCGGCGCCTGGTACTGCAGGGCGCGCGTGGAAGCGTACCCCCAGCTCGCCTGCGGCGGCGCGGCGACGTGGACGACCACCTCGCACCGTGAGGTGTGGCGGGGGTCGGCGAGCCAGGTGGCCTGCGGCGAGAGCCGGTAGGCCCCGGGCGCCGCGTCGGCGGGGACGGTGACGAGCAGCCTGCCCGACGTGGTGGCCTTGGCGTCGAGGTCGAGCGTCCTCCCGCTCCACGACCAGCCGGGTCCCGGCACGCCCGCGAGGCTCAGCCCGATCGCGCCCGCCTGCTCTGAGGTGTTCTGCACGGGAAGCCCGATGGCGGTGGTCTGCCCGGCGTAGACCCGCACCTCGCGCCGCCTGCTGTCGGTCGAGGCGTCGAAGCAGTCCACGGCGGCGCCGGGGCCGGGTACGTCGAAGTACGCCGTCGTCTCCGGGCCCGCCTCGTAGACCATGCGGACCGCGACGTTGCTGGGCGTGCCGTCGCGCCACGGGCCGGTCATCTCCCGCTGCGGCGTGTGCGGGTCGGCGGCGTCCCAGGCGGCGTAGGTGCAGGAATAGTCGGGGCACGGGCCCTGGAGCGTGATCGGGTACGCGTCGCGGGCGTCGTTGTAGTACTGGCTCTCGTCGACCCGCCACACGACCAGGCCGTCGTCCCACACGTCGGCGTCGTAGCCGCCGGCACGGCGCCGGCGGTTCTCGACCAGGAGGTAGTCGTCGAGGCCGCGTGCGGGGTCGTAGAGCAGGAACGCGGTGTCGCTGGTGTCCCACTCGGGGACGCTGTAGTAGCCGTCCCGCGTGACGACCGTCGGCCGCGCCCAGCCCAGGTGCGTCTTGTGCCAGGAGTTGAGCTCCACGTACCACTCGTGCTCCGAGGCGGTCCCGCCCATCAGGTCGAAGCCGGTGATCGGGTACTGGTGGAAGTCGCGGTCCACCCCGAAGGCCGTGTGCATCATCTCGTGGTCGAGAGTGAGCTGGTTGACCGCGCTCTGCGCCCAGACGTTGACCCGCCAGTCCAGGTTCATCCCGTCGAGCGCGGGGCCGGGGAAGACCGCGCGGGAGGCGCCGTACCCGCCGATGGCCGCGCCGGTGTCGAAGGGCACCGACTGCAGGACCACGATCACCACCTCGTCCTGACCGAGCAGGCGGTCGCCGTTCCGGTCGAAGACCGAGTAGTCCACGAGCGGGTCGGCGGTGTTCACGCCGTGCCGCATCTTCTGCTTGTCGTCGAGCGCGTCCCACTGCGCGGCCGTGAGCCCGTAGTCCACGCTGACGACCCCGTCGTCGTGGACGCCGGAGCGCTCGCGGGCGCGGGTGAGGTCCACCCGGCCGCCGGAGCTGCGCACGAAGTAGTCGCGCACGCTCGGGTAGCCGGGGCCGAAGTACCGCCGTCCGAGCCAGGCGTCGTCCTTGGCGGCGGGCCAGGGCTGGTCGGTGAAGCCGCCCCTGATGATCAGCACCGGCCGGGTGGTGGACGCGTTGACCGGCTGGTACCAGGGGTAGTGGGGCGCGTGCGGGTGGGCGAAGTCGGGGAGCGGGTCGGGGTAGTCCATCGCGGTGGTCAGCGCGACGACGAGCATCACGACCACCGCTCTGACGAGTGTGTACGGCATGGCTTCACTCCTCCGGGGACCGGTGCCAGACGATGTAGGAGATCTTGAGTGGCGCGTCCGCCGCCGGGATGGCGGGGAACCGGATCGCGACCAGGTTGCCCTCGGCGGTCCGGGCGCAGGCCCAGTCGCCGGGTGCCCGTTCGCCGACCGCGACCTGGTCGTACCGGCGGGCTTTCAGCGCCCGCGCGCAGGCGGCGGGGCCGGGGTGCGCGTCCACGGGGGTGATCGGGTACCTGCCGCCACCGGCCGTCCACAGGGCGCGGTAGGGGCTGACGTACCAGAGGTCGCTCGCGGCCGGGTCGATCGTGCCGATGGCGCCCGACTCGACGTCGAGGTAGTCCTGGTCGCGCAGCGCCGCCTCGGCCTCGCGCAGGACCTCGCCGCCCGACGGCGAGGTCCGAGCAGTCGGGACGGCGGCCCCACGGGACGCGGTGGCACCACGGGACACGGTGGCGGTAGAGGACGGGGCAGGTGGCGGCGTCACCGAGGGCGAAGGCGAAAGAGGGGACGGCGTCACCGAGGGCGAAGGCGAAAGAGGGGACGGCGTCACCGAGGGCGAAGGCGAAAGAGGGGACGGCGTCACCGAAGGCGAAGACGGAAGAGGGGTCGCGGCTGCCGGGGGCGGGACGGGTGCCGCCTCCGCTCGGTAGTGCTCGATCATCGCGCCGGTCAGCCCGGAGCCGACCGCGATCAGCGCCACCATCACCCCGGCCCGCAGGCGTACGGGCCGGCCGTACAACTGGACGAGCCCGAGTGTCCCGGCGAGCACCGACAGCAGGCCCGCGACCAGGACCCCGTGCCGTGATTCCGTGGTGAGCAACTGGGCCAGCGCCGCCACGTCGGCCACCGAGCCGAGCCCCGCCAGCGCGGTGGCCCGCCGGACGGCTCCTCGGCCGGACCCGCCGTCCTGCTCCGCGTCCGGGGCGGAAGCCCCGGACCCACCGCTCTGCTCCGTGTCCGCTGCGGACGCCACGCGCCCGCCGCTCTGCCCCGCGTCCGTGGTCTCCACCGCCGGCCTCCGTGAATATCCGCCACTTACGGCGGACAAAAGCGTCGCAGGACACCCTCCGAATCCGATATACGAAGAAGTTCGTAGTGCCTTTCCCCGGCGGTTCATGGTGTGCCGGAGAACGGGGAACACTTTCGCCATGACGGCTTTATCCGGGCAGGACGCCAGGCGCCTGCACGACCTCGCGATGGCGATCCTCACCGAGCGCGAGCCGGTACGCGTATGGCCGCTGCTCATGGACAGGTTGACCACCGACCTGCCCGTCGACCTCGCCGTCCTCATCGACCTCGACTGGAAGGCCGGCACCGGCCACGCTCAGACCGGCTCACCCGACTGGCTGTACGAGGCCCCGCTCGACGCCCTGATCCACGCTCACATGCGCGCCCATCCGCTGTTGCGCCATTACGCGCACACCGCCGACCGCACCCCGCTGACCATGGACGAGATGGCCGACGACGGGTGGTGGAAGAGCGAGGCCTACCACGCGGGCAAGGCGGCCATCGGGATCGACCGCCAGCTCGCGCTGCCGCTGAACTCCCGTCCCGGGCAGATCAGGGGCGTCATCATGAGCCGCAGCGGCCGGGGATTCACCGACCGGGACCTCGAATACGCGGATCTGGCCCGCTCCCTGCTCGACACCGTGGCCGCGCACGAGAAGGCGGTGTTCGGCCTGCCGCAACTCGCCGACCCGGCCGAATACGCGATAACGCCCCGCGAGATGTCGGTCCTGGCGCTCCTGGACGAAGGGCTGACCGCGCACGCCATCGGCAGCAGGCTCCGGATCACGGAGAGGACCGCGATCAAACACAAGGAGAACCTCTACCGCAAACTCCGCGTCCACGATCGCGTGACCGCGCTCAAGAAGGCCCGCGCGCTCGGCCTGCTTCCGGGCTGACGCCCCGGGCCGGGCGGCGCGGGAGAACCGCGGGCGCTAGTCGACCAGGCTGTCGAGGAGCAGGTTGATGGCCTGCTTGTACTCGGCCAGGACCCGGGGTCGCTCGGGTTCGCTGCTCTCCGCGAGGGCCTGGCCCGCCCCGCAGAGCAGGTGGAAGACGAGGTTCGCCATCGGCTCCACCGGCATCGGCTTCAGCCGTCCGGCGGCGATCAGCCCCTCGAAGAGGTTCGCGACCACGCCGTGCCCGTACTTCACCTGGAGGTCGTTCCAACGCCGCCAGCCCAGGGCGAGCGGCGCCTCGATCCACACCACCCGGCCGTAGACGGGGTCGCAGCAGCGGTCGAGGAAGACGTCCAGCGCGACCATGCTCGCCTCCCACGCGTCGGCGGCGGGTGAGGTCTGCTCGGCGATGCGACCCATCGTCTCGGCCTCCAACCGCTCGACCACGGCCTCGAACAGGGCGGCCTTGCTCGGGTAGTGGTGGTACACGGCCCCCCGGCTGGCGTGGATGTCTGCCGCGACGTCCTCAAGTGAGGTCTTGGCGAAACCGTGTGCGGCGAATCTGCGGGTGGCCGCGTCGAGCAGCGCGGCCTTCGTGGCCTGGGAGTACTGCTCGCGCCGGCTCTGGGTCGTTGACATAGCACGAGAATACGACATACGTTGCGTATGTAACATACGCAGCGTATGTGAATTTCAGGGAGGATCCCTTGACCGACACGGGGCTTCTGTTCGACCCCCTCGACCCCGCGTACATCGCCGACCCCTACCCGGCGTACCAGCGGGTCAGGACGGTGGACCCGATCCACGAGCACCCCTACGGGTTCTGGTTCGTGTCCGGCTACGACGACGTCTCCGCGATCCTTCGCGCGGCGATGTCCGTTAACGACCGGCTGCTTGAGGACGGGCTGGTCCGCCAGCAGTTCGACGACCTCGATGAGGGCGACGGGCGCGTGCTCGCCCTGACCATGCTCGACCGCGACCCGCCCGACCACACCCGGCTGCGCTCTCTGGTCTCGAAGGCCTTCACCCCGCGTAAGATCGCCGAACTCGAACCCGAGATCGTCACGCTGGTGGACCAGGCGCTCGACCGGATGGCGGAAGCGGGCCGTACCGACCTGGTCGAGACGCTCGCCTTCCCGCTGCCGTTCGAGGTGATCTCGGCCATGCTCGGCATGCCGTCCACCGACCGCGACCGCGTGCGCGACCTCAGCGGAACGCTGGTGCTCTCACTGGAGGCCGCCACCGACGCCGAGACCGCCAAGCTGATCACCGCGGCGAGCACGGAGCTGGTCGGCCTCGTCAGGCAGCTCATCGAGCGCAAGCGGGCCGAGCCCGGCGACGACCTGCTCACCGCGCTCATCGCGGCCGAGTCGGACGGCGACCGGCTCACCGACGACGAGCTCATCGCCCAGGTCGTGCTTCTGTACGTCGCGGGACACGAGACCACCGTCAACCTGATCGCCAACGGCGTCACCGCGCTGCTGCGCCACCCCGACCAGCTGGCGCTGCTGCGCGAGCGGCCGGAGCTGACGGCCAACGCCGTCGAGGAGATGCTGCGCTACGACAGCCCGGTGCAGATGAGCCGGCGGATCACGGTGGAGCCGTACCAGGTGGGGGACCGGGTGATTCCGAAGGGCGCGTTCGTGCTCGCCGCGCTGGGCTCGGCCAACCACGACGAACGGTACTGGGGGGCCGACGCGGGCGAGTTCCGCATCGACCGGGAGAACGCCCGCCACCACGTCTCCTTCGGCGCGGGCCACCACCATTGCCTGGGCGCGGCTCTCGCCAGGCTGGAAGGTAAGATCGCGATCGAGCGGCTGGTGAGCCGCTTCCCACGGCTGGCCCTCGCGGGCGAGCCGACCGGGAACGGCCGTAGCAATCTGCGCGGCCTGGCCAGCGTGCCGATCTCGGTGGGGTAGCCGCACGATCCAGGGGGGCACATGAAGGCGGTCAGGATCCACGAGCTCGACGGCGACCTCCGCTACGAGGACGCGCCCGAGCCCGTGCCCGGGACAGGGGACGTCGTGGTCAGGGTCCACGCGGCCGGTTTCGTGCCGGACGAGCTCACCTGGCCCAGCAAGCGGGTCGACCGCGCCGGTCGCGACCGCACGCCCGCCGTCCCCGCGCACGAACTCGCCGGGGTCGTGACCTCCCTCTCCTACGGTACGGCGGGGCTCGCCGTCGGCGACCGGGTCTTCGGCCTGACCGACTTCCACCGTGACGGCGCCGCCGCCGAGTACATCGCGGTCGAGGCCCGCAACCTGGCGCGGATCCCGGAAGGCGTGGACTTCGCGCAGGCGGCCGCGCTGCCGCTGGCGGGCCTGACGGCGCTGCAGGGGCTGTTCACACACGGCGGGCTGCGCGCCGGGCAGACGGTGATGATCCACGGGGCGGCGGGCGGCACCGGGTCGCTGGCCGTACAACTGGCGAAGAACGCCGGGGCGACGGTGATCGGCACGGGCCGCGCCGCCGCCCGCGCGCTGGCGCTGGACCTGGGCGCGGACACCTTCGTCGAACTCGGGCGCGACGAACTGCCCGGTCAGGTGGACCTGGTGTTCGACACGGTCGGCGGTGAGGTGCTCGAACGCTCGGCGGCGGCCGTGAAGCCGGGCGGTGTCCTGGTGTCCATCACCGCGCCGCCGCCCGTCGTGCCGCAGGACGGCAGGGCGGTGTTCTTCATCGTCGAGTCCGACCGCGCGCAGCTGGGCGAACTCGCCGCGCTGGCCGGGCAGGGGCGGCTCAGGGCGCATGTGGGTGCGGTGTTCCCGCTGTCGAAGACGGCCGAGGCGTTCACCTCGAAGCGCCACACGCCGGGCAAGACCATCCTGGAGCCCTAGAACGACGCCGCCCCCTCGGCCCGGGGAAGGGGGCAAGGGGGCGGTGCTGCGGGGCGGGCTCAGCCGGTGAGGGCCGAGCCCTTCTTCCATTCGGTCCAGTTGAGCTGCCAGTAGCTCCAGCCGTTGTTCCAGTCCAGCTTGCGCTTGGTGCCGGTGATCTTGATCACGTCGCCCCGCTGGCTGATCTGGTAGAACCACTTGGCCCCGGCGGGCGTGGCCCGCACGCAGCCGTGGCTCTGGTTGCTGCGGCCGAGGAACTGGTAGGCCCCGTTGCTCTGGTGCACGTACTCGCCCGTGTCGGAGATCCGGACCGCCCACGGGATCTGCA
The DNA here is from genome assembly GCF_039525605.1 of Nonomuraea longicatena. NCBI lineage: Bacteria > Bacillati > Actinomycetota > Actinomycetes > Streptosporangiales > Streptosporangiaceae > Nonomuraea > Nonomuraea longicatena. The sequence continues at coordinate 137,305 of NZ_BAAAHQ010000009.1, read as the reverse complement.
GGTCGTAGTACGCCGGATCCTTGGGGTCGGTCACCCCCATCCACGACGAGGTCATGCGCTCGACCGGCTTCTTGCCCATGGCCAGGTGCACGCCGCTGGTCGTCAGGTAGACGTCCACGCCGTTCTTGACCAGGCCGCCGCTGCCCGCGCTGATCGGGATCCGCTTGACCAGCTTGCCGTTGCGGGTGACCTTCATGACGTGCTTGCGCGTGTCGACCACGGAGACGTTGGCCGGGCCGACCGCGAAGCGGCGGGTGACGTCCTTGACGCCGGTGTTGCCGTTGAGCTCGCTCAGCCGGGCGGTGAAGGAGACCTTCTGGTACGGCTTCCAGTAGTGCTTGGTGCGGTAGATCGCCTTGTTGTCGGAGACCCACCGCCACGCGCCCTCGACGGGACGCTCCGACTCGACCTCCAGCAGCGACTCGACGGCCGCCTTGTTCACGACACCTCGGCTGAAGGTGACGATGATCGGGAAGCCGACCCCCACCTTCTCCTTGTGCGCGCCCTCCGGGGTGATGTCGGCGATTTCCAGCTTCTTCGGTGCTGGGGCGGCCTGCGCCGGTGAAGGCGCCGCCAGCATGGCGGCCGCCAGTGCGGCCGCGGCTATGAGTCTCACTTCGCTCCTTGTGTGTTCCCCATGTGAGACAACCGACAGGGCGATTTGGTGGGGCCTGAGACGATAACGATCATGCAACGGTCCCGTGCGGGCGGATAGGGTGCGGGCTGTGAAGGTACTGATCAGCGGTGGAGCGGGATACATCGGTAGTACGGTCGCCTCGGCCTGCCTGGATGCCGGGATCACCCCGGTCGTCCTCGACAGCCTGGTGACCGGGCGCAGGGAGTTCGCCGAGGGGCGGGCCTTCTACGAGGGCGACATCGCCGACGGCGCGCTCGTCGACCGGATCTTCGCCGAGCATCCCGACGTCGCGGCCGTCGTCCACTGCGCCGCGCTGATCGTGGTGCCGGACTCCGTCGCCGACCCCGTCGGCTACTACCGGGCCAACGTCGCCAAGAGCCTCGACTTCATCGGCCACCTGCTGCGCAACGGCTGCGGCCGGATGATCTTCAGCTCGTCGGCCTCGATCTACCGGGCGGGCGCCGACTTCACCGTCGACGAGGACTCCCCGCTCGACCCGCAGAGCCCGTACGCGCGGACCAAGGCGCACTGCGAGGGCATGTTCGCCGACATCGCCGCCACCCGGCCCGTCGAGGTGCTGTCGCTGCGTTACTTCAACCCGATCGGCGCCGACCCGGCCATGCGCACCGGCCTGCAACTGCGGCGGCCGAGCCACGCGCTCGGCAAGCTCATCGAGGCGTACGACGAGGGGACGCCGTTCCAGATCACCGGCACTGATTACCCGACGCGCGACGGCTCGGGCATCCGCGACTACATCCACGTCTGGGACCTCGCCGCCGCCCACGTCGCCGCGCTCGAACGCTTCGACGAGGTGGTCGGCGAGGCCACCGTGATCAACCTGGGCACCGGCAGGGGCACCACCGTGCGCGAGCTGGCCGACGCCTTCAACACCGTGGTCGACCGGCCGGTCGAGGTCGTCGAGACCGGCCCCAGGCCCGGTGACGTGGCCGGGGCGTTCACGACGACCGGCCGGGCCGAGCGCCTGCTGGGCTGGAAGGCCGCCTATTCGGTCACCGAGGGCATCCGCCACTCGCTGGAGTGGGCGGCCGTCCGCGACACGCGCCTGGGCTGAGGTAGCCCCTCAGCGGGAGGTCACTTGCCGAGCAGCGCCTCGACCTGGTCGCCGGACAGGATCGGCCCGTCGGGGAGCTCGGGGGTGTCCGTGCCCTCGTCCTTGAACTTCGTCGTCACCTGGTCGGCGGGCGGCGCCTGGATGTCGACCGGGGTGCCCCAGTCGGTGAACCGGGTGTCGGAGGTCAGCGTGTCCTTGCCGGGCTTGCCACCCAGGATCGTGCTCGCGGAAATCGACGTGACCACGCGACTCGGCAGGCCCTTGGCGTCGAGCGTGAGCCGCCACTTGATCACGGACTTGAGCGTTTTCGCGTCCATCTTCGCACCGGGGAACACGTTGCCGCGAGCCCACGGCGAGTTCTTGTACAGCTCACGGTAGGTGATGGCGCCCGCGTAGCCGTCCTTGGTCGCCTTGCCGGTCTTGAGCAGCGCCTGGAGCGTGGCCGGCTCGACCGGGTTGACGGGCTGGGCGAAGTTGCCCACGACGCCGCCCGCAGGACCGTTGGGCAGCTTGTACCAGGTCTTGCCCTCCTCAAGCCTGCCGCTGAGGACGCCGCCGGAGAGGTAGGCTGTGCGGCCCACGCGGATCGTTCGTTCGGGCTCCCCCAGCCCGAACTGCTCCTTCTCCTCGCGAGCCTGATCGGGGAAGAGCGTGCCCGACATGTCGGAGGCGGTGATTCCGGACGTGCCGAACTCGTAAGCGCCCGTGCGGCGGGCGAGGTATTCCTTGTTGCCCTTGACCTGAAGCGTCACCCGGTCGATGAACTTCACCCCGGTGTCGGGGCGGAACTGCTGCTTCAGGGTGGCGATCGGGTCCTTGGGAGTCGCCGCCTGGGCGGGAGCGGCGGCCATGGAGACGGCCGCCGTGGAGATGGCTAAGCCAGCGAGAATTCGATTCATGACGAGAAATCATGACATTTGCCAGTCATGGAGAAATGTCAATGTGTGATGCTGGTGAAGAATGTTCTCCAATTGTGAACCTGGGGCGGGTGTGCTCCGGCCGCCGCCGCTCCCAGGGGGACATTCAGGGTGAGATCACCGTCACATCACAGGATTCGCGTGACCCGACGACCTGGGCAGGTCAAGCTTGGGACTAGGCTTCGTTGGCGGAAAACGCCCGGCACGCACTGGGGTGGCCCGGGGCGTCGGACATTCAGTCGGAACAGCAAGGACGGACCCTCGTGGACCTGTTCGAACATCAGGCGAAGGAGCTCTTCGCAGACTACGGCATCCCGGTGCCGCGCGGCCTCGTCGCCCGCACCGTGGAGGAGGCGCGGTCCGCTGCCGAGCAGCTGACCGGTCGTGTCGTGGTCAAGGCCCAGGTGAAGACCGGAGGGCGCGGCAAGGCGGGCGGTGTCAAGGTTGCCGACGACGCGGCCGACGCGGCCGTGAAGGCCGAGGCGATCCTGGGCATGGACATCAAGGGCCACACGGTCCACAAGGTGCTTGTGGAGGAGGCCAGCGCGATCGCGGAGGAGTACTACTTCTCCTTCCTGCTCGACCGCGCGAACCGTACCTTCCTCGCGATCTGCTCCGCCGCCGGCGGAATGGACATCGAGGAGGTCGCGCACAGCACCCCCGAGAAGGTCGCCAAGGTGCCGATCTCGGCGATCACCGGCGTCGACCGCCGCTTCGCCCGCGAGATCGCGATCATGGGCGGCCTGCCGGAGAAGTCGCTCGACGGCGCCGCCGAGCTCATCGAGAAGCTCTGGTGCGCCTTCGTCGACGAGGACGCCACGCTCGTCGAGGTCAACCCGATGATCCTGTCGGCCGACGGCGAGGTCAAGGCGCTCGACGGCAAGGTCTCCTTCGACGACAACGCCGCCTTCCGCCAGAAGGAGCACGAGGCGTACGCCGACAAGGCGGCGGAGGACCCCCTTGAGGCCAAGGCCAAGGAGAAGGACCTCAACTACGTGAAGCTCGACGGCGACGTCGGCATCATCGGCAACGGCGCCGGGCTGGTCATGTCCACGCTCGACGTGGTCGCCTACGCGGGCGAGAACCTCCCGGGCAAGCCGTCGCCGGCCAACTTCCTCGACATCGGCGGCGGCGCGTCCGCCGAGGTCATGGCGGCGGGCCTGGAGATCATCATGTCCGACCCGGCCGTGAAGTCGATCTTCGTGAACGTCTTCGGCGGCATCACCGCCTGCGACGCCGTCGCCAACGGCATCGTCGCGGCGTTCAAGCTCCTGGAGGAGCGCGGCGAGTCGGTGACGCACCCGCTGGTGGTCCGCCTCGACGGCAACAACGCCGCCCTCGGACGGCAGATCCTCCACGACGCCCGGCTCAAGGGCGTCGAACTGGTCGACACGATGGACGACGCGGCCAAGCGCGCCGCCGAGCTCGCTGCGGTAGGTGCGTAATGGCTATCTGGCTGAACGAGAACAGCAAGATCATCGTCCAGGGCATGACCGGAGGCGAGGGCACCAAGCACGCCAAGCGCATGCTCGCCTCGGGCGCCAAGGTGGTCGGCGGCGTCAACGCCCGCAAGGCCGGCACCACCCACCTCGACCTGCCGGTGTTCGGCACGGTCCGCGAGGCCATGGCGCAGACCGGCGCCGACGTGTCGGTCGTCTTCGTGCCGCCGGCGTTCACCAAGGACGCCGTCAAGGAGGCCATCGACGCGGAGATCCCGCTCTGCGTCGTGATCACCGAGGGCGTGCCGGTCCACGACTCGACCGAGTTCTGGGCGTACGCGGTGGCCAAGGGCAACAAGACCCGCATCATCGGCCCCAACTGCCCCGGCATCGCCTCGCCCGGCGCCTCCAACGCCGGCATCATCCCGGCCGACATCACCCCGAAGGGGCGCATCGGCCTGGTGTCGAAGTCGGGCACGCTGACTTACCAGCTCATGTACGAGCTGCGCGACTTCGGCTTCTCCTCGTGCGTCGGCATCGGCGGCGACCCGGTCATCGGCACCACGCACATCGACGCGCTCCAGGCGTTCCAGGACGACCCGGAGACCGACGCGATCGTGATGATCGGCGAGATCGGCGGCGACGCCGAGGAGCGTGCCGCGGCCTACATCGAGCAGCACGTGACCAAGCCGGTCGTGGCCTACGTGGCGGGCTTCACGGCCCCCGAGGGCAAGACGATGGGGCACGCGGGCGCGATCGTGTCCGGCTCCGCGGGCACCGCCCAGGCCAAGAAGGAGGCCCTGGAGAAGGTAGGAGTCCGCGTCGGCAAGACGCCGTCGGAGACCGCGCGCCTCATGCGCGAGGTCATGCAGGCCCGCTGACCGGCCTGCTTTCCAGGAGGCCCCCGCCGCTCTCGGCGGGGGCCTCCTGCCTTCAATCCAAACCCTCCATCCGTTACGGCCAGGCCGCCGCCACGCCCAGCCGCCGCCCCGGGCCGACGGCCTCACCCACGCCAAACGCCGCCCACCTCCCCGCCGTGACGCCGCCCTGTGACGCCCCTCCCACGGCCTCGCGGATCCGCCGTCAGGAGCCTTTCCGGCCCGCGCTCCCACAGACCGCACCACCCCTGCGCGCTTGAGGACCCGTCTGGCCGTACTGACAGGACCTGGCCTCGTCGCCCCGGCGGACGCGGCCCCCACCGTGGGAGGGGCGTAACAGGCGGCGTCACGGTGGGTCGTGGGGTGGCGCTTGGCGTGGGTGAGGCCGCCGGCGCAGGTCGGCGGGTGGGCGTGGCGGCGGCTGGGCCGTAACGGATGGGTGCTCCCCCGGAACGGGGGAGATCAAGGACAGCGGCGAATACCACCAAGCTGGGATCCCGGATGGGGCGAGGCGGCGCGCCGATGGGGCAGGTTGGGGAAAGTGGAGGAAAATAGACTCCCGTGACGGCGCTACTCGACCAGCTGAAGACGGCACCCCGTTCCGTCCTCGGCAAACTCCCCGGGGTCAACGGCGACGACGACGATTCCAGGCGGCCGCTGCCGGTGTCCGGCATGCTCGCCGCCGCCTGCACGCTGGGCGTCGGCCTCGCGGTCCTCACCACACTCACCCTCGTCGGCTGGATGGCCGCCCCGCGCGGCGCGCTCGGCCAGGGCCTGCCCGCCGTGTTCCGCACGGCCGCGCAACTGTGGCTGGCCGCCCACCAGACCGGCTTCGCCATCCCCGGCGGACACGTCGGGCTGCTGCCGCTCGGCCTGATGGTCCTGCCGGCCTTCCTGCTCTACCGCGCGGGCCGCTGGATGGCTCGCGACGCCGATCTGCGGGTGCGGCTGCCTGAACGCCTGCCCAAGAACAGCCCCCGTGAGAAGGCCAACGCCCGCCGCCGCGCCCAGCTCCTGCTGGTGGTCCAGGCGGGGGTCTCGCTCGCGGCCCCGTACGCGCTGCTGGCGGGCCTGATCGCGCTGGTGGCGCAGAACGACGTCACCCAGCCGTTCATCGGCGACGCGCTGCTCAGCCACTTCCTGCTGGCCTTCCTGGTGGGCGCGCTGGCGACCGCGCGCACGATCGGCTCGTGGGCGACGATGCTGCGGCTGCTGCCCGAGCGGGTGCGCGCGCTGACCGTCGGCACGGCGGTGGCGACGCTGATCATGCTGGCGGGCGGCCTGATCATGGTGCTGGCCGCCGTCGTGTTCAACCTCGGCGAGGTGCGGGCGCTGTCCTCGCAGCTCTCGACCGGGTTCGTCGGCGGTGTGCTGCTGTTCCTCCTGCAAGGGCTGTACCTCCCCAACGCCGTCATCTGGGGGATGTCGTACATCTCCGGACCGGGGTTCGCGTTCGGCACCGGCACCCTGATCGCGCCCACCGGCGTCCAGATGGGCATGGTGCCCAGCCTGCCGCTCCTGGGCGCGCTGCCCGACAGCGGCCCGGTGCCGTCGGTGATGATGGCCGTCGTGGCGCTGCCGTTCGCGGCGGGCGCCGTCGCCGGGGTGATGGTGGCCAGGATCGCGCCGTCGCACTCCTACGAGGCGGCGCCGCTGTGGGGGTTCTTCTCCGGCGTGTGCACGGGGCTGCTGGCCGGGGTACTGGCCGGATTGTCCGGCGGGCCGCTGCGCGGCGGCCGGCTCTCGGTCGTCGGGCCCTCCGTCTGGGAGGTCGCGCTCTCGGTGGCGCTGGAGGTCGGCGTCGCCGCCGGGATCTCCGCCGGACTCGCCAACTGGCTGCTGCTCAGCCGGAAGGCCCGCGCCCCGCTCGACCGGGCCGCCGCCCCGGTGCGCAAGGTCGGTGCGGCGCTGTCACGCGCGGCGGGCCGCGTGGGTCTCGCCGAGTCCGACGCGCGGCCGCTGCCCGGCCACTGGATGGACGCCACCGAGGCCGACACCCAGCCGATCCCGGTGATCCGCGACGACTGGCAGGACGAGCACGCCTCCGCCGCAGGTCCGGACACGGCACCGCACGTACGGCCGCCCGCACCGCCGCCGCGCAAGGACATCGTCGACGAGTCGGACGACCGGGGCGGCCACGTGATCTACGTCGATCCGTACGCCTGGGACCGCGACTGACCTCAGGGCTGGACGGACCCGAGCATCTCCACCACCTCGGGCGGCAGCTTCTTGGCCGCCGCGCTCTCGAACTGCGTGAAGCAGTCGCCCTGCGCCGACACGGTGCCCGCGCTCTCCATGCACGTCTGGTAGGCGGAGTACTCGTCCATCAGGTACAGCTGCATTCCCGAGGTCATCGCCGACAGCACGATCGCCAGCGCCGCGACCGCGATGCCGCCCGCCGCCACCCCCGTGGAACCGCCCGCCTCGCGCAGCCTGGGCAGCGCGCGCACGCCGGACACGAGGGCGAAAACGCCCATCACCAGCCCGGCGAGCGGCAGCATGAACGTCATGGCCAGCGCCGCGATCGACAGCCAGATCGCGCGGCGACCTGCTGACTCTGCGGGCGGCCGCCCTGACGGCGCCTGCACCGGTGTCGACACCTGACCTCCTCTGCGTCGCCGGGCGAGTGAGCAGATACGCTGTCAGCCCCACCCCGGCTTCCCCGAATTGGAGTGCGCGTGTCTAAGGCTGGGCGGCTCGTCGTCCTCGTCTCCGGCTCTGGAACCAACCTACAGGCCCTGCTGGACGCTTCCGCCGACCCGTCGTACGGTGCCCGGGTGGTGGCCGTGGGCGCCGACCGCGACGGCATCGAGGGTCTGGACCGCGCGCGGCGGTCGGATGTCCCGATTTTCGTGGAACGTCTGAAGGACTATCCGACCAGGGAGTCCTGGGATCTCGCCATCGCGCGGAAAATCGCGGACCATGAGCCTGACCTCGTCGTGTCCGCAGGCTTCATGAAGATCTTGGGCGCACCGACCCTGGAGGCGTTCCCGGTGCTCAACACCCATCCCGCGCTGCTGCCGTCCTTCCCCGGCGCCCACGGTGTGCGCGACGCGCTCGCCTATGGCGTGAAGGTGACCGGCTGCACGGTGATGCTGGCGGACGCCGGGGTCGACACCGGGCCGATCCTGGCGCAGGAGACCGTCCTCGTGCGCCAGGACGACGACGAGTCGTCGCTGCACGAGCGCATCAAGTCCGTCGAACGCGGGCTGCTCGTCGAAACCGTGGGCCGTATGGTCCGAGAGGGCTGGACCGTCAACGGGCGGACAGTGATCATTGGAGGGGCAAGTTGACAAGTATCGCTATCAAGCGGGCGCTGATCGCGGTATATGACAAATCGGGGCTTGAGGAGCTTGCGAGGCGACTCGACGCCGCCGGGGTCGAGATCGTCTCCACGGGCGGCACCGCCGCCGCCATCGCCTCCTACGGCATCGCGGTCACCAAGGTCGAGCAGCTCACCGGCTTCCCCGAATGTCTCGACGGGCGGGTCAAGACCCTGCACCCCCGCGTCCACGCCGGGCTGCTCGCCGATCTCACCAAGCCCCACCACATCGCCCAGCTCGACGAGCTGGAGATCGATCCGTTCCAGCTCGTGGTCGTCAACCTCTACCCGTTCAAGGAGACCGTCGCCTCCGGGGCCTCGGACGCCGAGTGCGTCGAGCAGATCGACATCGGCGGGCCCGCGATGATCCGCGGCGCCGCCAAGAACCACGCCACCTGCGCCGTCGTCGTCGACCCCGAGGGCTACCCGGCCGTCCACGACGCCCTGGAGCAGGGCGGGTTCACCCTCGACCAGCGCAGGCGGCTGGCCGGGCGCGCCTACGCCCACACCGCCGCCTACGACGTGGCCGTGGCCAACTGGTTCTCCTCGGCGTACACGGGGGAGGACGACTTCCTCGGCGCCGCCTACGAGCGCACCGCCACCCTGCGCTACGGCGAGAACCCGCACCAGCGCGCCGCCCTCTACAGCGACGGCGGCGGCGGGCTCGCCGACGCCGAGCAGCTGCACGGCAAGGAGATGTCCTACAACAACTACCTCGACGCCGACGCCGCCTGGCGGGCCGCATGGGACTTCACCGAGCCGTGCGTCGCCATCATCAAGCACCAGAACCCGTGCGGCATCGCCGTCGGCGCCGACGTGGCGGAGGCCCACCGCAAGGCGCACGCCTGCGACCCCGTCTCCGCCTACGGCGGCGTCATCGCGGTCAACGGCCCCGTCACGGCCGAGCTGGCCGAGCAGATCGCCGGGGTGTTCACCGAGGTGGTGGTCGCCCCCGCGTTCACCGACGCCGCCCTCGCCGTCCTGACCAGGAAGAAGAACCTCAGGCTGCTCGTCTGCCCGCAGGGCCCCGGCAACCCGGCCGAGTTCCGGCGGATCGACGGCGGGCTGCTCGTCCAGCAGGTGGACCGGGTCGACGCCGACGGCGACGCGCCCGCCGCCTGGGAGCTCAAGGCGGGGGAGCCGGTCTCGGCCGAGGTCCTCGCCGACCTGGAGTTCGCCTGGCGGGCCTGCCGCTCGGTCAAGTCCAACGCGATCCTGCTGGCCGCCGACCGCGCCACCGTCGGGGTCGGCATGGGCCAGGTCAACCGGGTCGACTCCTGCCGGCTCGCGGTCACCAGGGCGGGGGAGCGGGTGGCCGGTTCCGTGGCGGCCTCCGACGCGTTCTTCCCGTTCGCCGACGGGCTGGAGGTGCTCATCGCGGCCGGGGTGAAGGCGGTCGTCGAGCCCGGCGGGTCGATCCGCGACGACGAGGTGATCGCGGCGGCGAAGCAGGCGGGCATCTCCCTCTACTTCACCGGCACCCGCCACTTCTTCCACTAGCGCGCACGCGGGGATCCCCGGCGGGATCCCCGCTCGTGTCCGCCTGCCTGCGGCGTCGGCAGAACCGAACCGGGGCTACCCTGGGACGTCTCCGCCCGGCCGTACCCAGGGAGCCCCCACCCATGCTCGACGAACTCCTGCGCGTCTACGTGACCATGATGGACTTCGCCACCAGCCCAGTCGCCTTGGTCATACTCGGTCTGGCAGGGGCGTCGCTGGGGGCCAAGGCCGCCGAGACGATCCCGTTCACCCGCCGCATCATCGAGCGCCGGGCCGCGCAGCGCGACTAGCCGCCTGATTCCAGGCGAGCTTCGCCGCGCCCGCCAGCGCCGCCCGCACCCCGAGCGTGGTGGGCACCACCCGCACCGCCCTGACGAAGGCGAGCCCGGCCACCTCGTCCACCGCCCGCTCCAGCGGCTCGAACAGCACCCGGCCCGCACCCGCGACCCCGCCGCCGATGACGACGGTGTCCACTTCGGCCGCCGCCGCCACCGAGGCGATCATGGCTGCCAGGGCGCGTGCGCCGCGTTCGAAGGCGGCCAGCGCGGTCGGGTCGCCCCGGCCCGCGTCGGCGGCCAGCGCCCGCGCGTCGGGGCCGTGCCAGCCGTTCGCGACGGCCCAGCGGACCAGGTTGGGGCCGCTGGCGTACCGCTCGACGCAGCCGCGCCCGCCGCACTCGCAGGTCTCACCGTACGGATCGACGATCATGTGGCCGACGTGGCCCGCGTTGCCGAGCGGGCCGAGCAGCGGCCGGCCGTCGATCACCAGGCCGCCGCCGATGCCCGTGGAGACCACCACGCCGAGCAGTGAGCCGCTGCCGTCGCCCGCGCCAAGCCAGTGCTCGCCGAGGGCGAAGCACTGGGCGTCGCCCGCGAGGACCGTGGGCAGCCCCGTCAGCTCCCCGACCCGCTCGCGCAGCGGGAAACCGCGCCAGCTCGGCATGTTGACCGGGCTGACCGTACCCGCGAGGGCGTCCATGGGCCCCGCGCTGCCGATGCCGACGGCCACCGGCGGCGGCGCGTCCTCGGTCACGGTGGCGATGAGGGCCGTGAGGGCGTCCATGACGCCGGTCGGCGGGGTCGGCACGGTGGCGTCGCGCAGGACGGCGCCGTCACGGCCGACGAGGGCGGCGGCCAGTTTGGTGCCGCCGATGTCGACGGCGAGCACACAGCTCATCGGCGGAACAGGCGGAGCGGGCGGAGCGGGCGGCTGGATGCTGAGACCACGCGGTTCACTCCTCGGCCGAAGGTGCGCTGACGCCGTCACACTAGGCTCTCCACCCTTCGATGGCAACGTTGTCATCCGGCCGGAAACCGCCGCCGCGAACGCCGTTTCCTGGCATGCTGCCGGGCGTGGAGTACATCGAGGTCGAGCAGAAGTTCCGGCTCCTCAGCCCGGTCGAGGAGCTCAAGGCAGCCCTCGTCCGGCGCGGGGCCGTACCCGGGGCGCCCGCCCGCCAGGTCGACACCTACTTCAACGCCCCGCACCGCGACTTCCGCGACGACCCGGTCGTCAGCGAGTGGCTGCGCATCAGGCAGGAGGACGGCGGCGCCTCCCTGAACTTCAAGCGGTGGCACCCTCTGGAGGAACCGGTCAAGACCCACTGCGACGAGTACGAGAGCGCCGTCTCGGACGCCGAGGCGGTCAGGCGGGTGCTCGCGGCCCTCGACTTCACCGAGCTGACGGTCGTCGACAAGATCCGCGAGGAGTGGCATCTGGACGGCGTCGCGGTGGCCTTCGACCGGGTGGCCGGGCACGGCGACTTCGTGGAGTTCGAGTTCAAGGGCGAGGCGGCCGGTGTCGAGGAGGCGACGGCGGCGATCACGGCGTTCGTCGGCGGGCTCGGCATCGAACTCGGCGAGCGTGTCAACGTCGGTTACCCCCACCTCACCCTGGGGTTCCGGCCGGAGGTGTGAGTGTCAGGGCGCGGCGCAGGAGGGGCAGGGTGCGGAGACGATGGAGCGCCGCACCTCGTCCACCCGCACGACCTCGCGACCGCCCAGGCAGAAGCGGCACAGCCCGTGCTGAGCCAGGTCGGGGTCGTTCCAGCGCGGGTCGGCCCAGATCGGCAGCAGCGGCGGCGGCGACTCGGGACTCCAGCGCGGGGGGCCGTCGTGCCCCTTGCCATGGCAGGACTGGCAGGCCAGGGCCATGCCCGCGACCCACTCCACGAGGGTCCCGCCGCATTCGGGGCAGATGGCCGGGTCAGGCGTCAACCCAACCGCTTCCTTCGCATGCCCGGCAGTTCGCCCATGTGCGTTCCTGCCCCTTCTCGCCGTTGAGTTCTTCCCAGTTGCCACCCTCGCCGAAGCAGGCCCCGCACCGGGGGCGCTCCGGCTCCTCGTCCTGGTTCTTCCCCATACCGCCCGTCCTTCCAACTCGCTTTTTCTCCAAGGTACGGAGAATCGACGCAGGTCGCAGGCAGATCCTCAGGTCATGCACATCAGGGGAGGGAATGTCCGCCGCTGGACGATCTCCTATGCTTTCTGCCCTTTCGCCTATGGCGGCGTCTCGGCCGGGCCCGGTTGACTGCGGGGTATGTCCATTCTCGTCATCGGCGGCACCGGCAAGACCGGCCGCCGCGTCACCGACCGCCTGAAGGCCCGAGGCCACGACGTCCGGGTGGCCGCCCGCTCGACCGGCTTCCACTGGGACCGGCCGGACACCTGGGCGCCCCACCTGGCGGGCGCGCGGGCCGTCTACCTGGTCACGAACCCCCTGAGCACCGACACGTCGAAGGAGGTCGCCGACCTGCTCGGCCGTACGGAGGCCCGGGTGGTGCTGTTGTCGGCCCGCGACATCCACTCGCCCGCGGAGGCGCCGGTCCGCGAGCACACGGGCGGCTGGACGATCCTGCGCCCGACCTGGTTCGCGCAGAACTTCACCGAGGACCTGTTCGCCGGGTTCATGGAGAGGGGACGGCTGGCCCTGCCGACCGGCGAGGGCCGCGAGCCGTTCGTGGACCTGGCCGACGTCGCCGACGTGGCCGTGGAGGCGCTCACCGACCCCGGCCACGACGGGCGGGCCTACGACCTGTCCGGCCCCGAACTGCTGTCCTTCCGCGAGGCCGTCGCCCTGCTCGGGCGCGGCGTCGAGTACGAGCCGGTGACGGCGGAGGAGTTCAAGCGGGAGATCGCCGGGTTCGGTGAGGAGCTCGCGGAGTACACGGCGGGCCTGCTGGTGGACATCGCGAACGGCGCCAACGCCTACCTGAGCGACGGCGTCCAACAGGTGCTGGGCCGCGCGCCCGGCCGGTTCGCCGACTTCGTCGCCCGGGTGGACGCCGCCCGCACGGCTGGTGAATGATCGCCCGCATGCGTGAACTGACCGCCGAGGTGGCCGCACGGCCGGAGGCGCTGCTGGGCGAGGCCCCCCTGTGGGACGCCGCCCACGACTGTCTGGTGTGGACCGACATCCTCGCAGGCCGCGTGCACCTGACCTCCGGGCGCACCTACGAGGTCGGCACCGAGGTGGGGGCGGCCCTGCCCGCCGAGGGCGGCGGCTGGCTGCTGGCGGTCCGCGACGGGTTCGCGACCCTGGACGAGGACGGCACGCTCACCCCGCTGCTCGACTTCGTCCCCGCCGGAATGCGCTGCAACGACGCCAAGTGCGACCCGGCGGGCCGGGCCTGGGCGGGCACGGTCGCGCGAGGGGAGCAGCCGGTCACCGGCGGCCTCCACCGCCTCGACCCGGGCCCCGGCGTGACCAGGGTCCTCGACACCGGCCTGGCCAACGGGCTGGGCTGGTCGCCGGACGGCGGGACGATGTGGTTCGCCGACACGCTGACCGGAGTGATCACCGGCTACGGCTACGACGACGGCGAACTCGGGCCCGTTCGCGCGCGGCTGGCGATCGACCGCGAGGAGGGCTGGCCGGACGGCCTGTGCGTGGATGCCGACGGCTGCCTCTGGATCGGGCTGTGGGGTGCCGGTCAGGTGCGCCGCCACACGCCGGACGGGCGCCTCGACACGGTCGTGCGCGTCCCGGCCTCCCGGGTGACGAGCTGCGCCTTCGTCGGCTCGGCCCTGTACGTCACGACCGCCCGCGTCGGCCTGGCCGACCCGGGCCCGCTGGACGGTGCCCTGTTCGCCGTCGAGACCGCCACGCAGGCGCCGCCCGCGACCCCCTGGCGGCGTCTTTAGCGGACGCGGTACCTGTCGATGGCCTCCCTGGTGGCCCGGATCGCGGCGTCGGCCTGCTCGTAGGTGCGCTGCGCCAGCCCCACGAAGATCACATCGACGATGAGGAGCTGGCTGATGCGGCTGGCGAGGGCGCCCGGCCGGAAGGCCGTCTCCCGCCCGGCCGAGACCAGCGTGTGGTCGGACAGGCCCGCGAGCGACGAGCGCGGGTTGTTGGTGATCGCGACCACGTGCGCGCCGGACTCCTTGGCGGTGCGCGCGGGCACCAGCACGTCAGGGGTCTCGCCGCTGGTGCTGATGGCCACCACGACGTCGTCGGGCTTCAGTAGGGCGGCGCTGGTCAGGGCCAGGTGGGCGTCGCTGAACGGGTGGCTGGACAGGCCGATGCGCAGCAGCTTCTGCGACATGTCGGTGGCGACGAGACCGGAGGCGGCGACGCCGTACACGTCCACGCGGCGGGCGGCGGCGATGGCGGAGACGACCGCCCAGAGCTGGTCGGGGTCGAGCTGGGCGGCGGTGTCGGCGAGGGCGTCGGACTCCGCCCGCGCCACCTTGGCGATCACGTCGGTGAGCGGGTCGTCGGGGCCGAGGTCGCCGGGGACGAGCCGTTCGGGCTGCTTGGCGACGGCGGCGGCCAGCGAGAAGCGCATCTGCGAGTAGCCGGTGAACCCGAGCGCGCGGGCAGTGCGCACGATCGTCGCCTCGCTGGTGCCGGAGACGGCGCTGAACTCGGTGATGGTGCTGCGCACGACCAGGCCCGGATCATCGAGGATGATCCGGGCGATGGCCTGCGCGGCGGGGGTCAGGGAGGGGAGTACCGCGCGTACTGCCGCCACGGGGTTGGCGGGTTCGGTCATCCGCTTGCCTCTCGCGTCGTTGTGAGCCATTCGGCCGCCGCCTCGGCGGAGGCCCTGGAGATGCCGTGGGTGGAGACGAAGGTCGCGGCGGGCGCCGGGGCGGCGATGCCGGTGTCGACCACGATCACGTCCGGACGCGCCTGCACGGCCTGCGCGATCCGCTCGCGTACCCACGCGTGCCTGGCGGAGTCGTGGACCACGAGCACGAGCGGACGGTTCCGGTCGAGCTCCGGCAGACCGGACTCCGGCGCCATGGCGACCCGGGTGGTGCCGGGCAGCCGGGCGTCGAGCGCCGCCGTCAGCCCGGTGGGGGCGGTGCTGTCGACGGCCTGGTTGAGCCGGGTGTTGACCTCCACCACGACCGGCGCGGACACCAGGGTGGCGGTGCCGCTCGTGGTGAGCGCCGCGCGTGCGGCCTCCAGCCCGACGCCGGGCTCGAAGGCCGCCGCCGGGCGGCTCTGCTTGCCGTACCACTCGGCCAGGGACTGCACCCGCCCGGCGGCCTCGGCCAGCCGTTCCTCGGGCAGCGCGCCCGAGCGTACGGCGGCGACGACGGCGTCGCGCAGTTCGTGCAGCCCCCGCTCGTCGGTGATGCCGATGCAGACGGCGTCCACCCCGGCGGCCAGCGCCCGCACCGCGATCTCGCCGAGGGAGTGGCGCGCGGCCACGGCCTTCATCTCGATCGCGTCGGTGACCAGCAGGCCGTCGAAGCCGAGTTCGCCCCTGAGCAGGCCGGTCAGCACCGTACGGCTGAGCGTCGCCGGCTGGTCCGGGTCGAGCGCGGGCACCAGCAGGTGGCCGCACATGACGGCGCGGACCCCGGCGGCGATGGCGGCGCGGAACGGCGGCAGGTCGCGCGCCCGCAACGTGTCCACGTCGGCGTGGACGGTCGGGAGCGCGAGGTGGGAGTCGGTGATCGTGTCGCCGTGCCCGGGGAAGTGCTTGGCGCAGGCGGCGACCCCGGCGGCCTGGAGGCCGCGCACGTACGCGGCCGAGTGCCGGGCGACCAGGTCGGGGGTGGGCCCGAAGGAGCGGACGCCGATGACCGGGTTCTCCGGGTTGGCGTTGACGTCCACGGAGGGGGCGTAGTCGAGGGTGACGTCGGCGGCGGCGAGCAGGCGCCCGATCTGGTGGGCGACGCGCTCGGTGAGGTCCACGTCGTCCACGACGCCGAGGGCGCGGTTGCCGGGGAAGGAGCTGCCGGTGTGCGCCTCCAGGCGGGTGACGACGCCGCCCTCCTCGTCGACGGCGACGATCACGTCCGGGTTCTCGGCGCGGAGCTGGGGGACGAGGGTGTCGCTCGGGAGGTTGCGCGCGAAGAGCACCGCGCCGCCCAAGCCGTCGCCGAGGGCCCGGCGCAGCCAGTCGGGAGCCGTGGTGCCCTCGAACCCCGGCTGGAGGACGGCCAGGGCGAGTCGGCAGAGGTCAGTGCTCATACGGCATTTTCCTTCACAATCGTTGATCTGAAGGTAATTTTCTGCCATCGTCGCCCTCGAACACAACCCACCTCCCGAGAGGTCACCCCCCGCATGCCCAGCAGAAGGACCGTTCTCAAAGGGCTGGCCGCCGCCGTCGCCGCCTCCGCCGTCCCCCTGCCCGCCTTCGCCGACGCCGACTACGTCCCGCCGCTGCGCCAGATGCGCGGCATGTGGATCGCCTCCGTCCTCAACATCAACTGGCCCTCCCGCACCGGACTGTCGGCTGAGGAGCAGAAGGCCGAGTACGTCGCCTGGCTCGACCTCGCGGTCCAGCGCAAGCTGAACGCGGTGTTCGTGCAGATCCGGCCGACGGCCGACGCGTTCTGGCCGTCGCCGTTCGAGCCGTGGTCGCAGTACCTGACCGGCACGCAGGGCCAGGACCCCGGCTACGACCCGCTGGGCTTCGCCGTCGAGGAGACCCACAAGCGCGGCCTGTCCTTCCACGCCTGGTTCAACCCCTACCGGGTGTCCATGCAGGCCGACCCCGCCAAGCTGCACCCCGAGCACCCCGGCCGCAAGAACCCCGACTGGATCCTGCCGTTCGGCGGCAAGCTCTACTACAACCCGGGCATGCCCGAGGTCCGGAAGTTCTGCCAGGACGCGATGCTCGACGCGCTCGCGCGCTACGACATCGACGGCTTCCACTTCGACGACTACTTCTACCCGACCAACACCACGGCCTTCGACGACAGCGCCGCCTTCGCGAAGTACGGCGCGGGCTTCCCCGACCTCGCCGCCTGGCGGCGCCAGAACGTGGACCTCATGGTCTCGGAGATGCAGCAGCGGGTGCGCGAGCTCAAGCCGGAGATCGCCTGGGGCATCAGCCCGTCGGGCATCTGGCGCAACAAGGGCAGCGACCCGCTGGGCTCCGACACCAACGGCGGCCAGTCGTACGACAACCTGCACGCCGACACGCGCGGCTGGGTCAAGAAGGGCTGGCTCGACTACATCGCGCCGCAGCTCTACTGGTACATCGGCCAGCCGCCCGCCGACTACAGCAAGCTGGTGCCGTGGTGGTCGGACGTCGCCAAGGGCACCGGCACGCTGCTGTGGATCGGCCAGGCCGCCTACAAGGCGGGCGACCCCGCGCAGGTGCCGCAGTGGCAGAACCCGGCCGAACTGTCCAATCACCTCACGCTCAACCGCTCGCACCCGGAGATCACCGGTGACATCTGGTTCAGCGCGGGCGACGTGCGCGCCGACCGGGTCGGCTCGATCACGACGGCGGTCAAGGACCACTACCAGCGGCCCGCGCTCGGGCCGGTGCTGCCGAGGCTCGCGGACGGACGGGCGCCCAACCGGCCGGTGGTGGCCTTCGCCCGCCGCGTCGGCGGCGGCGTCGAGGTGAAGATCGTGGCCACGGGACGGCACGAGCCCTTCCAGTTCGCGATCTTCCGTTCGGACCGCGAGCTGCGCCGCTTCGAGGACGCCACCCACCTGGTCGCGGTGATCCCCGGCGACCGGCACGTACGCTGGGTCGATCCGGACGGCAAGCGCGGCGACTTCTACTACGCGATAGCGGTGGACCGGGCGAACAGGACGTCCCGGGTCAGCAACCCCTTCCGAGTGGTCATTTAAGAGGAAATATGCGGGTTCTTGGACTTATGTCGGGTACGTCGCACGACGGGATCGACACCGCCGTCGTGGACTGGTCCATGGACGGCGGCACACTCACCGGGCGGCTGCTGTCGCTCGGCGAGCGCCGCTACCCCGACGAGCTGAGAGCCCGCATCGTCGCCGCCCTGCCACCCCACCAGGTGAGCATGGGCGAGGTGTGCGCCCTCGACACCCTCATCGGCCGGGAGTTCGCCGCCGCCGCCGAGGGCGCGGGCCCGGCCGACCTGATCTGCTCCCACGGGCAGACCCTCTACCACTGGGTGGAGGACGGCCGGGTCGAGGGCACCCTGCAACTCGGCCAGCCCGCCTGGATCGCCGAACGCACCGGACTGCCCGTGGTCTCCGACGTCCGCGTACGGGACGTGGCCGCGGGCGGCAACGGGGCGCCGCTGGTCTCCTACCTGGACCTGCTGCTGCTCAACGGCATCGAGGGCCGCTCGGGGGCGCTCAACCTGGGCGGCATCGCCAACCTCACCGTGCGCGAGCCCGCCATCGCCTACGACACCGGGCCCGCGTGCGCGCTGATCGACGCGGCGGCGCCGCCGTACGACGTGGACGGGCGGCTGGGGGCGGCGGGAACGGTCAGCCGGGACCTGCTCGACGAACTGCTCGCCGAGCCCTACTACCGGCGCGAGCCGCCCAAGACCACCGGCAAGGAGCTGTTCACGCCCGACTACGTCACCAGCGACCTGCCCCAGGCCGACCTGGTGGCGACGTTGACCGCGCTCACCGCGCAGACCGTGGCGGACGAGATCCGGCGCCACCGGCTCGACACCGTGGTCGTGTCGGGCGGCGGGGTGCGCAACCCCACGCTCATGCGCATGCTGGGCGAGCGCACAGGCGCCCGGCTCGTCGTCAGCGACGAACTCGGGGTGCCCTCCGACCACAAGGAGGCCATCGCCTTCTCGTTGTTCGGCTGGCTGAGCGCCCACGGGCTGCCTGCCACCGTGCCCAGCTGCACAGGCGCCGACGGCGCCCGCATCCTGGGCACGATGACGCCCGGCTCCGGACCACTCGTACTGCCGGAACCCCTCGCCGAAGCACCGGTAGCGATCAGTTTCCTATGACGCCCTGCGTCCGGCCGCCGACGGTTGCTCGGCGGCGGCGGGGGTTCCCGACCGCTGCGGCGGCACCACGGGGGTGGGGCGGACCAGGCCCAGCGCGACGACCTCGTTGGCCAGCCGGGTGCGCCGGTTGGTGCCCTCGGGGATGCGGAACTTCTGGTACAGCCGCAGCAGATGCTGCTTGACCGCGGCCTCCGTCACCACCAGGTCGTCGGCGATCTCCCGGGCCGTCGCCGGGGCGACGAACGCCTCGTCGGACAGCGCCGGTCTGCAGAGCGAGGTGAGGACGTCGACCTCGCGCCTGGTCAGTTCCGGCGCGGCGGCCCGCCGCAGTTCCACCTCCGGGGTGAAGTCCTCGCGTGGCACGCCGCCGATGCGGCCGCGTGCGGCCCCGAAGGAGACGACGTCGCCGTCGTCGAGCACCCTCCGGGCGATCGGCCTGCCGTTCACCCGCGTGCCGTTGCGGGACAGGCCCAGGTCAACGACGTACAGGTAGGGTCCCCTCCGGACGAATTCGGCATGGAGTCGAGAGACACTGGGATCGGTGAGCCGGATGTCGACACCGCGACCTCTGCCGACCGTTGTGATCTCGGGGCGCAACGGGACGACCTCTCCGGTGTCCTCGATGCGGATAAACGGCCCCTCCACGGTCAGTCCTCCCTAGTAGACGCTGCGTATGAGTGGCGCAGCTTCTCCTGGCACGTGAGTCCCTCCTGGTGGATGCTGCGTGAACCGGCGGTGCCGCCCGCCCGAGCAAGCCCGCCGTAACTATTACTACAGCTCCGGCTTACCCAAACGAGGTGATGCGGAATCGCCTTTGCCATAAGGAGAATGCAGCGTGAATTTGGCCAGGACCTTCGCGGACGGTTTTGCCAGCTCACCGGTAGACTTCCAGCGACGATAAGCGGAGGAAACACTCATGGCGGACAAGCCCACGAAAGGTCTGGCCGACGTCGTAGCCGCGTCCACCGCGCTCAGCGACATAGACGGCAAGGCCGGTCGCCTGTTCTACCGTGGATACGACATCCACGACCTGGCCGGCCGGACGACGTTCGAGGAGACCGCCCACCTGCTCCAGCGGGGCGACCTGCCCGGCAGGGACCGCCTCGCGGCCTACACCGGGGAACTGGAGGCGGGCCACGACCTCGGCCCGCTCGTCGCGGCGAACCTCGCCGAGATCGCCGGCAGGCAGCAGCCCATGGAGGCCCTGCGCACCCTCGTCTCCCTGGGCAGCGCCGACGACCCCGACCGCGATTCCGCCGGCGCCGAGGCCGACCTGCGCAAGGCCGCCCGGCTCACCGCCCAGCAGCCGCTGCTGGTCGCGGCCTACCACGCCGCCCGCAGCGGCGCCGACCTCACGCCCGCCGACCCCTCGCTCGGCATCGCGGGCAACTTCCTGCTTCAGGTGAGCGGCCGCACGCCGGAGCGGCGCGCGATCGAGATCTTCGACGCGTGCCTGGTACTGCACGCCGACCACACCATGAACGCCTCCACCTTCGCCGCCCGGGTGTGCGCCGCCACGCTGTCCGACATGCACTCGGCCGTCGTCGCCGCCATCGGCACGCTCAAGGGCCCGCTGCACGGCGGCGCGAACGAGCAGGTCATGAAGACGCTGCAGTCGATCTCGCCCGACGGGGTGGCCCAGGCCGTACGCGACCGGCTCGCGGCGGGGGAGAAGATCATGGGCTTCGGCCACCGCGTCTACAAGACCGAGGACCCGAGGGCCACCCACCTGCGGCGGATGTCGGAGGAACTGTCGGCCGACGACCCGACCTACTACCGGATGTCCAAGGAGATGGAGGAGGTCGTCTTCGAGACCAAGGGCCTGTATCCCAACGTGGACTTCTACGCCGCGTCGGTCTACCACTACCTTGGGATCCCGACCGACCTGTTCACACCCGTCTTCTCCGTCAGCCGCATGTCCGGCTGGACGGCACACGTGATCGAGCAGCACGCAGACAACCGCCTCATCCGTCCCGACAGCGAGTACATCGGGCGCCGCGACCAGAAATGGAAGCCGATTGACGAGCGATAGAGACCTGGCCTGGGGGCCGTTCCCGCTGATCCTGGCGGGAGCGGCGGTCGCCGTGCTCGGGATCCTCTTCGCCGACGCCGAATGGGGCGCCTTCGCGCTGGGCGGGGTGCTGCTCGTGGCGGGCGCGCTGCGCTTCGCGGACTACGACGGCATGCTGGCCATCCGCTCACGCATGACCGACGTCGGCCTCTACGCGGGCTTCGGCTTCGGCTTGGTGGCCGTCGCGATGTTCCTGGAGTTCGGCTCCATCCTCAAGCCCGCCGTGCTGGGCCTGCTGAACTGAGGAAAAGAGCCGGGCGGCGCCGGAAGGGCGCCGCCCGAGCCGTTTCAGAGGCTCGCGATGGCCTCGTTGAACGTCTTCGACGGCCGCATCGCGGCCGCCGCCTTCGCCGGGTCCGGCTGGAAGTAGCCGCCGAGGTCCACGGGCGAGCCCTGGACCGCGAGCAGCTCGCCGGTGATCGTCTGCTCCTGCTCGGCCAGGGTCTTGGCCAGGCCGCTGAAGGACTGCGCCACCTCGGCGTCGTCGGTCTGCGCGGCCAGTTCCTGCGCCCAGTAGAGCGCGAGGTAGAAGTGGCTGCCCCGGTTGTCGATCCCGCCGAGCCTGCGGCTCGGGGACTTGTTCTCGTTGAGGAACGTCGAGGTCGCCCGGTCGAGCGTGTCGGCCAGGATCTGCGCCCGTGCGTTGCCCGTCGACTGCGCCAGGTGCTCGAAGCTGACCGCGAGCGCGAGGAACTCGCCCAGGCTGTCCCAGCGCAGGTAGTTCTCCTTGACGAGCTGCTGGACGTGCTTGGGCGCCGAGCCGCCCGCGCCGGTCTCGAACAGGCCGCCGCCGTTCATCAGCGGGACGATCGAGAGCATCTTGGCGCTGGTGCCGAGCTCCAGGATCGGGAACAGGTCGGTCAGGTAGTCGCGCAGCACGTTGCCGGTGACCGAGATCGTGTTCTCGCCCTTGCGGATGCGCTCAAGGGAGAAGGCGGTGGCCTCGACCGGCGCCATGATCTCGATGCGCAGCCCCTCGGTGTCGTGCTGCGGCAGGTACTCCCGGACCTTGGCGATGAGCTGGGCGTCGTGCGCCCGGGTCGCGTCGAGCCAGAACACGGCCGGGTCGCCGGTCGCGCGGGCGCGGCCGACGGCCAGCTTGACCCAGTCCTGGACCGGCAGGTCCTTGGTCTGGCACATGCGCCAGATGTCGCCCTCGGCGACCTCGTGCTCCAGCACGACCTGACCCGCGCCGTCGACCACGCGTACGGTCCCCGCCGCCGGGATCTCGAAGGTCTTGTCGTGGCTGCCGTACTCCTCGGCCTTCTGCGCCATCAGGCCGACGTTGGGCACCGAGCCCATGGTGGCCGGGTCGAAGGCGCCGTGGGCGCGGCAGTCGTCGATGACGACCTGGTAGATGCCCGCGTAGCTGCTGTCGGGCAGCACCGCGAGGGTGTCGGCCTCGTTGCCGTCCGGGCCCCACATGTGGCCGGAGGTGCGGATCATCGCGGGCATGGAGGCGTCGACGATGACGTCGCTCGGCACGTGCAGGTTGGTGATGCCCCGGTCGGAGTCGACCATGGCCAGGCGCGGGCCCTCGGCCTGCTCCGCCTCGAAGGCGGCGCGGATCTCGTCGGAGGCGCCCTTGAGGATGCCGCCGAGCCCGTCGTTGGGGCTGAGCCCGGCGGCGGCCAGTTCGGCGCCGTACCTGGCGAACGTCTTGGGGAAGAACGCCTGCACGACGTGGCCGAAGATGATCGGGTCGGAGACCTTCATCATCGTGGCCTTCAGGTGGACGGAGAACAGCACGTTCTCGGCCTTGGCCCGGGCGACCTGCGCCGACAGGAACTCGCGGAGGGCGGCCACGCGCATGACGGCGGCGTCGACGATCTCGCCTGCGAGCACCGGCACGGACTCGCGCAGGACGGTGGTGGTGCCGTCGGCCCCGGCCAGTTCGATGCGCAGCGACCCGGCCGCGCCGACGACCGCGGACTTCTCGGTGGAGCGGAAGTCGTCGGCGGTCATGTGTGTGACGTTGGTCTGCGAGTCGGCGCTCCAGGCACCCATCCGGTGGGGGTGGGCCTTGGCGTACGCCTTCACGGAGGCGGAGGCGCGGCGGTCGGAGTTGCCCTCGCGAAGGACCGGGTTGACGGCGCTGCCCTTGACCTTGTCGTAGCGGGCGCGGATGTCGCGCTCCTCGTCGGTCTTGGGGTCCTCGGGGTAGGCGGGCAGGTCGTAGCCCTGCGCCTGGAGTTCGGCGATGGCCGCCTTGAGCTGGGGGATCGAGGCCGAGATGTTCGGCAGCTTGATGATGTTCGCCTCGGGGGTCTGCGCCAGCTCGCCCAGCTCGGCGAGGGCGTCGCCGACGCGCCGGCTCTCGGCGAGCCGCTCGGGGAAGTGGGCGAGGATCCGCCCGGCGAGGGAGATGTCACGACTTTCCACTCGCACCCCGGCCGTGGAGGCATACGCCTGGACGACGGGCAGGAACGAGTACGTGGCCAAAGCCGGGGCCTCGTCGGTGTGCGTGTAGATGATGGTCGAATCAGTCACCGGATGTCCGCTCCATTAGCCGAAATTGCTTGACATCAAGATATCCGCTGCCCGGTGCCCCTGCGACAGCGGACCAGGGGCGCGAGGTTTGGTGATCTCTTTTGGAGCGGTCCGGAGTGGCGGGAGTGGCGTGGGGGGACATCCGAGGCGTAATCGACGGTCGTGTCTTTCGGGGGTTCCGATGCGTCTGGGTGTGCTCGGGTTGGTCGCGGTCGGCGCGATCGCGAGTGGTTGTGGTGCGGAAACGGTCAAACAGAGTGCCGTGAAGGTGGATCCTGCGGTTCAGAAGCAGCAGGCCCAGGCCGCGAAGGCGGCTGCGGCCGCGAAGGTGAAGGCCAACGAGCTGGGGCAGATCCCGGTGCTGATGTACCACCGCATCATCGAGAAACCCGGCTCGCAGGACGACCGGACCCCGGCGAAGTTCCGCGCCGACCTCGAACGGCTGGCCCGTGACGGCTACGTGCCGATCACCGCCGCCGAGTACGTCACCGGGAAGATCGACATCCCCGCCGGCAGGCACCCGGTGGTGCTGACCTTCGACGACTCCTCGCCGTCACAGCTCACGCTGGACGAGCTGGGCGTGCCCAAGGCCGACACCGCCGTCGCGATCCTGCGGGAGATGGCGGCCAAGCACCCCGGCTTCCGGGCGGTCGCCACCTTCTACGTCACGCGCGACATGTTCGGCAAGTCCACGCGCGAGGAGCAGGCGCAGACGCTGATGTGGCTGAAGGACAACGGCTTCGACATCGGCAACCACACCCGCGACCACGTCAACCTGCGCGAACGCTCGCAGAAGGACGTGGCGGACCAGATCGGCTCGATCCAGCAGCAGGTGAAGTCGCTGGCCGCCATCTCACCGGTCACGCTGGCGCTGCCGTACGGCAACCAGCCCAAGGTCAAGGAGTGGGCGCTGCGCGGCAAGGCGGGCGAGGGCGTCTACAACCACGGCGGGGTGTTCCTCGCCGGATACACGCCCGCGCCCGCGCCGTTCACCAAGACCTTCGACCCGCTCGGCATCCCGCGCATCAGGGCGATGGACAAGACGGGCGACTGCACCCAGTTCTGCTCGACGGCCTGGCTCGACTGGCTGAAGAGCAACCCGGACATGAGGTACACCTCCGACGGTGACGGCTCGACTGTGGCCTTCCCCAAGTTCAAGGCGCCGTTCCTGCGCAAGGGCTTCGCGGCCGGCGCCCTGCCCTACTGACAACCCCTCGGACCTGCGGCGCCGTCCCGATCTTCATCGGGGCGGCGTCGCCGTGCGCGGGCCCCGCCACCTCGGAAGATCGCCGTGACAGGACGTCACGAACGGTTAACGGTTCCCTGTGGACTTCCTGGGCGTCGTAAAGTTTCCCTGGTTGGGGTTTGTGTTCACGTGGGGATGGTCAATGCCGCAGATCGCGCCGCTCGTCGCAGGCGATCCCGATCAGCTGGGCTCTTTCCGGCTGACGGGACGAATCGGCGAGGGCGGACAGGGCATCGTCTACCTGGGGGTCAACGAACAGGGCGAGCGCGCCGCGATCAAGCTTCTGCACGTCAAGTTCACCGGCGACACCATCGCGCGCTCGCGCTTCGGCCGCGAGCTGCGGGCCGCCCAGCGGGTGGCCTCATTCTGCACGGCCCGCGTCATGGAGGCCGACCTCGACGGCAACACCCCCTACATCGCCAGCGAGTACATCGACGGCCTGTCACTGCGCGACGTCGTCGAGACCGAGGGCCCGATCACCGGCACCCCGCTCGACCGGCTGGCCATCGGCACCGCGACCGCGCTGACCGCCATCCACCACGCCTCGATCGTGCACCGCGACTTCAAACCGGACAACGTGCTCATCGCCGCCGACGGCCCGCGTGTGGTCGACTTCGGCATCGCCAGGATCGTCGACTCGACCGGCACGATCACCAGCCGGGCCATCGGCACCCCGGCGTACATGGCGCCCGAGCAGATCGCGGGCGACGAGGTCGGGCCGTTCACCGACGTGTTCGCCTGGGGCGCCACGATCGCCTTCGCCGCGACCGGCGAGACCGTGTTCGAGGGCAAGTCCATCGCGGTGGTGCTCAACCGCATCCTCAACCACGAGGTGGACGTCAGCTCGATGCCGGAGCCGCTGCGCGGCGTGGTGGCCTCGGCGTTGTCGAAGGACGCGAAGTCCCGTCCGACGGCCGACCAGCTGCTGTTGCGGCTGCTCGGGCAGCCCGACTCCGCCGGCGCCTCGGCGGCGGTGCTGTCGAAGGGCGCCGAGGTGGCGGGCGACGACACCACCCCGTTCGGCCGGGTGAACGCCGGGATGGCGGGAGGGGGGCCGGCCGGGCGGCCCGAGACCGGCGCACGGCCGGTGCCGCAGCAGACGGTCCCGCCCGCCGCCCAGCTACCTATCCAGTTTCCCGCCCAGCCGCTCGCGGCCTCGCCCGTGTTGCCCGCCGAGTTGTCCGTGCCGTCGCCCGACGTGCCCGCGCCGCCGCCGGAGGCGGCACCCGCGCCGAAGAGGACGGGCGGACGCCGCCGGGCCGTCATCGTCCTGGCGGTCGCGCTGGTCGGGGTGCTGCTGCTGGTCGCGCTGGTCAACAACTGGCCGCAGCGGATCGTCGACTCGCTGGCCGGCGGGGCGTCGGGAAGCCAGGGGCCTCCGGGGTACACGTCGGTCGTGGACAGGGTCGCGAGCACCGGGGCCATCACCATCGGCATCAGGGGCGACCTGCCCGGCATCGGGCTCGAACGCGGCGACGGCACCTTCGAGGGCCTCGACGCCGAACTGGGCAGGCGCATCGCGACGGCGCTCGGCGCCCGGCAGATCGACTTCGTGTTCGTGTCGCGGGGCAAGCGGGCCGAGGCGCTGGCCGAGGAGCAGGTGGACATGGTGCTCGCCTCCTACTCCATCGACAAGAGCGAGGTGCAGTTCGCGGGGCCGTACTACGTGGCCCACCACGACGTGCTGGTGCGTCAGGGCGGCGGCATCGACAGCATGGACGACCTGCGGGGCAAGCGCCTGTGCGCGCCGGACAACTCCTCGGTCGGGATGGTCCAGGAGCGGGTGGACGTGAAACTCGTGTCCGCCTCCAACTACGCGATCTGCATGGACCGCCTCAAGAGCGGGCAGGTCGACGCGGTCCCCGGCGAGGACCTGCTGCTGGCCGGATTCGCCCAGCGTGAGAAGAACTTCCGTTTCAAGCTGCTCGGCGCCCGCCTCGATAACACGCGCTGGGCCGTCGGCCTCAAGCTGGGCGACGCGAAGACCTGCACGGCGATCAACGGGATCATCGCCGACCTGTACCAGAAGGGGACGATGGCCCAGCTGCTCGGTAAGTACTTCGGGAGGGTGGAGTTCACGCCCGAGTCGAAGGCACCCGCGATGGAAGACTGCCGGTGACGAACGGGTAGCATCCGAAAGTCAATGATTCATCCTGCCAGTTAGGGGAAGGCCATGGGGCCCGTCAAGGTGACCGTCACCGGTGCCGCCGGACAGATCGGTTACGCGCTGCTCTTCCGCATCGCCTCCGGGCAGCTGCTCGGTGCCGACGTTCCGGTCAAGCTGAGCCTGCTGGAGGTCCCGCAGGCCGTGAAGGCCGCCGAGGGCAGCGCCATGGAGCTGGACGACTGCGCGTTCCCGCTGCTGTCGGGCATCGAGATCACCGACAACCCCGACGTCGCGTTCGACGGGGCCGGCGTCGCCCTGCTGGTCGGCGCCATGCCGCGCAAGGCCGGCATGGAGCGCGGCGACCTGCTCGGCGCCAACGGCGGCATCTTCGGCCCGCAGGGCAAGGCGATCAACGACCACGCCGCCGACGACATCAAGGTGCTGGTCGTGGGCAACCCGGCCAACACCAATGCGCTCATCGCCCAGCAGCACGCGCCCGACGTGCCCGCCGAGCGGTTCACCGCGATGACCCGCCTCGACCACAACCGCGCGCTGTCGCAGCTGTCGGCCAAGCTCCAGGTCCCGGTCACCGAGATCAAGAAGATGACCATCTGGGGCAACCACTCCGCCACGCAGTACCCCGACCTGTTCCACACCGAGGTCGGCGGCAAGATCGCGGCCGAGCAGGTCGAGGCCGAGTGGCTGAAGGACACCTTCATCCCCACGGTCGCCAAGCGCGGCGCGGCGATCATCGAGGCCCGTGGCGCCTCCTCCGCCGCCTCGGCCGCCAACGCGGCGGTCGACCACGTCCACGACTGGGTCAACGGCACCGACTGGACCTCCGCCGCCGTCGTCTCCGACGGCTCGTACGGGGTGCCGGAGGGGATCATCTCCTCGTTCCCGGTCCGCGCCGCCGGCGGCCGCTTCGAGATCATCCAGGGCCTGGAGATCGACGCCTTCTCCCGCGAGCGCATCGACGCCTCCGTGCGTGAACTCGTCGAGGAGCGCGACGCGGTGAAGGAGCTCGGCCTCATCTGAGCCGTTCCGCCGTGAAGAGCACACGTCCGGCCTCGGACGTGTGCTCTTTCGCTTTCCATGATCCACTCGCGGCGTGTCGGGAGGTCGCCCGCGCCGGTCAGCGCGTTCAATGGGGGTCCATGCTGCGCAGACTGCTTGCCGGGTTCACGGGACTGGTCGTGGCCGGCGCGCCCGGAGTGGCGCTCGCCGACGACCCGGTGACCGAGCCGATAGTGGGGCCGACAGTAGGGCCGACAGTGGGGCCGGTAACCACACCGGTGGTCGATCTGATCGAGAACCCGGTGACCACGCCGGTCGTCAAGCCGACCGAGAACCCGGCGGTCAAGCCGGTCGTCGCGCGAGCCGACCTGTCCGTACGGATCACCTCCGAGCCCGCCGTCGCCCAGCCCGGCCAGCCGATCGCCTACCGGGTGGAGGTGGCCAACGCCGGGCCCGGGGACGCGGTGCTGCCCGTGCTGGTGGTGTCGGTGCCGCCCGAGGTGCGGATCCTCCACACGAACGTGGCCACCTGCCGCCCCGGCACCACCAGCCACCAGGTGCGCTGCGCGTCCGCGACGGACGTGCGGGCCGGTGGCGGCGGCGGGGTCACGATCACCGGCCTGGTCGGCACGTCGGCGCGCGGGCCGTTGCGGACGGTGGCGAAGCTGACCTCCGCCACGGCCGACGCGAACGAGCGCGACAACACCTTCACGCACCTGGCGCGGGTGGACGAGGGCGCGGACCTGGGGGTGCGGCTGACGGGACAGGTGCGGAGCGGGGGGCTCGCGGAGGTCACGGCGGTGATCGGCAACCGGGGGCCGCGCATGGTGCGGGACGCGTTCGCCTACTTCCGGGCGCGGGGGCGGCTGGTGTCGTCGGAGGGGGCGCGCTGCCGGGGTCGGCTGGAGGAGTTGCAGTGCGGGCTGCGGGCGCTGGGGGCGGGGGAGCGGATGCGGGTGCGGCTGCTGTTCGAGCCCGAGCGTCGCGCGATCCGCGCGACGGTGTTCTCCTCCCGCTTCGGCGACCGCGAGCCGTCGGACAACGAGTCGCTGCTGCGGCTGCGGTAGACCCGTTGCGGGGGCGTCTGTCACAGCTTCAGGGAATCCGTTACGGCCGGCCCCCACACCGCCGCCCGCCACCCGGGGCTGACGGCCTCTCCGGCGCCACTCGTCTCACTCTCCCCACCCGCGACGACGCACCTGCCCCGTCCAGTCGGTGACGAAGCGCCGTTACCTGTTCGGGCGGTCAACAGGGCGTCGTCGGGTGGGGTGGTGTCAGAGGAGTGGCGCCGGGGAGGCCGCCCGCTGGGTGCGGTGGGCGGTGGTAGGGGGGCTGTGCCGTGACCCTTGGAGGGGTTTCGCAGTGACCCGCCACCGGCCGTGACTCTCCACAGAGCGCCCGCCACTACAGAGAGAGCGCCCGCCACGCGTCGGAGACGATGGTCTTCAGGGCGGCGTGCTCGGGGAGCCAGCCCAGCTCGGACTGGATCTTGGCGGACGAGGCGACCAGCACCGCCGGGTCGCCCGCGCGGCGGCCCGCGATCCGCTCCGGGATCTCGTGGCCCGTCACCGCGCGGCACACGTCGATGACCTCCCTGACCGAGAAGCCCGCCCCGCTCCCCAGGTTGTAGATCTTGTGCTCGCCCTCCGTCACCGCCTCCAGCGCCAGCAGGTGCGCCCGCGCCAGGTCGGCCACGTGCACGTAGTCCCTGACGCACGTGCCGTCCGGCGTCGGGTAGTCGGTGCCGAACACGCTCACCTCGGCGCGCTCGCCCGTCGCCACCTTGAGCACGTTGGGGATGAGGTGCGTCTCGACCGCGTGGCGCTCGCGGAAGCGTCCGTAGGCCCCCGCGACGTTGAAGTAGCGCAGGCTGACCGCCCCGAGCCCGCGCAGCCCCGCGAACGCGCTCAGCGTGGTGTCCACGGCCAGCTTGGAGGCCCCGTACGGGTTCGTCGGCCGGGTGGGGTCGGTCTCGACGATGGGGGAGCGCTCGGGCTCCCCGTACGTCGCGGCCGTCGAGGAGAAGACGATGCGCCGCACCCCCGTGGCCTGCATGGCCTCCAGCAGGGCGAGGGTGCCGCCGAGGTTGTGCGCCCAGTACATCCCGGGCTTCTCGACCGACTCACCGACCAGCGACCTGGCGGCGAAGTGCAGGACGGCCTCCTGCCCGTCGAGCGCGTCGTGGGCCCGCGCGATGTCCGCGCGCACGAACCGGGCGCCCTCCGGCACGGCGTCCTCGTGCCCGGTGGACAGGTCGTCGAGCACGGTCACCTCATGGCCCGCCTCGACGAGCTGTGCCGCCACGACGCTGCCGACATATCCGGCGCCTCCGGTGACCAGCACCCTCATGTTCACTCCTGTGGATATCTGTTTGATTTTGTATGGTACGCGGTTCAGCATACGCGGGAAAGCCGCCGAGTACGCTGCCAACCACCATGTTTGACACCGTCGTGGCCAACATCGCCCTGGTCCTCGTGTTCATCCTCGTGGGCGGCTTCTTCGCCGCGGCCGAGATGGCCATGGTCTCCCTCCGGGAGAGCCAGGTGCGACGACTCGCCAAGAAGGGCCGCCGCGGTGAGCGTGTGGCCAAGCTCGCCCGAGACCCCAACCGATTCCTGTCCGCAGTCCAGATCGGCGTCACCGTCGCCACCATGCTGTCGGCCGCCTTCGGCGCCGACCGCCTCGGCAACGCCCTCGTCCCCGTCCTCGAAGGCTGGAACGTCCCGGTCGCCGTCGCCGCCCCGCTCGCGCTCGTCCTGGTCACCCTGGCCATCTCCTACGTCTCCCTGGTCCTCGGCGAACTCGCCCCCAAGCGCCTGGCCCGCCAGCGCGCCGAAGGGCTGTCGCTGCTGGTCGCCCCCTTCCTCGACTGGGTCGCCACGCTGTCGCGGCCGATCATCTGGGCCCTGTCGAAGTCCACGGACGGCGTCGTCAGGCTCGTCGGCGGCAACCCCCACGCCGACCGCGAGGAGATGACCACCGAGGAACTCCGCGACATGGTCGTCGGCCACACCGACCTCACCGCCGACGAGCGCCACCTGATCGCCGAGGTCTTCGCGGCGGGCAAGCGGCAGCTGCGCGAGGTCATGCTGCCGCGCACCGAGGTCGAGTTCATGGAGGCCGACACCGCGCTGGCCGAGGCCGCCGTCCTCGCCGCCGCGCTGCCCCACTCCCGCTTCCCCGTCTACCGCGAGTCCTACGACGAGATCCTCGGCTTCGTCCACGTGCGCGACCTGCTCGACCCGGTGCTGACCGGGCGCATCGAGCCCATCAGCGAACTCGTGCCGATCCGGCCGGTCAAGCTGGTGCCGGTGTCCAAGAGGGTGCTGAGCACCCTGAGTGAGATGCGCGACGAGGGACACCACCTGGCCATCGTCGTCGACGAGTACGGCGGCACCGCGGGCATCGTCACCCTGGAGGACCTGGTCGAGGAGCTGATCGGCGACATCAGGGACGAGTACGACGTCGAGGACGACACCGTCGTACTGCCTGCGGGCGAGATCGAGATCGACGGCCTGACCAACCTCAACGACTTCGCCGCCCAGACCGGCATCAGGCTGCCCGACGGGCCGTACGAGACCCTGGGCGGGTTCGTGATGGCCGTCCTCGGGCACGTGGCCGTCGTCGGCGAGACGGTGGAGATCCCCGGGTTCAGCTTCACGGTCACCGATCTCGACGGCCGCCGCATCGCCCGTGTGCGGGTCAAACGCCGCCCAATACCGGACCTACCAGCGGAAATACCGACCTGACGGGCGAAGACACGACCCGAGCAGGTCGCCGCTCGTGCCCGGTAGCTGACACAATTGAGAGCTATGGCGAAACCTCGTGTGCTCTCCGGCATCCAGCCCACGGCCGACTCCTTCCATCTGGGCAACTACCTGGGTGCCATTCGTCAGTGGGTCACGATGCAGGAGACCCACGACGCCTTCTACTGCGTGGTCGACCTCCACGCGATCACCATCCCGGTCGAGGCCGCGACGCTGCGCCACCGCAGCCGGGTGGCGGCCGCGCAGTTGTTCGCCGTCGGTCTCGACCCCGAGCGGGCCACGGTGTTCGTCCAGTCGCACATCCGCGAGCACACCGAGCTCGCGTGGGTGCTCAACTGCCTGACCGGCATGGGCGAGGCCGGGCGCATGACGCAGTTCAAGGACAAGTCGGCCAAGTTCGGCGAGAGCGCCGCCAGCGTCGGCCTGTTCACGTACCCGATCCTCCAGGCCGCCGACATCCTGCTCTACCACGCCGAGAGCGTGCCCGTCGGCGCCGACCAGAAGCAGCACCTGGAACTCACCCGCGACCTCGCGCAGCGCTTCAACCACCGCTTCGGCGACACCTTCACGCTGCCCCAGCCGCACATCGTCAAGAGCGTCGAGAAGATCACCGACCTCCAGGACCCGGCAGCCAAGATGTCGAAGTCCTCCTCCAGCCCGCAGGGCATCATCGACGTGCTGGAGCAGCCCGGCCCGATGCGCAAGAAGATCATGCGCGCGGTCACCGACACCGGCACCGAGGTCGCCTTCGACGAGGAGAACAAGCCGGGCATCTCCAACCTGCTGCGCATCCAGTCCGCCCTGTCGGGCACGCCGATCCCCGATCTGGTCGCGCGCTACGAGGGCCAGGGCTACGGCACCTTCAAGAAGGACGTCGCGGAGGTCGTCGCCGACACCCTCACCCCGATCCGCGAGCGCACCGAGAAGCTGCTCGCCGACGAGGGCGAACTCGACCGCCTGCTCGCGATCGGCGCCGGCCGCGCCCGCGCGGTCGCCCAGCAGACCATGGCCCAGGTGCGCGAGCGGGTGGGCTTCCTGCCCGCCTACTGACCGCCTCCGCATAACCACCGTCACCAGGGCAGGTGCCCTTGGTCCCCCCGGACCCGAGCACTGGAGCGCCCTGACCGATGGTGAGCCTCAACGAGCGCGTCGCCGTCGTGCGCGCGTGCGGCCGACGTGTCGTCGACCGCTGGCGCGTACGACGGCCGTCCGTCGATCATCTGATCAGGACCTTCCGCCGCTACCAGGGGCAGTTCGGCGACCGGCTCGCCGGGGCCGTCACCTACTTCGCCTTCCTGTCGTTCTTCCCGCTGATCGCGCTGGCCTACGCGGCCTTCGGCTACGTGCTGACCGCCCACCCCGACCTGGAGCAGGCGCTGAAGGCCGAGATCGCCGCCCAGTTGCCCGGCCTGGCCCCGCAGCTCAACCTCGACGCCATCGCCCAGGCCAAGACCACCGCCGGGCTCATCGGACTGCTCGGCCTGCTGTATGCGGGCATGGGCGCGGTGGACGCGCTGCGCGGCGCGCTGCGCGAGATGTCCATGACCACGCGGGCGCCGCTCAACTGGCCGCTCGGCAAACTGCGTGACCTCGTGTCCATGCTGCTCATCGGCGTCACCCTGCTCGTCTCCGCCGTGCTCTCGATCGTCGCCACCCAGGCCACCGGCAAGGCGACCGACCTGCTCGGCTTCTCCGTCGCCGACCCGCTCGCCCGCTCGCTCGTCTGGCTCTTCGGCACGCTCGCCGCCGTCGGCGCCGACTGGCTGCTGTTCGTCGTCGTGCTCGGCTGGGTGGCCCGGCCCACCCGGCCGCCCGCCACGATCGCGCGGGGGGCGCTGCTCGGCGCGATCGGGTTCGGGCTGCTGAAGCAGCTCGCCTCGCTGCTGCTGGAGCACACTCTCAACAATCCCGTGTACGGGACCTTCGCGGTGATCGTCGGGCTGCTGATCTGGATCAACCTGTCGGTGCGGCTGGTGCTCTACGTCGCGGCGTGGACCGCCACGACGGGCCTGCACCCGCCGCCCACTCCCACACCGCTCCCGTCGGCCGCGTGAGGCCCGCCGCCGACGCCCGCTCCGCCGCCGTCAGTCGCGTGCGGCCCTGCTGCGCCTGCGCACGACGCCGAAGCCGACCCACGACAGCCCGAGCACCAGGCCGCCGCCGACGACGGCCAGGCCGATCGTACGGCTGGTGCCGGTCTGCTTGGCGGCGGCGGCGTCGAGCAGCGGCGGGGCGGCGGCGGGCTGAGACTGCGCGGCCATCGGCCGTGTGGACGGCCGCGCCTCGGGCAGCGGATCGACCAGCCTGCCCACGGGGGCGGCCTCGGCCCGGTTGGCGAAGCCCCAGTCGAGCAACTGCTCGACCTCCTCCCAGAAGTACCCTTCGTGCCGCATGATCGTGACGATGATCGTGTGGCCGCCCCTGGTGGCGGCGCCGACGAAGCTGGCCTGCGCCTTGGTGGTCCAGCCGTTCTTGACGCCGATCATGCCCTTGTAGCGCCAGAGCAGCTTGTTGTGGTTGCTGATCTCGTAGAAGTTCTTCGGCGCCGGGAACTTCGCGGTCTTGGTACCGATGTACTTGCGGAAGTCGGCGTTGGCCAGGCCCGCCCTGGCGATCAGCGCCAGGTCGTAGGCCGAACTGCTCTGGCCGGGCGCGTCGAGGCCGCTCGGCGTCTTGGCCACGGTGTCGCCCGCCTGGAGCCGTTTGGCCTCGGCGTTCATGTCCCGCATGGTCTTGGCCAGCCCGCCGTTGGCCTCGGCCAGCGCCATCGCGGCGTCGTTGCCCGACGACAGCATCAGCGCCCTGAACAGGTCGTGGACCTTGTAGATGGGCTTCGGGGCGAGCCCGACCGCGGACCCCTCCTGGTTGATCGCGTTGCGGCTGGGCTGGACCGTCTTGTCACGGTCCAGCTTGGGGATGAGCGTCAGCGCGGTCAGCGCCTTCAGCGTGCTGGCCGGGAGGAAGCGCCCGTGCGGGTTCTTCGCGGCGAGCACGTGGCCGGTTCCCGCGTCGGCGATGACGTAGGAGGTCGCCTTGGTCTTGGGCGGCGCCTCGACCCCTTCGGGATGAACCAGTCCGCGGCCGCCGAGCTGCTCCCCGCCGACGGGCGTGGCCGGGCTGGCGTGTGCGGTACCGCTCAGGGTGACCGCTGCGAGGAGTGCCGTGGCCGGCACCAGTTTCGTCCACATGGCGGTCTCAGCGTAGCTTCGAGTTGTTGCACATGTGCGGTCACTTCCCCCGATGATCCGCCCCTGATACAAGAGAAGTGGTTATGTCGCGAAAGATCGCCGGATTCCTGGTCGCAGTCGCCGCCTTCATGATCTTTGAGTGGATCAATCTGGGGTTTAACCTGGGCGACGGCCGAACGACCGCCTTCTACGTCGTCCACGGCGTTCTCGTCGCCGTCAACCTCGTGCTGGCGATCGTCCTCGCCGTCATCGGGGTGCGGGGCCTGCGGCGCGCGAAGCCCTGACCCTCAGCAGCGGCAAAGGCTCTCCCTGGTACGGCGGTGCAGCTCCGCGGCCTCCTCCCGGGAGTCACCGATCGAGGTGAAGCCCAGTTTGCCGTGCTCGGGGATGGCCCCGAGCAGGTGTAAGACGTTGCCGGTGCGGCTGCCCGCGTCGAATCCGAGCCCTCGGTCCTCGACCATCCGCACCACCTCGCCCGGCGTGCGCCCCTGAAGACCGGGGGCGGCGCAGTTGTCGGTGGCGGTGTAGTACTTCGGCTGGTCGCCGACCTTGAGCAGGCCGCTGCCGGCGTCGTAGGCGGCGCCCGTCGTCAGCAGGGTAGCGCCGAAGGGGTGCGTGGTGCCGCCGATCCGCAGGTTGATCTCGCACAGCAGCGCGGCGTACCCGGCGTCGGTCTTCATCGCGAAGAAGTCCATGCCGAACAGCCCGACGACGCCCCGCTCGGCGAGCACGGCGGCGATGCGCGCGGCCGACTCGCCGACCTCGGCCCGGTACTCGTCGCGGGCCGGGAACGTGCACCCCTGGTAGACGTCGGCGTTGGCGCCGCCGAGCACCTGGTCGTGGGTGGCGACCACGTCGTGGTGGCCGCCGGGGGTGATGCGAGCCAGCGCGCTCGGGAAGTACAGCGGCTGGTGCTCGATGAATTCCTCGACCACCGCGCCGCGTTCGGCGATCTTGGCGGAGAAGCTCTCCCATGTCTCGCCCTCGGCGGAGAAGTTGGTCTTCGACCAGTCGCTCTTGGTGACGATCGCGTTGCCGAGCCCCGAGTAGCCGTCGTTGAGCTTGACGATGACGCGCTCACCGGGCAGGGCGGAGGCGGCGTCCTCGATCTCGGCCTGGTGGCGCAGGTCGCCGAAGCCCCTGGCCATCGGCACTCCGGCCCGGTTGCCGATCTTGCGCGACCCGCTCTTCGAGCCGTGGTGGGCAAGGGCGGTGGCGGGGCCGTACAGGGGGATGCGGAGCAGGTGCGCGAGGCGCTCCTCCAGCTCGCTCAGCACGAACGGCACCAGCCACGCGTCGCCGGTGATCGCGGCCCGCACCCGCTCGACGAGCTGCGGCCGGGCCAGGAGCGTGCGGGTCAGCGGCTGGGAGCGGGTCTCGTCGAGGCTGATCAGCGTGAGCCGCCGGGCGGCGTCCTCCGGGTCGGGCAGGAAGCCGAAGTAGTAGGCGACGATGTCGGGATCGATCGGCGCGGAGGAGACGTAGACCACCCTGACCCCCGGTGCGCGGAGGGTGAGCAGGAGGAAGAGCAGGCGTTCCTCGTAGCACCTGGCGCCCGTGATCCGGCGCAGCTCGTCCTGAGGGAGGGAGAGCGAGGGTACGACCACCAGGGTCCCCTCTCTCGGCTCGAAGATGCTCAACTGTGCATGCTTCTCCCCGAACGGGATGTTAGTGATCATATTGCGAGTGAAACACGCATTCCTCACAAATGCAGTCACCGGCGCAGTGTGATGAGCATCCCCGGAGGTGACAGGAATCAAAATCCGTTACACGTTTGGACACAGGGACCACGGGTCACCAACTAATGATCCCTTGTGACTATTTTCCGGTCCCCCCGAACGTCACGCACAGTGATGACCTGCGATTACGGTCATGCCGTCGGGCATCATTTAGGGTAGTTGGCCACGGGGGGACCCGCCGGAGGGCTAAAGTCGAAGCATCGCCAGATGGCTCACCAGGCCGGGCTGGGTCCCGATCGGGGCACAAGATGATCACGCGCTCTGCTACCGCAGTGAGACGAATGACGGAAGACGGCGCTATTGGCCGTGCGACGCTCCCCAGCCGAGCCCGCACGCGCAGGGAACGGGACGGTGAACAATGCGGGGACGTGAGCTTCGGGGGGAACTCGACGCGTTCCTGGCGGAGACCGAAAAGGATCTCGTGGCGTTCCGCCGCGACGTGCACATGCATCCTGAACTGGCCTTCGCCGAATACCGCACGACCGGGTTGATCGCCGAGCGGCTGACCGCTGCCGGACTGGTCCCCAGAGTGCTGCCACGCGGCAGCGGCATCATCTGCGACGTGGGCAGCGGCGACGGGCCCACCATCGGGCTGCGCGCCGACATCGACGCGCTGCCCCTCCAGGACGAGAAGAGCGTCTCCTACCGCTCCACCGTGCCCGGCGCCTGTCACGCCTGCGGCCACGACGTCCACACCGCGATCCTGCTCGGCACCTCGCTGTTCCTCGCCCAGCAGGCCGCCGCCGGCTTGCTGCCCGGCCGCGTACGGCTGATCTTCCAGCCCGCCGAGGAACTCCCCGGCGGCGCCCGCGAGGTCATGGCCCACGGCGGCATCAGCGGCCTCGACCGCATCTTCGGCCTCCACTGCGACCCCCGCGTCGACGTCGGCCAGGTCGGCCTCAAGTCCGGCCCCATCACCTCCGCGTGCGACAAGCTGGTCATCAGGGTCAAGGGCCCCGGCGGCCACACCGCCCGCCCCCACCTGACCGCCGACCTGGTCTTCGCCCTGGCCAAGATCCTCACCGAGCTGCCCGCCGCGCTGTCGCGCCGGGTGGACCCGCGCTCCTCGCTCAGCCTGGTCTGGGGCAAGGTCGAGGCCGGCTCAGCCGCCAACGCCATCCCCGACGACGGCGTCGCCGAGGGCACCGTGCGCTGCCTCGACGAGAGCGCCTGGCACGCCGCGCCCGACCTCATCAAGGCGCTGCTGGAGTCGGTGGCCGGCGCCTACGGCGTCGAGGCCGAGATGGAGTACACCCGGGGCGTCCCGCCCGTCGTCAACGACGAGGTCAGCGTCGAACTGCTGGCCGAGGCCGCCGAACGGGCGCTCGGCCCCGGCAGCGTGGTCCCCACCCAGCAGTCGCTCGGCGGCGAGGACTTCGCCTGGTACCTGGAGTCGATCCCCGGCGCCTTCGCCCGCCTCGGCACCCGCTCGCCGGAGACCGGCGTCACCTACGACATCCACCAGGGCACCTTCGACATCGACGAGCGCGCGATCGGCCAGGGAGTCCGGCTGATGGCGGCCACCGCGTTCACCGCCCTGTGGCAGGGCGCCCGCGTCATGGACCCGGCCGTCACCAGCGCCCTCGCCTGAACCGGGACCGTCACCGGCGCCCTCGCCTGGACCGGAAAGAGCCGTGGCCGACCGGCCACGGCTCTTTCGCGTCTCAGCTCAGCCCAGGGCCGTGGTGTCGGCCAGGTTGACCGGCAGCCGCAGCGCCGAGCGGCCCGGCTGCACCGTGATCTCGGTGCCCGCCGGATACCGCAGCGTGTAGTCGTAGTCGGTCGACAGCAGCACCAGGCCGATCCGGTGCCCCTTCTTGAAGATGTGGTCCTGGGGCTGAAGGTCCCAGGTGAAGGTGTACTCCTTGCCCGGCTTGAGGGGCTGCGTCCGATCGGCCCGGTGCCGGTTGCGGGCGTCCAGCCAACCCCTCGTGACGATCTTGTACGGCGTCTCCGCCACCGTGTGCGTGCGGATCGAGGTGCAGCCCGTGTCCCCGGGCACGCCCTGGCCGTAACACCAGGTCTCGCCCGTCGGCGTCAGCGCCCCGGTCGGCCGGGTGTCGGTGCCGAAGTCCACCAGCAGCGCCGTCAGATACGGCGAGGAACCCTTCGCGAAGGACGCGCGTACCGACACCGTCGGCGTGCCCGCGACCCGGACGTCCGCCTTCAGTTCCTCGGTCAGGTACGCCAGCCGGTTCGGGTCGGCCGAGGGGACCGTACCGATGAGCTGCTCGGCCCGCCGCGACTTCTGGTCGGTGAAGCTCTCGGCCCGCGACGACGGACGGGGCAGCAGCCCGAGCCGCGACCCCGAGCCGAGCCGGAGCGGCACCGTGAACGTGCCCGGCGGCGGCCAGGACGCGTGCGTGCTCCACTGACCGGGGGCGTACTCGACGTCGGCCTGCGGCTCGCTCATGACGCCGTTGTCGATGCCGTGCAGCCAGTGGTCGAACCAGCCGTGCAGTTGGCGCAGCCACTCGCGGGCCCGCAGGCTGAACGGGTCGCGGTGGGTGCCCTGGTGCAGCCAGATCTTGCGCTCCACCCCCTGCTTGCCCAGCGCGTCCCACCACTGGACGGCCTGCTTGGTCTTGACGTTCCAGTCGTTCAGCCCGTGGGCCACGAAGACGCTGGCCTTCACCTTGCGCACGTCGTTGAGGTAGTTGCGGGCATCCCAGAAGGCGTTGTAGTCGCCGGTGACCCGGTCCTGCTCGGCCTCGATGCGGTCCATGAGGGCGCCGCACGCCTCCTGGCCGTTCTGCCTGGTCAGTACGAACCGGGCGAGCACGTCCGCGTCCTCACCCTGGTAGCCGCCCGGCGCCAGCACGCCGCCGTTGGCCCGGTAGTAGTCGTACCAGGAGGAGATCGCGGCGATCGGGACGATGGTCTTCAGCCCCTCGACGCCGGTCGTCGCCACCGCGTTGGGCAGGGTGCCGTTGTAGGAGGTGCCGATCATGCCGACGCTGCCGGTGGACCAGGTCGCGCGCACCGGGGCGCCGTCGGCGTCGAAGCCCGCCGCGCGGCCGTTCAGCCAGTCGATCGCGGCCTTCGGCCCCGCCGTCTCCGCGGGGTCGCCGGTCGTCGGGCAGCCGGTGGCCCGGCCGCTGCCGACGTTCTCCACGAGCGCGACCGCGTACCCGCGCGGCACGAAGTAGTTGTCGTAGTAGCTGTCGAACGGGCCTGCGGTCCTGGCCTGCGCCGCGCGCAGGCTCGGAAGCGGGGTGCCGTTCTCGTCGACGTCCACCGGATGGTTGGGGACGTCGTTGCCCCCGGCGTAGTAGGGGCTGGCCTCCATGATCACCGGAACCCGCAGACCCTGCTCGGTCTCCTTGGGACGCAGGATGTCGACCGCGACGCGGTCGGGCTTGCCGTCCGCGTCGCTGTCGGTTCCGGCGACCTCCACGAAGACGGTCTGCTTGATCGCGTCCGCGCGGGAGAAGACCGGTTGGGTGGCGCCGCCGACGATCGAGATCTCGGGGGGATCGGCCGCTGCGGGCGCCGCCGTGAGTGCGGCGACGAGCACCAGCGGCGCGGCTAAAGCCGGCCAGCGTGACATCTGAGCCTCCTGCGAGGTTTTGGGGCCTATGACGGGAATCTCTGCCACCTTGCGGCCCCCGGCAAGATCATGACAAGCCCAAACTTCGGCAAAGGTTCACGCCCGTGTTCTCGCGTGATTCCAGGTAACGGTCGCGCCTGATGTCGATAACGGAGCGGTTGCGGAGCGCTGCACGGTTTGGTATGTCCAAGCCGACCAACTATCTTCCGAGCAGGGTTGCCGTGCGTTTCTTCGCGCCCGCGATGAAGTTAGCCGGCGGG
This sequence comes from Nonomuraea longicatena, assembly GCF_039525605.1. Lineage (NCBI taxonomy): Bacteria > Bacillati > Actinomycetota > Actinomycetes > Streptosporangiales > Streptosporangiaceae > Nonomuraea > Nonomuraea longicatena. The sequence continues at coordinate 96,947 of NZ_BAAAHQ010000009.1, read as the reverse complement.
GAGATGAAGGGAGTCGCCTTGCTCAGCAAGCGATTCGGCAAGACGGCGGTCGGCGCGCTGACCGGGGCCATGCTCATGGCGGCGGCGGCCTGTGGCGGCGGCAACTCCGGCACCACCAACGCGAGCAGCGCGCCCAGCGAAGCGGCCTCCAGCGAGGCCCCCAAGGGCGCCCTGAAGGTGGGTCTGGCCTTCGACATCGGCGGTCGCGGCGACAAGTCCTTCAACGACTCCGCCTACGCGGGCCTGGAGAAGGCCAAGGCCGAACTCGGCGCCGAGATCAAGGAACTCAGCCCCGCCGGAGACGGCAACAACCGGGCCGACCTGCTGCGCCAGCTCGCCGACGCGGGCTACAACCCGATCATCGGCGTCGGCTTCGCCTACGGCGAGGACATCAAGAAGGCCGCCGAGGAGTACCCCGAGATCCAGTTCGGCATCGTGGACTCCGCGTCCAACGCCAAGAACGTGACCGGGCTGCTCTTCGCCGAGGAGCAGGGCTCCTACCTGGCCGGTGTCGCCGCCGCGCTGAAGTCCAAGAGCAACCACGTCGGCTTCGTCGGCGGCGTCGAGAACGACCTGATCAAGAAGTTCGAGGCGGGCTTCGTCCAGGGCGTCAAGGCGACCAAGAAGGACGCCAAGATCGACGTCAAGTACCTCACGCCCGACGGCGACTTCTCCGGCTTCAAGGCCCCCGACAAGGGCAAGGTCGCGGCCGAGAAGATGTACCAGGACGGTGCCGACATCGTCTACCACGCCTCCGGCGACTCCGGCCTCGGCGTCTTCCAGGCAGCCGCGGCCGCCAAGAAGCTGGCCATCGGCGTCGACTCCGACCAGCGCCAGACGGTCAAGGAGACCGACCTGCAGGCCACCATCATGACCTCGATGATCAAGCGCGTCGACGTCGGCGTCTTCGAGTTCATCAAGGCCTTCCAGGGCGGCGGCCAGGGCGGCTCCAACGTCACCTACGACCTCAAGGTCGACGGCGTCGGCCTCGCCACCACCGGCGGCGACATCGACGACCTGAAGAAGGAACTCGACGCCGCCACGGAGAAGATCGTCTCCGGCGAGATCACGGTTTCCGCCAAGCCGTAACCAGGGCAGCACAATCTGTCTCAGGGCCCGGGGCGCGGACCCGACATCCGCTCCCCGGGCTTCGCTCTATCCCGCCTTTGGCTCCAGGAGACCGCATGAGCACGGTGAGCGACCGATGAGCTCCGACACGCTCGCTCCGGCGACAACCGCCGTCGAGCTGACGGGCATCACCAAACGATTCCCCGGCGTCGTCGCCAACCATGACATCCGGATCGCCGTCGAGGCCGGCACCGTCCACGCGATCTGTGGTGAGAACGGCGCGGGCAAGTCCACCCTGATGAAGATCCTCTACGGCATGCAGAAGCCGGACGAGGGCCAGATCAGGGTCAACGGCGCGGACGTGAGCTTCCGCTCGCCCAGCGACGCCATCGACGTCGGCATCGGCATGGTCCACCAGCACTTCATGCTGGCCGACAACCTGACCGTGCTGGAGAACATCGTCCTCGGCGCCGAGCCGAAGAAGGCCGGCACCCTCGACACGGCGGCCGCCCGCGCCCGCATCCTCAAACTCGGCGAGGACCACGGCCTGCACGTCGACCCCGACCGGCTGGTCGAGGAACTCGGCGTCGGCGACCGGCAGCGCGTCGAGATCCTCAAGGTCCTCTACCGGGGCGCCCGGATCCTCATCCTGGACGAGCCCACCGCGGTCCTCGTGCCGCAGGAGGTCGAGGAACTGTTCGACAACCTGCGCGAGCTCAAGGCCGACGGCCTCACCGTCATCTTCATCTCGCACAAGCTGGACGAGGTGCTCAGCATCGCCGACGCCATCACGGTGATCAGGCGCGGCACCACCGTCGCCAGCCTGCCTCGCAGCGAGATCGCCAGCGCCCGCCAACTCGCCGAGCTCATGGTCGGCAGCGAACTGCCCACCCCGGAGATCCGCGAGTCCACCGTCACCGACAGGGTCGCGCTCCAGGTCTCCGGCCTCACCCTCGGCGCCGGCGGGTACGTTCCCAACGCCACCCCCGAGTCGCTGCGCGCCGCCGGCGTCCGGCTGCTGCTCGACGAGGTGTCCTTCGAGATCCGCAAAGGCGAGATCCTTGGCATCGCGGGCGTCGAGGGCAACGGCCAGTCCGAGCTCATCGAGGCCATCATGGGCATGCGTCAGACGCACGGCACCGTCACCCTCGACGGCCAGGACATCAGCGGCTGGTCCACTCTCAAACGCCGCGAATCCGGCATCGGATACATCCCCGAGGACCGCCACCGCCAGGGACTGCTCCTGGAAGCGTCCCTGTGGGAGAACCGCGTCCTCGGCCACCAGACCAGGAAGCCCGCCAGGAAGGGCATCTGGATCAACCGGCGCAAGGCCAAGGCCGACACCGCCCGCATCATCGACCAGTACGACGTCCGCACCCCCGGCGTCGACACGCTCGCGCTCGCGCTGTCCGGCGGCAACCAGCAGAAACTCATCATCGGCAGGGAGATGAGCGGCGCCCCCGCCTTCCTCATCGCCGCCCACCCCACCCGGGGCGTGGACGTCGGCGCCCAGGCGGCCATCTGGGACCACCTGCGTCACGCCCGCGCGGCGGGCCTGGCCGTACTTCTGATCTCCGCCGACCTCGACGAGCTCATCGGGCTGTCCGACACGCTGCGGGTGATCTACCGGGGCAGCCTGGTCGCCCAGCTCGACCCGGCGGACGTCACGCCCGAGACCCTGGGCGGTTACATGACCGGCGCCATCGCCGCCACCGAGGAGATGTGATGCCCGCAGGGCTCTATCGCGCGCTGCTGACCGTCGCGGGTGCGGTCGTCGCCATCGTGCTGGCCGTCGCGATCTCCAGCGTGGCCATCGTCGTCGCCGGGGCCAGCCCGGCGGACGCCTTCGCCGCGTTCTTCAACTTCGGCGAGACTCCGCGCGCCGTCGTCAACAGCATCACCGCCATGATCAACCGGGCGGTCCCGCTGTTCATCGCCGGACTGGCCGTCGCGGTCGGCTTCCGGATGAACCTCTTCAACATCGGCGTCGAGGGGCAGTACCGGATCGCGGCGGTCGTCGCCGCCTTCGTCGGCTCCACCTTCGTGGCGCCCGCCTGGATCCAGATCCCGGTGATCATCATCGTGGCGGCCGTCGTCGGCGGACTGTGGGCCCTCATACCCGCGCTGATGAAGGTGGGCAGGGGCGTCAACGAGGTGATCGCCACGATCATGCTCAACTACGTCGCCCTCAACCTGGCCGCCTTCCTGGTACGCGGGCCGTTCATGGGCGAACGGGCAGAAGGTCTGCTGACGATCTCCACGCCGCCGCTGCCCGAATCGGCCTGGATGCCCAACCTGAATTTCCTGTTCGAGCTGTTCGGGCTGCCCGCTCCCAGAGGCGGCGGGCTGTGGGGTTTCCTCGTGGTGGCGATCCTGCTCGGCATCGGCCTCTGGCTGGTGCTGGAGCGGACCCGGTTCGGCTTCGACGTCAAGGCGAGCGGGCTCAACCCCTCGGCCGCGCTGGCCTCCGGCGTCAACCCCAAGAAGATGGTCATCTCGGCGATGGTGCTGTCCGGTGCCATCGCCGGGCTCATCGGGGTACCCGAGCTGCTCGGCTCCAACCACGCCTACAACAACAACTTCACCCCGGGGCTCGGCTTCCTCGGCATCGCCGTGGCGCTGCTCGGCCGGAACAAGCCGGTCGGCATCGCCGTCGCGGCGCTGCTGTTCGGTTTCCTCGACCGCGCACAGGGGCCCCTGCAGTTCGCCAACGTGCCGCCCAGCGTGATCATCATCATGCAGGGCACGATCGTGCTGCTCGTGGTCGTCTCCAACGAGGTCACCCGTCGGATGGCCCTCCGCGCCGAGGAGCGCAGGGCGGCTCGGGAGCTCGGTACCGACAAACCTGTTGAGGTGGCAGCATGACGCGCACCCGCAAGTACCACCTCACCCTGATCGGCATCGCCGCCCTGATCGCGGTGGTGTCGCTGGTCAGGATGATCTCCGGCCAGAACGACCTCACCTCGTCCGGGACGTTCGCCGCCGCGCTGGCTCTCGCCGTTCCCATCGGCCTGGCCGGTCTCGGTGGTCTGTGGGCCGAGCGCGCCGGTGTGGTGAACATCGGTCTCGAAGGCATGATGGTGCTCGGCACCTGGTTCGCCGGATGGGCCGGGTACCAGTGGGGCTTCATGGCCGCCCTGGTCGCCGGGGTCGCGGCGGGCGCGATCGGCGGGCTCATCCACGCCATCGCCACCGTCGGCTTCGGCGTCGACCACATCATCAGCGGTGTCGCGATCAACCTGCTCGGCCCCGGTGTCACCCGCTTCCTGTCCGAGGTCCTCTACAAGGAGGGCACCGGGGCGTCCGCCCTGGGCGCGGGCATCACCACCTCACCGGCGCTGTCGACGAAGGCACCCGAGATCAGCCTGCCGATCCTCTCCTCCGGCCCCAACCTGCTGGGCGATCTGGAGAGCACGCACTGGTTCCTGATCTCCGACGTGGCAGGTGTCCTCGGCGGCCTCACCCGCAACGTCAACCTGCTGGCCATCGTGGCCGTCGCGCTGGTGCCGCTCACCTTCTTCGTGCTCTGGCGCACGGCCTTCGGCCTGCGGCTGCGCTCGGTGGGTGAGAACCCGTGGGCGGCCGAGTCGCTCGGCGTCAGCGTCTACACCCTCAAGTACGTCGCCGTGGTCATCTCCGGCGCGTTCGCCGGGCTCGGCGGCACCTTCCTGGTCTTCTTCGTCTCCAAGTACGTCGAGGGCCAGACACAGGGACGCGGCTTCATCGGCCTCGCCTCCATGATCTTCGGTAACTGGCGGCCGGGCGGGCTCGCCGCCGGAGCCACGCTCTTCGGTTACGCCGACGGCCTCCAACTGCGCAGCAAGGGCGCCGTCACGACGATCTTCCTCTTCGGCGCGGTTCTGCTGCTGGTCTACCTCGCCGTCAAGGTGAGGAAGATCGTTCGCTCCAGCGGGCCGGTCGAGATCGCCGGCACCGGCGCCAAGGAGTACACGACGATGGCCGCCGCCGCGGCAGGCGCCGTCGTGCTCATCTGGCTGTGGATGGTCATCGACAAGCTGCCGGACGAGTTCGTCTACATCACGCCGCACGTGCTCACCCTGCTCGTGCTGCTGGCGGCATCGCAACGCCTGCGCATGCCCAAGGCAGACGGCGTCCGCTACCGGCGCGGGGAGCAGCACTGATCATGGACATCGACTGGGACGGCCTGCGCGACGCGGCCCGCGAGGCCATGCGCAACGCGTACGCGCCCTACTCCAAGTTCCCGGTGGGCGCCGCCGCGCTCGCGGATGACGGCCGGATCGTGACCGGCTGCAACGTCGAGAACGCCTCCTACGGGCTCGGCCTGTGCGCCGAATGCGGACTCGTCTCCGCGCTGCACGCCTCGGGCGGCGGCCGGCTCGTGGCCTTCACCTGCGTGGACGGGCACGGCGAGCTGCTCATGCCGTGCGGCCGGTGCCGTCAGCTGCTGTACGAATTCGGCGGCGACGAGCTGCTGGTGGAAACGCCCGACGGGCCGAAGCGCATGGCGGAGCTGCTGCCGTACGCCTTCGGCCCCGACGACCTGAGCAGGGGAGCCTGATGGACGCCATCGAGGTCATCGTCGCCAAGCGCGACGGCCGCGAGCTGACGCGCGCGCAGATCGACTGGGTGATCGACGCCTACACCAAGGGCGAGGTCGCCGACGAGCAGATGTCGTCGCTCGCGATGGCGATCCTGCTCAACGGCATGGACCGCCGCGAGATCGCCGACTGGACCCAGGCCATGATCCGCTCCGGCGAGCGCATGGACTGGTCCTCGCTCGACCGCCCCACGGCCGACAAGCACTCGACCGGCGGCGTCGGCGACAAGATCACGCTGCCGCTGGCGCCGCTCGTGGCGGCGTGCGGGGCCTACGTCCCGCAGCTTTCCGGACGCGGGCTCGGCCACACCGGCGGCACGCTCGACAAGCTGGAGTCCATCCCCGGCTGGCGGGCGTCGCTGTCCAACGACGAGATGCTGGCCGTCCTGCGCGGGGCGGGCGCGGTCGTCTGCGCGGCCGGGTCCGGCCTGGCCCCCGCCGACAAGAAGCTGTACGCCCTGCGCGACGTCACCGGCACCGTCGAGGCGATCCCGCTCATCGCTTCGTCGATCATGTCCAAGAAGATCGCCGAGGGGACGGGGTCGCTCGTCCTCGACGTCAAGGTCGGCTCCGGCGCGTTCATGAAGACCACCGAACGGGCCCGTGAACTGGCCGAGACCATGGTCGCGCTCGGCACCGACGCGGGCGTGCGCACGGTCGCGCTGCTCACCGCCATGGACACCCCGCTGGGGCTGGCCGTCGGCAACGCGGTCGAGGTTCAGGAGTCGGTCGAGGTGCTGGCCGGCGGCGGGCCCGCCGACGTGGTCGAACTCACCGTACGGCTGGCCCGCGAGATGCTGGAGGCCGCCGGGATCTCCGGCAAGGACCCGGCCGACGCCCTGGCCGACGGCTCGGCCATGGACGCCTGGCGCCGCATGATCACCGCCCAGGGCGGCGACCCCTCGGCCCCGCTGCCGACGGCCGCCGAGTCCAGCGTCGTGACCGCCCCGGCCACCGGCGTGCTGTCACGGCTGGACGCCTACGCGGTCGGCCTGGCCGCCTGGCGGCTCGGCGCCGGACGGGCCAGGCAGGGCGACCCGGTCTCCTTCGGCGCCGGCATCACCCTGCACGCCAAGCCGGGCGACGCCGTCAAGGAGGGGCAGCCGCTGCTGACCCTGCACGCCGACGACCCCGGCCGCTTCGGCCGCGCCCTGGAGGCCCTGGAAGGCGGTTACGCCGTCGGCGAGGCCGTGGCGGACCGTCTGCCTCTGCCTCTGGTCATCGACCGCATCACGCCCTGAGCCTCGCCGACACCGAAACGAAGGCGGCCGCCGACCGCGTCACACCCTGAGCCCCGCCGACACCGAAACGAAGGCGGCCGCCGACCGCGTCACACTCTGAGTCCCACCGGCACCGAAGCGAAGGCGGCCGCGTCCGTGGCCGCCTTCGCCGTGCGACCGGCCGTACGGTTGCGGAGATTTCGCCGAGTGGCCACATCCGGGCTGATGAGCTGTGCATACTGCGCTCATGCGCCCCTCGCTCCGGCTCGTCGCCGTCGGCATGCTTCCGCTGCTCGTCGCCTGCGGTCCCGCCGCCTCCCAGGGAACCGCCACGTCGGGCACCGTCCAGACCGAGCGTGAGACCGCCCCGGAGCAGCCCCGCGAGCCTTCCGCGGACGCCGAGCCCCCTGCGGACGCCGAACCCCCGGCCGACGCCGAGCCTCCCGCCGACCGTGAGCCCGACCGTGAGCCCGACCGTGAGCCTCCCGCCGCCGATCGGCCGTCGGCGGGGCAGCAGGCGGAGGAGCGTCCCGGCGAGCCCGCTCCCACCGGGACCGCCACCGTCGAGGTCGAGCGCCGCAGCGGCGAGCCCGCCGTCGTCACCGCCGTCCGGTTCGCCTCCCACAGCGCCTACGACCGCGTCGTCATCGACCTCAGGGGCGCCGACATGCCCGGCTACCGGGTCACCTGGGCCGACGAGCTGATCCAGGACGGCTCCGGCCACCGCATCGACGCCGGCGGCCGGGCGTTCCTGCACGTCACCCTCACCCCCGCGCACGCCCACACCGAGCGCGGCACCCCCACCTGGCGCGGCGGCCCCATCTACCAGGCCAGGCTGGGTAACCTGCTCAGCGTGGTCAGGACCGGCGACTTCGAGGGCCAGGTCGGCGTCGGCCTGGTGCTCGACCGCCGCGCCGGGTTCCGCGTCACCGAACTGGGCTCGCCGAAGCGGCTCGTCATCGACGTGGCAGACTGACCCGATGGTCAGAAAGATCGAAGGGGCGACCCGGATCCCGGTGCCCGGCGGCAAGGTCATCGACGAGTACGTCGGGCGAGTCAACAGCGGCGACGACACGCTGTCCGTCGCCCACATGGTGGCTCCGCCCGGGTGGGACGAGCCCGCCCAGACCCCCGAGTTCACCGAGTACACCGTCGTGCTGCGCGGCACCGTCAGCGTCGAGCACGCCGGAGGCGTCACCGAGGTCCACGCGGGCCAGGCGATCGTCACCGAGGCAGGGGAGAAGATCCGCTACAGCTGCGGACCGGAGGGCGCCGAGTACGTCGCCGTGTGCCTGCCCGCCTTCTCGCCGGACACCGTCCACCGCGACTGAGCGGCTAGCGGCCCGCCACATCGGATGTAGCGCCTTCTGGGTGAGACCACCTCAGGAGGATGAAATGACTGTTCTGGTCACCGGAGCGACCGGCACCGTGGGACGCCAGATCGTGAAGCAGCTCGTGGAGCGCGGCGAGCGGGTACGGGCGCTGAGCCGCAACCCCGCCCGCGCGAACCTGCCCGCGCCGGTCGAGGTCGCGTTCGGCGACCTGGCCGACGCCGGGTCGCTGGCACCGGCGCTGGAGGGCGTCACGCGGCTGCACCTGGTGACGTTCGGCGGCGCCGAGTTGTACGCCCCGCTGGACAACGGCAAGGAGATCGTCGAGCTGGCCCGCCGGGCGGGCGTCGAGCGGGTGAGCGTACTGACCGGTTGGGACGAGGGCAGCGTCGAGGCCGCGCTGGGCGAGAGCGACCTGCCGTGGACGCAGATCAAGTGTGTCGAGTTCATGGCCAACGTCCGTGAGTGGGTGCCGTCCGTCCGCGACGAGAGCGTGGTCCGGATGTTCGGCAACTGGGCCGGATCGTCGGTGCACGAGGCGGACATCGCGGCGGTCGCCGTCACCGCGCTGCTGGAGGACGGCCACGCGGGTCGCTCGTACACGCTGACCGGCCCCGAACTGCTCACCCCCGAGCAGCGCGTACGGCTGATCGGCGCCGCCCTCGGCCGCGAGATCCGCTTCGAGGAGCTGACCGAGCAGGGGCTGCGCGAGCAGATGCGCGGCTGGGGCGCCGACGAGGAGACGATCGAGTTCGCCGTCATGCTCGGCGCCGACCCGCCCGCCGTCGGCATGACCGTGCTGCCCACGGTCGAGGAGGTGACCGGGCGCCCCGGCCGTACGTTCGCCGAGTGGGTGGCCGAGAACGTGGGGGAGTTCCGGGCCTAGAGCGTCCAGGTGACCGGCGTGGTGGGCTGGTAGCGGCAGACGGCGCCGGTGGAGACGCATTCGCGCAGGTGGGCGGCAAGCTCGGGGTGGCGCTCGTCGAGCTGGCGCAGGGTGTTCCTGATGCGGTTCGTCACGGCCTTGCGGGCCCGTTCGGCCTCGTCGCCGAGCCGTCGCGCGCGTCCGCCCAGCCCCGAGGCCCGGCGCAGCTCGTCGAGCAGCGCCTGCCGCTCGGCGTCGTACTCGGCGGCCCGCCGCTGGTCGCCGAGCAGCGCCGCCGCGTCGATCTCCTCGTCCAGCAGTTCCAGCCGCCGCCGGTAGTCGGCCTTGGCGGTCTCGTCGAGCACGTCGTCGCCGCCCAGGGTGCGGGCGGCGACGACCTCGGCGCCGCCCGCCGGGTTGAGCAGGGAGACGGCGGGCAGTTCCGCGCCGGGCCTGCCGAGCAGTACGTGCAGGTCGCGCAGCCCTTTGGCGTCGGGCAGGTGCACCGTACGGCCGCCGAACGCCAACGTCCAGACCTCGCCCTCGCGGCGGAAGACATGGGAGCCGCGCCTGGGCAGCCGCACGAGCATGCCGAGCCGGGCGGCGTCGTGCTCGACCTCCTCCGCCGCCTCGGAGACGTCCTCGCCCCGCGCGGCCAGCACCTCGATCAGCCGGGCGCGGGCCTCCACCGCCCACGGCCAGGCGCCGAGGGCCTCGGCCTGCCGCCGCGCCTCGGTGAACCCGGCCTCGGCCGCGTCGAGGTGGCCCAGCGCGGCGTCGATCACCGCGATCCACAGCGTGTACGGCCCGTCGACCCCGATCGACCCGGTGATCGCCCACTGGCCCGCGTAGGGGGCGATGGCCGCACGGGCCCGCCGGCACAGTTCCGGGTCCTTCGACAGCGCCGCCGCCTGCGCCTGGAAGCGCAGCCAGAGCGGCGCCATCCAGCGAAGGTACGGCTCGCCCGCCGCCATGATCTCGGCCAGGTGCCGTACGGCCCCGTCGGCGTCGCCGAGCTGCACCGCGCAGACCGCGTTGTACAGCGGGAAGTGCGGGCTGCGCGCCTCCCGCATCTCGCCGAGCACGGTGTCCAGCTCGTCGAAACGGCCCTGCAGCAGCGCCACCGAGCACAACTGCGTCCAGCGCAGGTCGTCACGGCCGACGTACGGCTGCTCGCCGAGCTCGCGGATGACCTCGGCGAGCCGTCTCACCTCGGCGAAGTCACCGGTGAGCAGCGCCAGCCTGGCACCGCTCAGGGCCGCGTCATGGACGAACAGCGGCAACCCGGACCGCTCGGACAGCTCCGTGAGGGCCCGATGGACGGAAAGGTGGGCGGGGTCGCCGAGTTCGAGGGTGCAGGCCGCCCGCCACGACAGGGCCTGGAGCCGGAGCCGGACGTCGCCGGAACGTTCCGCGACCGCCGACAGCTCCTCGGCGATGGCGAGGCGCTCTCGGGCGGTCCCGGGGCCCCAGATCGCGACGAGGCCGGTCATCAGCGCCTCACCGAGCGCCTGGTCGTCGGTGCCGAGCCGGGCCCGGCTGGTGGCCAGCGCATTCAGCTCGCCGGCGACCTCCTCCATCCGGACGGTGTCGCCGTCGAGCAGCCGCCGGTGGGCCTCGCCGGCGAACTCCGGATGACCGGCTGAGTACAGCTTGAGCGCGACCCGGGCCAGCAGATCGGGATCGTCGAGCGCGCGGGCCGTCTCGGTGGCCGCCTCGATCTGCGCCCGGCCGCCGGCGTCGTCGCCGAGGCGGTGGAGAGTCGTCCCGAGATCGAGCTGAAGGTCCGCCCTGGCGGCGGCGTCGGGGACGAGCTCCAGCGCGCGCCGGTAGTGGCCCACGGCCTCCTCGTCCGACAGCCGGGCGCCCGCGTCGCGCGCCGCGTCGAGCAGGAGACCGGCCGCGTCGGGGGAGGCGGCCAGGTAGGCGTGGTGGGCCCGCTCGGCGGGCAGGGCGTCGCCGAGGGCCGCCAGGGCGGCGGCGTGCCTGGCCCGCCTGTCGTCGCCGGGCAGCCCGGCGTACAGGGTCTCGCGGACGAGATCGTGGACGAACGCCGAACGGCCGGGACCGAGCGGTGCGACCAGCCCGGCGGCCGCCGCCTGGCCGAGCGGACTCGCCACCGGCCGGCCGAGCGCGCGCGACAGCGTCTCCTCGTCGAACTCCCCGCCCAGGACGGCGGCCGTCCGCAGGATGTCGAGCGTGTCGGCCGACAGCCGCGACAGCCGCCGGTCGATCGCCGCGCCCACCCCCGGCGGGATCGTCTCCAGCGGGCTGCCGCCCTGCCACAGGCGCGCGGTCTGCTCGACGAAGAACGGGTTGCCGCCGGTGCGCCGGTGGATCTCGGCGACCAGGCCGGGGCCGGGCTCGCGGCCCGCCGTGCGGGCGACCAGTTCGCCGACCTCGTCACGGTCGAGGCCGGTCAGCGCGAGCGTGGTCGCCTTCAGGTCGGCGGGCAGCTCGGCCTCGCCCTCGCGGGCCGTGCCGACCACGAGCAGGCGCTCGAACCACGCATGCCGTACGACGAAGTCGAGCAGCTTGAGCGAGGCCGGGTCGGCCCAGTGCAGGTCCTCCAGGACCACCACCACCGGGCGTTCGCGGGAGGCGGCCACGAGCCGCGCCGTCACCGCGTCGTACAACTCGAAGGCCGATCCGGCGCCGTCGAGGAGGTCGGCGCCGAGCCTGCGGCCGATCTGGATCCACGGCCAGTAGCCGGGCGTGCCCTCGCCCTCCCAGCAGGCGGCGCTCAGCACCCGGGCGCCCGCCCGACGGGCGTGCCCGGCGGCCTCGGCGACGAGCGCGCTCTTGCCGACGCCCGCCTCGCCCGTGACGAGCACGAGTGAGCCGTGGCTGGTCAGCGCACGTTCGACCGCGCCGCGAAGTGTGGCGGCGGGATGGTCTCGGCCGATGAGGTCAGGCATCACCGCACATTATGATGGCGAGATGAGTGTGCAGCCGACGCAGGACGAGATCAGGCGCGCCCCGAAGGTCCTGCTCCACGACCATCTCGACGGCGGACTCCGGGCCGAGACGATCGTCGATCTGGCCCGCGAGGCGGGCTACGACCGGCTGCCCACCGGCGATCCCGGCAGTCTGCGCGAGTGGTTCCAGGAAGCCTCCGACTCGGGCTCGCTCGAACGCTATCTGGAGACCTTCGACCACACGGTCGGCGTCATGCAGACGCGCGAGGCCCTGATCCGGGTGGCCGCCGAGTGCGCCGAGGACCTCGCCGCCGACGGCGTCGTCTACGCCGAGGTGCGTTACGCGCCCGAGCAGCACACCACGAACGGGCTCAGCCTGGACGAGGTCGTGCAGGCCGTCCTCGACGGGTTCCGGATCGGGTCGCGGGGCCGGGGCATCAGGGTCGGCACCCTGCTGACCGCCATGCGCCACCAGGCCCGCTCGATGGAGATCGCCGAACTGGCCGTCCGCTACCGCGACGTCGGCGTGGTCGGCTTCGACATCGCCGGCGCCGAGGCGGGCTACCCTCCCACGCGTCACCTCGACGCCTTCGAGTACCTTCAGCGGGAGAACGCCCACTTCACCATCCACGCGGGCGAGGCGTTCGGGCTGCCGTCGATCTGGCAGGCGATCCAGTGGTGCGGCGCCGACCGGCTCGGCCACGGCGTGCGCATCATCGACGACATCACGGTCTCCGGCGACGGCAGCGCCAAGCTCGGCCGGCTGGCCTCCTACGTCCGCGACAAGCGCATCCCGCTGGAGATGTGCCCGACCTCCAACCTGCAGACCGGGGCGGCGGCCTCGATCGCCGACCATCCGATCGGGCTGCTGCGGAGCCTCAACTTCCGGGTCACGGTCAACACCGACAACCGGCTGATGAGCCGCACCTCCGTCTCTGAGGAGTTCGCCAAGCTGGCCGAGGCGTTCGGCTACGGCTGGGACGATCTGCAGTGGTTCACGGTCAACGCGATGAAGTCGGCCTTCATCCCCTTCGACGAGCGGCTCGCGCTCATCAACGGGGTCATCAAGCCGGGCTTCGCCCAACTGAAGTGGCAGCCGTGAAACAGACCTTCCGCTCCAAGAACATGTTCGTCTTCGCCATGGTGTGGGCGGGGTTCGTGTTCGTCAACGCGGTCGATCTCACGCTGCGCTACTCAGGGAAGTCGACGCTGATCGCGGCGGCGGTGCTGGCCGCGATCACCGCGCTCGTGTACGCCGTGGCGATGCGGCCCGCGACCGTGCTCGAAGAGGACGGCCTGCGGGTGCGCAACCCGTTCCGGACGACGTTCCTGCCGTGGGCCTCCATCGGCGGGGTGAGCGTCTCCCACTCGATCAACGTCAGGCACGGCGAGGAGATGCTGCGCCTGTGGACGCCCACGAGCACCGCCCGTGAGCGGGCCAAGGCGCAGCGGCGGGGCGCGGCCCCGGCCCGGCGCGGCCGGTTCCGCACCGAACCGGCGCTGACGAAGGCCGAGCAGGCGGCGGCCGAGGCGTTCGCGGGCAAGACCCACGCCGACTGGGTCGGCGACCAGATCACCGAGCGGGTCGAGGCCGCCAAGCGGCGCGACGAGCAGCCGGGTCCGGTGACGACCGCGTGGGCGAAGGACGCCTTCGCGGTTATCGCGGTGGCGGTCGCACTGCTCATCGCCGCTCTCGTCATCCCCTAGGGCCGGCAACGGCGAAGCGGGCCATTCCCGGAGGTCAGCGGCGGCGGGCGGCGAAGCGGGCCATTCCCGCCTGGGCCAGTCCGGCGTCCTCCACCTCCTTGGCCGCCTCCGTCTCCCTGACGAAGGCCCGCTCGACCTCCTCGACCGACGGGCGCAGCAGCCGCAGGTGCACGCCGGTGGCGAGGCCGGGCTCCGTCCAGAGTCTGGCGAGGGCGACGGCGGCCGGGAGCAGCGCGTCCGGTTCGACGATCTCGTCCAGGAGCCCGGAGGCCAGCGCCGTGTCCGCGTCCAGCCGGGCCGTGTCGAGCACCATGCGCAGCGCCCTGCCGCCGACCAGGCGCGGGAGCAGGTAGCTCGACGCGTTCGAGATCGACAGGCCGATGCCGTTCTCCGGCAGGAAGAACTCCGTGGCGGGGCAGCCGAGACGGGCGTCGAAGGAGAGCGTCCATTCGGCGGCGCCGCCCACGGTCAGGCCGTTCAGGGCGGCGATCACCGGTACCCGCGTCTCCAGCACCGCCCTGGTCAGGTCGTGGAAGGTGGCGACCTCCTCGACCAGCGACTTGTCCGCCGCCTCGTGCAGGTCCTCGCCCGCGCAGAAGGCCCGGCCGGTGCCGGTGACCACGATGCCCCGCCCGTCTCGGCCGTGCTCGCGCACGATCGCCGCGAGGTCCAGGCGCATCCGGGTGGTGAGGGCGTTGAGCTTGTCCGGGCGGCGGAGGGTGACCACCGTCACCTCGTCACGGACACTGACGTCGATCATGCGGGTTCTCCTTCGACGGCGACGGCCCCGGCACGCTGGTCGCGCGCGGGTTGCAGGAGGTGGCGCTTCTCGATGCGGGCCGACGGGGTCAGCGAGAAGCCGGAGACGAACTCGACGAACGCCGGGATCTTGAACTTGGCCAGGCGCCGCCTGGCGTGCGCGACGATGTCGAGCGCGGTCTGCCTGCCCGGCTCGTGGCCGGGGCGCAGTTGCACGAACGCCTTGGGCAACTCGCCGAACAGTTCGTCCGGGATCGGCACCAGGGCCACGTTGAGGACGGCGGGGTGCTCGGCGAGCACGTTCTCGACCTCGGCGCAGGAGATGTTCTCGCCGCCCCTGCGGACCATGTCCTTGGTTCTGCCCGCGTGGTGGATGTATCCGTGCTCGTCGCGGAAGCCCAGGTCACCGGTGTGGTACCAGCCGCCCTCGAAGGCGGTCGCGGTGGCCTGCGGGTGGTTCCAGTAGCCGCGCATCATCGGGTGGCCGCGTACGACGATCTCGCCGGTCTCGCCGGGTTCGGCGAGCACCTCGACCTCCTTGCCGGGCGGCGGCAGGCCCATGGCGCCGGTGCCGACCGTGCCGGTCGCCTCGGGGCGGACGAGGAGGTCGAGGCCGGTTTCCGTGGAACCGTACAGTTCGCGCCACGGGGCGCCCCAGCGCTCTTCCAGGGCGGCGTGGAGCCTCGGCGGGATGGCGGAGCAGAGCACCAGGCGCATGCGGCTCGCCCGGTCGAGCTCGTGCGGGGGCTGCTTGAACAGCAGCAGCGGCATGGTGCCGAGGACGTAGGTGAGGGTGGCGCCGTGCTCGCGGGCCGAGGCCCAGAATCCGGAGGCGGAGAAGCGGGGCAGGACGGCCACGGGGATCCCGGCGACCAGGCAGGTGAGGGTCATCCACTGCGGGTCCATGTAGGAGAACGGCTGGGCGACCATCATGACGTCGTCGTCGCGGGGTTCCAGGAACTCGGCCATGGTCCGGGCGGTGGTGGCCCAGTAGTCGTGGGTGAGCATGCAGGCTTTGGGGAAGCCGGTGGTGCCGGAGGTGTACTGGAAGTTGGCGAGATCCCAGGGGCGGACGGTGGGGTGGGGGACGGGGCCGGAGGTCTCGGTGAGGGTGGGGACGCCCTGCTCGTGGAGGAGGGGGGCGTACTCGGGGGAGGTGACGGCGAGGGTGGCGCCGGAGTCGGTCAGGATGTGGGCGAGGTCGGCGGAGCGGTAGCGGACGTTGACGGGGACGGTGATCGCCCCCGCCTTGAGGACGGCCAGCCAGCTCAGCGGCCACTCGGGGACGTTGTCCAGCATGATGGCGACCCGGTCGCCGGGGCGGACGCCTTGGGCGGCCAGGGCGCCCGCGAGGCGGTCGGTGTGGTGGTCGAGGTCGGCGAAGGTGAGCGTCCGGTCCTGAAATTTCAGGAAAGGTCGGTCAGCGAATCGGGTGGCGGCCTGCCGGATCAACTCGGGGATCGACATGGGGCTCCCATGGGTAGTCGGGCAGCAGGGAGAGGTCGAGCCGCATGCTCACCTGGACGCGGGAGCGGACCGAGGCCAGCCCGATCGCCACGAACTCGGCGCAGACCCGCTCCAGCGAGGCGTCGCCGTCGGGGCGGTACCACTCGCTGGTGCCGGTGCACATCGCCATCAGGGCGAGGCGGGTCAGCCGCTGGTCGGGGATGCGGAAGTCACCTTGGTCGGCACCTTCGGCGAGGGTGGTCCGCCAGCGGTCCTCGTAGCGGTCGCGCAGGGCGATGATCTCGTCGCGGGCGCTGGAGCCCGGCGTGAGCGAGCGCAGCTCGCCGTCCATCACGCGGGTGGTCATGGGGTTGAGGGCGTGGATGGCGGTGAGCGAGCCGATGAGGACGGCGAGGCGGTCGGCGGGGGCGGGGCGGTGGGCGAGGAGGCGGTCGGTGGCGTCGATGAGGCCGAGCTGGCCGACGCGCATGAGGTCGGCGAGGAGGGCCTCTTTGCTGGTGACGTGGTGGTAGATGCCGGCGTTGGTCATGTTCACGGCGCGGGCCAGGTCTCTGATGCTGGTCGCGGCGTAGCCGTCGCGGGCGAAGAGGTCGATCGCGGCTGCCTTGATCTTCATCCCGGCGTCCATGTCTCCCCTTCGCCCTACCGAACGTTCGGTCGTAGCGTAACCTCTTCCGCTGCCGCCGCCAAGAGGCGAATGCCCAGCCGCTCCGGCGGAGGACGATCGGGCCGCCGGGGCGGATGCGCAACCGTCTTGGCGGAGGACGATCGCGGCGCCAGGATGTTCGATCGTTCTGGCGGAAGGTGATCGCGGCGCCCGACGGGGATGTTCAGCCCTCCTGGCGGAAGACGATCGCGGTGCCCAGTGCGGCGGAGGCGGGGACGAGCAGCTCCTCGGGGCCGGTCCGGGTGAGCGGGACGTCGCCGGCGCGCAGGAACCGCTCGGTGGCGGCGAGGTCGCGGACCGACACGGCGTAGGCGGCGAACGCGGGCAGGGCGGCCGGACGCTCACCGGGCAACCGCGCGGCCAGCGCCGACTCGGAGACGACGGTGACGTTCGCCCGGCCGAAGCGCGCCGTCCCCGGTGTCCCCCGGCCGTCCGGCCGGCCGAAGTACGTGCCGTAGCGCCGCTCCAGTTCGGGCAGCGCCGGGTCGGCGACGCACAGTACACACTCCACCAGGCCGGTAGCGCCATTGGGGTGGTCGGGAGGCGACGGGGGCGCCTGCGCCGGTGCGTTCTCGGCGAACCCGATCCGGCCTTCGGGCACGCGCCCGGCAGACAGGCCGGGATCGGAGATCTCAAGGTAGCGGGCGGGCTCCATCGTGGTCCCCACGCTGGTCTCCACGGGCCGCTGGACGGCGTGCACGCCGCCGTGGCCGACGCCGGAGGCCGTCAGCCGGGCGGCGACGCCGTCGAGGTCCGGCGTGTCGGCGATCATGATGTGCAGTCCTTGGAAGCGCCGGAGAAAGGACGTGATGTTCTCGGCGGCGGCGCGCACGGCGGCCACCAGTCCGGGCAGCCTGTCGTCCGGCACCCGCAGGGGGATCGGGCGGGCGCCTTCGGGCGCGGGGCCGGTCTCCGGGACGACGGCCACCAGTTCGATGAAGTTGCCGGGGAAGTACACGTGGGTGTTGGCCACCCCGAACGGCTCGGCCGGGCCGCCGGGCACCCGCGGGAGGACGGGATAGGCGGGGGCGGGCACCGTGAATCCCAGCCGGCGGTAGCGCTCCATCGCCTGCCCCATGTCCCGCACGATGTGGCCCACATGATGCAGGCCGTTGATGTCGTCGCCCATGACGGGCCACCTCCGTTGTCATAGGTGAAGCGAACGCTTCTGCAACTGTCATCTCAATTGAGAGTAGACCATCATTTATGTGAAACGGGAGGCGCTTGACCGGAAGGCGTGATGAAGTTAGGTTTGCCTTGCCTAAGTAGGGCATGCCTCGGTTGAGAGGCCGGCGTGGTGGCGCGGGCGGCCCACAGTGCCCGTGCCGCCGACACCGGGCTGCCGGGACGGGATATCTGAGGCACCGCGGACAGACCACCGCATCCCGTCCCGGCCGCACGGTGGTGGAAGCCGGTCCCCGCCCTCGTGATGCTGCTCGCCACGCTTCGCGTCGCAGCGGCGGGGACCGGCCGGGCCTGTTCGGAGCAGGCGCCGCACCCAGGGGGCGGGCATAGGGTTGACCCTGACACGGTGGGAGGCCGTACACCTGGGAGGGTCATGTTCGGTATCGGAGACTTCGCCAGGCTGGGGCTCGTGTCGGTTCGGATGCTGCGCCACTACGACCTGATCGGGTTGCTGCGTCCGGCGCACGTCGATCCCGCGACCGGCTACCGCTTCTACCAGGCGGCGCAGTTGGCCAGGCTCAACCGGATCGTCGCGATCAAGGACCTGGGTTTCACACTGGAGCAGGTGGGCGCGATCCTCGACGAGAAGGTGAGCGCCGAAGAGCTCCAAGGCATGGTACGGCTGCGCCGTGCCCAGCTCGAAGCCCAGATCAGCGCCGACCTCGCCAGGTTGCGCGGCGTCGAGGCGAGGCTCCGCGCGATCGAGAGGGAAGGTCAGATGCGCACAGACGAGGTCGTACTCAAGAAGGTCGCCCCCCTCCGGGTGGCCGTGCTCAGCGGCCGCGCGGCCAGCTACGAGAGCGACGACATCGGCCCGGTCCTCACCCCGCTCTACCGCCGGCTGGTCGAACGCCTGGAGGAGACCGGGGTGGCGATCGTCGGCCCCGGCTGCGCCTACTACGTGCAGGCCGACGACGGCTCGGTCCTGGCCCACGCCGGGCTGGAGGTCGCGGTCCCCACGGGCGACGGCTACGACGTGGTCGACCTGCCCGCGATCGAGCAGGCCGCCGCGATCATCCACCGGGGCTCGATGGACCATGTGGGCCCCACGATGCAGGCGCTGGCCCACTGGATCGAGGAGAACGGCTACCGCGCCGTCGGCCTGGCCCGCGAGGTGTCGCTGCACTGCCCGGACGATCACGACGAATGGGTGACGGAGCTGCAGTGGGAGGTGAGCCGCTGAGGTGACGGACTTCGAGCGGCACCGCGCCGAGCTCGCCGGATACTGCTACCGGATGCTCGGCTCCGGGTTCGAGGCCGAGGACGCCGTCCAGGAGACCCTGGTCAGGGCGTGGAAGAGCTATGACCCCGAACGCGGTCCGCTCCGCCCGTGGCTGTACGGCATCGCCACGAACGTCTGCTTCGACATGCTACGCGGCGCCCGCCGCCGGGCCCTGGCCATGGACTTCGGCCCGGCGGCCGAGCCCGGCGCGGAGCTGGGCGCGCCGATGCCGTACGACCGCTGGGTCTATCCGATGCCCGACGCGCTCATGGACCCGGCCGACCTCGCGGTCGCCCGCGAGTCCGTCCGGCTGGCCTTCGTCGCGGCACTGCAGCACCTGCCGCCCCGGCAACGCGCGGTGCTGATCCTGCGCGACGTATTGCGCTGGTCGGCGGCGGAGGTGGGG
>NZ_BAAAHQ010000009.1:0-77530 GCF_039525605.1 Nonomuraea longicatena | reverse complement strand
CGCCAACAGCACCCTCCAGCGGGCCAGAGCCGCGCTGCCCGCCACGCCGGGGCCGCGCCAGGCCGTGGACGAGGACCTGCTGGACAGGTACATCGCGGCGTTCGAGAGCTTCGACGTCGAGACGCTGGTCGCGCTGCTGCACGAGGACGCGACGACTTCCATGCCGCCGTTCGGCTGGTGGCTGCGCGGCCGCGCCGACATCTCGCGGGTGCTGACCGCCTCCGGCAACCCGTGCGCGGGCTCCCGCCTGGTCAAGACCTCGGCCAACGGCCTGCCCGCCCTCGCCCAGTACCGGAACGGCGAGGCGTTCGCGATCACGGTCATGGCGGCGGCGGACGGCCGGATCAGGGAGGAGACCGTCTTCCTCGACCCGCTGCTCTTCCCGCTTTTCGGACTACCGATGAGTTTGGCCGGCCCCGGTCGTACCTAAGGGCATGGACATCATCGAATTCCCGGAGCGCCACTACGTCGGCGCCCGCAGAACCGTCACCATGGACGCCTTCGCCCAGATCGCCGACCGGCTGCCGGAGGTGCTCGCCTGGCTGACCGAGCGCGGCGGCGTCCCCGCCGGTGCGCCGTTCTTCCGCTTCCACCACCTGGGCTCGGACGGGAACGTCGACGTCGAGGTGGGCTGGCCGGTCGCCGAGCCGGTGGCGGGCGAAGGCGAGATCTTCGCCGCCACCCTGCCCGCCGGCCGCTACGCCAGCGAGACCCACGTCGGACACCCGGACCGGCTCTTCGCCGCCATCGAGGCGCTCCAGGCCACGCCCGGCCTCGACTTCGATCTCCGGCAGGCGGCCGACGGCGAGCACTGGGGGAGCAGGCTGGAGATCTACAAGACCGACCCGGAGGAGCAGCCCGACATGACCAAGTGGGAGGTCGAACTGCAGTTCCGGCTCAGAGACCCAGCGTGACCCGCAGCGCCTCGGTCAGCTCGGCGAGCTCGGCGGAGGCGCGCTGCCTGGCCTCGGCGACCTCGCCGGTCACCGGGACCACCACCTCCAGGTAGCACTTGAGCTTCGGCTCGGTGCCCGATGGACGGATCACCACGCGGGCGCCGCCGGCCAGCAGGTAGCGCAGGCCGTCGGTCGGCGGCAGCCCGCCCACGCCCTCGGCCAGGTCGTCGGCCCGCTCGACGGCCCGGCCGCCGAGTTCGGCGACCGGCTCGGCGCGCAGCCGCGCCATCGCGCCGGCGATCAGCGCCAGGTCCTCGACGCGGACCGACAACTGCGAGGTGGCGTGCAGGCCGTACGTCCTGGCCTGGTCGTCGAGCAGGTCGAGCAGGCTACGGCCGTCGGCCTTGGCGCCGGCGGCGAGCGCGGCCACCGCCAGCGCCGCCCCGATGCCGTCCTTGTCGTGGACCGGCAGCGAGGCGCCGCCCACGCTGTAGCCGAGCGCCTCCTCGTAGCCGAAGACCAGGCCGGGCCCGGCCCGCATGATCCATTTGAAGCCGGTGAGGGTTTCGCCGTACCTGACGCCGTGCGCGGCGGCGATCTTGCCGAGCAGTGTGGAGGAGACGATCGTGGTCGCCACCATGCGGTCGCCGCTCGTCTGCCCGATGACGTACTCGCCGAGCAGCGCGCCGACCTCGTCGCCGGTCAGCATCCGCCACTGGCCGCCGCCCATCGGCACGCCCACCGCGCACCGGTCGGCGTCGGGGTCGTTGGCGATCACCAGGTCGGCCTCGGATGCGCGGGCCAGCGCGAAGATCAGGTCCATCGCGCCGGGTTCCTCCGGGTTGGGGAAGGCCACGGTCGGGAACGCCGGGTCGGGGTTGCGCTGCTCCTCGACCGCTCGCGGGCTCTCGAAGCCCGCCGCGAGGAAGGCGCCGGTCAGTGTGCCGGATCCGACGCCGTGCAGCGGCGTGTAGGCGACGCTGAGCTCGCGGGCAGTGCCGAGCGGGAGCGCTGTGATCGCGTCGAGGTAGTCGTCGATGATCTCCTCACCCAGTTCGGTGAGGGTGCCCGGCGCGTCGAGGGGGAGTTCGTCGACCCGGCCGACGGCGTCGATCGCGGCCGAGATCTCCGCGTCGACCGGCGGCACGATCTGCGAGCCGTCCCCCCAGTAGACCTTGTAGCCGTTGTCCCTGGGCGGGTTGTGGCTGGCGGTCACCATGACCCCGGCGTCGGCGCCGAGGGCGCGCACCGCGAAGGCGAGCACCGGCGTCGGCAGCGCCTGCGGCAGCAAGGAGGCGTGCAGGCCCGCGCCGGTCAGCACCGCGGCCGTGTCGCGGGCGAAGCGGTCGGACTTGTATCGGGCGTCGTAGCCGATGACCACGTGCTTGCCGGGGCCCAGCACGCGGGCCAGGCCGGCGGCGGTGCGCATCACGGTGACGCGGTTCATCCGGTTGGGGCCGGCGCCGAGTTCGCCGCGCAGCCCGGCCGTACCGAACTCGAGTTTGGCGCCGAACCGGGCGGACAGTTCCGCCGGGTCGGCGCGCTCGACGAGGTCGGACAGCTCGGCCCGGGTGTCGGGGTCCGGGTCCTGCGCCAGCCACTCGCGGGCCCGCTTGAGCAGGTCCGTCACAGCCGGTCGACCGCCTTGCCCAGCAGCACGCCCATGCGCGCCGCGGTGGACCTGCCGACCTCCAGGACCTCCTCGTGGTTGAGGGGCTCGCCGACCAGGCCCGCGCCCGGGTTGGTGACCAGCGAGATGCCGAGCACCTCCAGCCCGGCCTCGCGGGCGGCGATGGCCTCCAGCACGGTGGACATGCCGATCAGGTCGCCGCCGAGCGTGCGCAGCATGCGGATCTCGGCCGGGGTCTCGTAGGTCGGGCCCCTGAAGGCGACGTAGACGCCCTCGGCCAGCGACGGGTCGATCTCGCGCACCAGCGCCCGCAGCCGCTTGCTGTAGACCTCGGTGAGGTCGAGGAAGGTGGTGCCGGTCAGCGGGTTGGCGCCGGTCAGGTTGAGGTGGTCGCTGATCAGCACCGGCTCGCCGACGTTCTGCGTCTCCGGGCGCAGCCCGCCCGCCGCGTTGGTGAGCACGATCGTGCGCACCCCGGCCGCCGCGACCGTGCGGACGCCGTGGACGACCTGCTCGACCGGCCGCCCCTCATACAGATGCGTACGGCCCAGCAGGACCAGCGCGTTGCGGCCCGCCGCCGTGCGCACCACGCGGATCTTGCCGCCGTGCCCGGCCACCGAGGGCGGGGCGAAGCCCGGCAGGTCCGTGAAGGGCACCTCGGCGAGGCTCTCGCCGAGCGCGTCGGCCGCGGGCACCCAGCCGGAGCCCATGACGAGGGCGACGTCGAAGGTGTCGACGCCCGCCGCGCCCTTCAGCGCGGCGGCGGCGTCCTTGGCCAGGGAGTAGGCGTCTTTGCTCACCTCAGTAGTCTAGGAGGAGCCTGTCGAGCACCCTCACACCGAACTGCAGTGCCTCGACCGGCACCCGCTCGTCCACACCGTGGAACATCGACGCGAAGTCCAGCTCCTTCGGCAGTCGCAACGGCACGAAGCCGAAGCCGCGCACGCCGAGGTCGGCGAAGAAGGTCTTGTTGTCGGTCCCGCCCGACATGCAGTACGGCACCGCCCGCGCGGCCGGGTCCTCCGCCTTCAGCGCCGCGATCATCGACTCGACGAGCGCGCCGTCGAAGGTGGTCTCCAGCGCGATGTCGTGGTGCACGAACTCGCGTCGCACCTTCTCGCCGAGCAGCGCGTCGAGGGTCTTGAAGAAGTCCTCCTCGTGGCCGGGCAGGAAGCGCCCGTCGATGACCGCCGTGGCCTGGCCGGGGATGACGTTGGACTTGTACCCGGCGCCGAGCTGCGTGGGGTTGGTGGTGTGGCTGAGGGTCGCGCCGACGAAGCGGACCAGCGGCCCGATCCGGTCGAGCACGTTCGAGGGGTCCTCGGGGTCGAACGGGATGCCGAAGGCGTCGGCGACCTCGGTGAGGAAGGTCCGCACCGTCGGGGTGAGCGTGATCGGCCAGGAGTGGTCGCCGATGCGGGCCACGGCCTTGGCGATCTCGGTGACCGCGTTGTCGGAGTTGAGCATCGAGCCGTGCCCGGCCGTGCCGTCGGCGACGAGCTTCATCCACGCCAGGCCCTTCTGGGCCGTCTCGATCAGGTAGAGCCGCAGGGAGGGATCGACCTCCAGCGAGTAGCCGCCGACCTCGCTGATCGACTCGGTGACGCCCTCGAACAGCTCGGGGTGGTTGGCGGTGAGGTACTTGGCGCCGTAGACGCCGCCCGCCTCCTCGTCGGCCACCCAGGCGAAGACCAGGTCGCGGCGCGGCTTGCGGCCCTCGCTCTTGAGCTGCCGCAGGACGGCCAGCATCATCGCGTCCATGTCCTTCATGTCCACGGCGCCCCGGCCCCAGATGTAGCCGTCGCGGATCTCCCCGCCGAACGGGTCCACCGACCAGTCGGCGGCGTTGGCGGGCACGACGTCCAGGTGGCCGTGGACCAGCAGGGCGGGCAGGGTGGGGTCGCTGCCCTCGACCCGGGTGATCACGTTGCCCCGGCCGGGCTCGCTCTCGATGTAGGTGTGCTCGATGCCGACCTCGTCGAGCCTGGCCATGACGACCTCGGCCGCCGCCCGCTCACCCGGCCCGCTGCCGTCGCCGTAGTTGCTGCTGTCGGCGCGGATCAGCTCGACGCACAGATCGGCGACTTCGTTCTCGGCGACGCTGGTCATGGTGTCCTCTCCAGGGTGAGCAAGCCGGACTTGCGCAGGTGGCCGCGCTTGTGGGCCCGGGTGATGAGCGTGACGTTGACGTCGGTGACCTCGTCGAGGGAGCCGACGACGTGGGTGATGAAACGGTAAAGGTCGGCCTCGTGGGCCGCGACCACCTGGACGATGACCGAGTGGGTGCCGGACGTGGCGGCACAGTAGCGGACGTTGGGATGCGCGGCCATCGCCTGGCCGACCGGGTCGAGCCCGTGGGGGCGCACCCGCAGCCAGATCTGGGCCTCCACCTCCAGCCCGAGCAGGGCGGGTTCGACCTCGGCGCGCGGCAGGATGAGCCGCCGTTCGAGGAGGGAGGCCACCCGCCTGCGCGCTGTGGGGACGGAGATGTCGAGTTTGTCGGCGATGGCGGTGAAGGCGATGCGGCCGTCCAGGGTGAGCAACTCGGCGATCTCCTGCTCCAGCGGCGACAGGCCCTCCTCGTCGGGATGCGGCAGCCCACCGGGCGGGCTCTGGCGCAGCTCGGCGACCTCCTCGGCGGTCAGGAAGGGGGCATGCCAGTCGGCGACCGTGGTGAAGGTGTGCAGGACGACCTGGGTCCTGGTCTGGAGCACCCCGTCGATCTCGGTGATCTGGGCGGAGACGATCTCGTGCAGCCGCTCCCTGGTGGGGGCGACCAGCTCGCAGCCGATGTCGGCCTCGCCGGTCAGTCCGTACACCGACCGGGTGTCCTGGCGTTCGCTCAGCGCGTGGGCGACCTGGGCGGAGGCGCCCGGCTGGACCTGTACGTGCAGGTGCACCGGGCGGCCGTGGCCGGTACGCAGGTCGTCGTAGATGGCGGTGACACGGACCAGGCCCTCGTTCAGCACCCGTTGCAGCCTGCGCGCGACGGTCCGCTCGTGCTCGCCGACGACCCTGGCGATCTCACCCCACGCGGCGCGGGGGCTGACCTGAAGGGCCGCGATCAGTCGCCGGTCGAGAACGTCCACACAGAACCGCTTTCATGTCGGGTTCGTAAACTTATTGCCGGATGTTTGACTATTTCAGTCCAGGACTTGCACAGTAGGGCACCACCGCACGTGAAGCAAAGGAGCCCCAGTGGCAACCAACGTCGCTGAGTCGCCGCTCGGCATCCCCCGCAGCAGGGTTCGCCAGCTCATGGCGGCCAGCATCGGTAACACGGTCGAATGGTACGACTGGTACGCCTATAGCTTTCTCACCGTCTACTTCGCGGCGCAGATCTTCCCGAAGACGGACAACCCGCTCCTGCCGGTGCTGAACGCCTTCGCGGTCTTCGCCGTCGGCTTCTTCATGCGGCCGCTCGGCGGGCTCCTCGTCGGCGCCTTCGCCGACCGCTTCGGCCGCAAGACGGCGATGACGTTCACCATCATCCTCATGGGAGTGGGCTCGCTGCTGCTGGCGGTGACCCCCACGTACGAGACGGCGGGCGTGCTCGCGCCGATCATCCTCGTCCTCGCCCGGCTCATCCAGGGACTGTCCGTCGGCGGCGAGTTCGCCGCCGCGACCACCTTCCTGGTCGAATCGGCCCCGCACGGGCGCCGGGGCCTGTACTCCAGCTTCCAGTACGTGAGCACCACCCTCGGCCAGCTCCTCGCCTCCGGTCTGGCCGCGCTGCTGGCCGTGATCCTGCTCGAACCCGACATGAACTCCTGGGGCTGGCGCATCCCGTTCGTCGTCGGCGCCGTCCTCAGCCTCGTCGGCCTGTGGATCCGCAAGGGCGCCGACGAGACCTCCGCCGTCGCGGCCGAGATCAGGGAGGGCAAGGCCGAACGGCCGCGCATGTTCGAGTTCCTGGTGCGCTACCCGACCAAGGCCGCCCTGATCGTCGGCATCACCCTGGCCGGGACCGTCGCCTACTACACCTGGACCACGTTCCTGCCGACGTACGCGCAGTTCAGCGTGCAGTTCGACAAGGCCGACGCGCTCACCGTCGGGACCATCTCGCTGGTGTTCTTCATGGTGCTGCAGCCGCTGCTCGGCATGCTCTCGGACCGGGTCGGCCGCCGCCCCATGCTGATCACCTTCGGCGTGGCCTTCACGATCCTGCCGGTGCCGCTGCTCGGCATGCTGAACAACACCTTCGCCAGCCTGCTGGTCATCCAGCTCGTCGGCATGGTCTTCCTCGGCTGCTTCACCTCGATCTCGGCCGCGGTGAACTCCGAGTTGTTCCCCACCCGGGTGCGGGCGGCGGGCGCCGGATTCCCGTACTCGCTGACCGTCGCGATCTTCGGTGGCACGGCGCCGCTCATCGGCACCGCGCTCAAGGACGCCGGGAACATGGACCTGTTCCCGTGGTACATGTCGGCGCTCGCGCTGATCTCGACCTTCGTCTACGTCTTCGCCCTCAAGGAGACCAAGGACCAGCCGCTGCGCTGATCAGTTGGACGTGCACGGGCGCCCTCGCAACGCCTTCACATAGTCGTCGGGGGCGCCCGCCTTCTCGGCCGCGTCGGCCAGGAAGCCCAGATAGCGGGCCGGCGGCAGCCCGCCCTCGTAGCCGTCGAGCACGTAGAACCAGGCGACGACCTCGCCCTCCAGGGTCTGCACCCGCAGCCTGACCTTGTGGTAGACGCCGCGTGCGGCCCCCTCCCACTGGTCGAGCGAGGACTCGTCGAACTCCGGTACGTCGTAGAGCACGACGAAGACCTGGTCGTCGGGATCCTCGACGATCGTCGCCAGAGCGTCGTCACCGCCGAACGTCAGGCGCCAGCCCTGCAGCCACCCGCTCGCGCGGACGGGCGAGTGAGGGGCCCAGAGCGCCATCTGTCCCGGATCCAAGTTGCTGCCGTATGCGGCGTAGACAGGCACAGCAAGCAAGACTAGCGCGCGGTTCCCAACCCCGTTCGTCTGCTGCTGTGGCTATACGGAAGAATGGGACACGTGACAAGGATCGTGATCATCGGCGGCGGACCAGGTGGCTACGAGGCGGCGCTGGTGGCCGCCCAGCTCGGCGCGCAGGTCACCATGGTCGAACAGGACGGGCCCGGCGGAGCGTGCGTCCTCACCGACTGCGTGCCGTCCAAGACGTTGATCGCGACCTCCGTGCGCAAGCAGGCGCTGCTCGACGCGCCCTCGCTCGGCGTCGGCTTCAACGGCGGCCCCGACGGCGAGATCGGCACGGCCGAGGTCGACCTGCCGCTCGTCAACAAGCGGGTCAAGGAGCTGGCGCAGGCCCAGTCGCTCGACATCGAGACCCGGGTCGCCGCCGAGGGCGTCGAGATCGTCAAGGCCACCGGGCGGCTGGTCGACCCGCAGGTCGTCAAGGCCGGCGACCGGACGATCCGGGCCGACGTGGTGCTCATCGCCACCGGCGCCACGCCGCGCATCCTGCCGGGCGCCGAGCCGGACGGCGAGCGCATCCTCACCTGGCGGCAGTTGTACGACCTGCCCGAGCTGCCCGAGCACCTGATCGTGGTCGGCTCCGGCGTCACCGGGGCCGAGTTCGCCGGCGCCTACCGCTCGCTGGGCTCCGAGGTCACGCTGGTCTCCAGCCGCGACCGCATGATGCCCAACGAGGACGCCGACGGCGCCGAAGTGCTCGAAGAGGTCTACCGGCGGCGCGGCATGAACGTCATGGGCCGCTCGCGCGCCTCCTCCGTCAAGCGCACCGCCGACGGCGTGCTCGTCACGCTGGAGGACGGGCGGGTCGCCGAGGGCACCCACGCGCTCATGACGGTCGGTATGGTCCCCAACACCACCGGCATCGGGCTGGCGGAGGCGGGGGTGCAGCTCGACCGCGCGGGCTTCGTCAAGGTGGACAAGGTCTCGCGCACCTCCGCGCCGGGCGTGTACGCCGCCGGCGACTGCACCGGAGTGCTGATGCTGGCATCGGTGGCGGCCATGCAGGGGCGCATCGCCGTGTGGCACGCGCTCGGCGAGGCCGTGCAGCCGCTGCGGCTGGCGACGGTGGCCTCCAACATCTTCACCGATCCGGAGATCGCGGCCGTCGGCGTGGCACAGCGGGCGATCGAGGCGGGGGAGATCGAGGCGAACGTCGTCAAACTGCCGCTGGCCACGAACGCGCGGGCCAAGATGCAGGGCTTCAACGACGGGTTCGTCAAGGTGTTCTGCCGCCCGCACACGGGGATCGTGCTCGGCGGCGTGATCGTGGCGCCGGGGGCGTCCGAGCTGATCCTGGCGGTGTCGCTGGCGGTCCAGCAGCGCCTGACGGTCGACCAGCTGGCCCACACGTTCGCCGTCTACCCGGCTCTCTCCGGCTCGATCACCGAGGCCGCCCGCCGCCTCATGCAGCCCGAAACCGGTCTTTAAACGAGATTCACTCCCCATTACGGCGAAGCCCCCGCTCCCGCCGCCCGCCGCCGGCGGCTCATGGCCTCCCCGGCGCCCCTCCCCGCGCGCCCTCCCGCCGCGACGACGCCCGTGACGCCCTTCCTGCGGCTCCCACGTTCCCGCCGCTCACACGCTGTCTCAGCCCCGCCACCGACAGCCGAAAGGCGCGCCCCGGAGGGGACACGCCTTTCGTGAGTGGCTTGCGGGCCGTTGCGGCAGGCCCTCTGGTTCGAGAGCCTGCCGGCCGGGTTTACCAGTCGCCTCCGCCGAAGTCTCCGCCACCGAAGTCTCCGCCGAAGTCGCCCCAGCCGCCGGCGTCACCGCCGCCGCCGTCGGCGACGCCTTCGGAGTATCCGGCGCCGTAGCCGCCCATGCCCCAGCCGCCGGCGAGCATGCTGCCCATCATGGTGCCGATGAACATACCGGTCATGACATCGCCGAAACCGCCGTAGTAGCCGTAGGCGTACGGCTGGTAGGCGGGGCCGGCGTCGTAGTAAGGACGGCGCTGGCCGTCGACCATGACCTCGCGCAGCTGCGGGTCGAAGCCGCGCTCGACCGCCTCCGCGTCGCGGGTGCAGGCGGGCACGTCGCGCACCGCGCCACCGGGCGGCGCCCAGCGGACGTCACGTGCCGACGGGCCGTGCTGCGGGTTGAAGAAACAGGGCGCGCGGCGCTCGGGCACCGGCTGGTCCTCGACCTTGGCCTTCACGACCGCCAGAGAGTAGCGACCGTCCTCAAGGGTCTGGGTGACCTCGCGGATCTGGTCGGCGCGCTCGACGGTCGCGAGCTGCGTCTTGGCCTTCTCGTAGGAGTCGATGGCGTTCTGCCACTCGTCGATGTGCCTGCCGCCCTCGCCGGAGAGCATGACGTCGGTGTCGAGCGCGGTGATCTCCTCACCGAACTTGGTGACGTCCTCGTCGACGGTCGACTTGACCATCGCGAGCTCCTTGGCCTGCTGTGCGGCGAGCTTCTTCTTCTGGCCGCGCGAGTAGAGGAGGTAGCCGCCGCCGCCCACGAGGGCGATCACGCCGAGACCGACGAGCACGCCGGTGCCGCCGCCACCGCCGGGCGAGCCCTGCGACAGCGCACTTCTGGTCTTGCCCTGCTCCAGCAGGTTGACACGGTCGATGAACTCGTCCATACCGGGGACGAGTTCGCTGTTGTTGCGGGTGGACAGCGACGCGATCTGGCCGGTGGCGCCCCGGCCGAAGTTGGAGCTGGCGTAAAGCGTCTTGCCGTCGAGCACGGCGACGGTCACCCGGGCCGCACCTCCCTTGGCGGCGACGACGGCCTTGCCGAGCGTGGTCAGGTAGCCGGGAGCGTCGGTGACGACACCGTCGGGCAGGGCCGCGACGTAGATGTCGCTCTTGGAGTCCTTCAATGCGGTCCGGAGCTCGGACTGGTCGCCGGAGCTCAGCGCGGCGCCGTTCTCCACGAAGAGCGGGTCCTTGTTGTCCTTCCAATAGGACACGATCTTCTGGGCGTCAGGTGGAGCCGCGGCGGCCGAGGCCGCGGGAGACATGGCGAGCACAGCGAGCAGACCGGCGACGAGGGCCGCAGTCGCGGCCCCCGCTCGGCGCAGCGAGTGGGTCATGGGCAGCAAGCCTCCTTCGCCCTTTCTGGACGAACGGGCGGACGGAAAAGTTCCTCACCTCGCACGGTACCCTCCGAACTGCGATGGGCGCGCTCAGGCGTCCTTGATCTCGCACAGGGTGGCGCCCGCCGTCACCGTCTGGCCGACGCTCGCCGACAGACCGGCGACGACCCCCGCCTTGTGGGCGGCGAGCGGCTGCTCCATCTTCATGGCCTCCAGCACCACCACCGTGTCGCCCTCGGCCACCGTGTCGCCGTCAGCGGCCACGACCTTGACGATCGTGCCCTGCATCGGACTCACGAGGGCGTCGCCTCCGGCGGCCGGTTTCCTGCTGCCGGACCTGCCGCGTTTCGGGCTCCTGGCGCCAGGGGCGGGCTGGGGGGAGACCGTACCGAATCCCGAGGGGAGGGTGACCTCCAGGCGCTTGCCGCCGACCTCGACCGTCACCGTCTCACGCGGGGCGGGCTCGTCCGCCTCGCCCTCGCCGGAGTACGGCGGGATCGGGTTGGCGAACTCCGTCTCGATCCACCGGGTGTGGACGGCGAACGGCTCGGAGGTGAAGGCCGGGTCGTCCACGATCGCCCGGTGGAACGGCAGCACCGTCGGCATGCCGCCGATCTCGAACTCCGCGAGCGCGCGCCGGGAGCGCTCCAGCGCCTCCGCGCGGGTGCGGCCGGTCACGATCAGCTTGGCCACCAGCGAGTCGAACGTCTGGGGTACGGTCATCCCCGCCTCGTAACCGGAGTCCAGCCGCACCCCCGGCCCCGCCGGCGGGCGCAGCACCGTCAGCGTGCCCGGCGCGGGCAGGAAGTTGCGGCCGGGGTCCTCTGCGTTGATCCGGAACTCGATCGAGTGCCCGCGCAGCGCCGGGTCGCCGAACCCGAGCGGTTCGCCGTCGGCGATCCTGAACATCTCGCGCACCAGGTCGATGCCCGCGACCTCCTCCGTCACCGGATGCTCGACCTGAAGGCGGGTGTTGACCTCCAGGAAGGAGACCGTGCCGTCCTGGCCGACGAGGAACTCGCAGGTGCCGGCGCCGACGTACCCGGCCTCGCGCAGGATCGCCTTCGAACTGGAGTAGAGGGTCTCGACCTGCTCCGGCGACAGGAACGGCGCCGGGGCCTCCTCCACGAGCTTCTGGTGGCGGCGCTGCAGCGAGCAGTCGCGGGTGCTGACCACGACCACGCTGCCGTGGGCGTCGGCCAGGCACTGCGTCTCGACGTGGCGCGGCCGGTCGAGGTAGCGCTCGACGAAGCACTCGCCGCGCCCGAAGGCGGCCACCGCCTCACGGACCGCCGATTCGTACAGATCGGGGATCTCGGCGAGCGTGCGCGCCACCTTGATACCGCGCCCGCCGCCGCCGTACGCGGCCTTGATCGCGATCGGCAGCCCGTGCTCCTTCGCGAACGCGAGCACCTCCGCCACACCGGAGACCGGGTCCTGGGTGCCCGCGACCAGCGGGGCGCCCACCTTGGCCGCGATGTGCCTGGCCCGCACCTTGTCGCCCAGCGCCGCGATGGCGGCCGGCGGCGGACCGATCCAGATCAGCCCGGCGTCGATCACCGCCTGCGCGAACTCCGCGTTCTCCGCGAGGAAGCCGTAGCCCGGGTGGACCGCGTCGGCCCCCGCGCGCTCGGCCGCGCGCAGCAGCTTCGCCGCGTCGAGGTAGGTCTCGGCCGGGGACTGCCCGCCCAGCGCGTACGCCTCGTCGGCCACCTTCACGTGGAGGGCGTCGAGATCCTGCTCCGAATAGACGGCCACGCTGCCGATCCCGGCATCCCTGCACGCCCGCGCGATCCGCACGGCGATCTCGCCCCGGTTGGCGATCAGAACCTTCTGCACCGACGTCTGTCCTTCCTCGTCGCGCTTCGACGGAGTCAACGACCCAGGTAGGCGCCGCCGTTGACGTGCAGCACCTGCCCCGTGAGGTGCCTCGCACCCTCGGAGGCCAGAAAGAGCACGGTGTCGGCCGCGTTGAACGAGACGTGGGCCGCGCCGAGCCGCGCGGCCGCCTCCGCCAGGACGTTCGCACGGCGGCCGGTGACGGTGACCCGGTCGCCGAGCGCGACGAACCCGGCGGCGATCGTGTAGCCGATGCCGGTGCCGCCGCCGGTTACCACAACCTCGCGCATCGGCGTCTCCTTCGTTATCGGAATGATCCTCTGGACGACCATAACCGCTCGGCATAACGCGGGGCGACGGGCGGGTTGCGGGCCTACGGTGAAGTCGGCCCTTCGTCGATCCTGGAGGTACGCATGAGCCACAGCCTGCTCGGTGGTGACCCTGCGGAGATGCAGCAGATGGCCGCCCAGTTCACCCAGCAGTCGGAGACCGTCAGGGCGACGGTGGCCGCGCTCGACGGTGAGGCGGCCAAGATCGGCACCGCCTGGACCGGTCCGGGTGCCCAGCGTTTCCACGGGGCGTGGCAGACGCACCGGGCGGCCTTCCAGCGGATGGCTGAGGAGCTTCAGGAGGCGGCCCGGGTCATCAACACCTATCGGGGCAACATCGAGTCCGCCACCCGCTGACGCCTTGTCCCGCCGAACGGTCCGGCCACTTGCGCGCCGGGCCGTTCTTTTGTGCCGTCGGGGGGCTGACGTGCGGGTTCGCCGGATGGGGTTTGTGGGAGGAATGTGGGTGGATAGGCTGTTCGGTCATGGTGGGTCGAAGGGTCCTGGCGGGTGCGCTGGCCGTGGCCGCGCTCGTCGTGGCCGCGCCCGTGCGACCGGCGCAGGCCACGGCTCTGGAGTGCAGCCCGGAGCGCGGCACGCAGACCTTCCGCGGGGTGCCCTGGGCGCAGCAGCGCATCGACATCAAGAGCGCCTGGCGTCTCACCAGGGGTGAGGGCGTCACCGTCGCCGTCATCGACAGCGGGGTCGAGCTCAACCACCCCCAGCTCAGGGTCGCGGGCCGGGCCGACTTCTCCCGCACGGACGACCGCGACTGCAGCGGCCACGGCACCGCCGTCGCGGGCATCATCGCCGCCCAGTACCTGAAGGGCAACCCGTTCCACGGCGTCGCCCCCGCCGTGCGGCTGCTGTCGCTCAAGCACATCAACGGCGACAAGGGCGACCTCGCCCACCTGGTGGAGGCCATCAGGTACGCCGCCCGGATCAAGGCGGACGTCATCAACGTCTCCGCCGAGGCCAGGGACCAGCCCGATCTGCGGGCCGCGATCGAGTACGCGCTGTCCAGGGACGTCGTGGTCGTCGCGGCGGCGGGCAACGTCCAGGGTGAGGACGGCACGCAGCAGCCCGCCTACCCGGCGGCGTACGAGGGGGTGCTGTCGGTCGGCTCCGTCTCGCCGGGCGGCCGGATCTCCGCGTTCTCCAACACCAGTTCCAAGGTCTCGGTCGTGGCGCCGGGCGAGGACCTCACCAGCACCTGGCCGGGCCGCGCCCTGCACCACAAGCTGCCGGGGACGAGCTTCGCGGCGCCGTACGCGGCGGGGGTGGCGGCGCTGGTCCGCTCGCGGTTCCCGAACCTCTCGCAGGATCAGGTACGGCGCCGCATCGAGGCCACCGCGGACGGCGGCATCGGCGACGGCAGCGGCAACGGCATGGTCAACCCGCTGTACGCGATCACGGCGGTGCTGCCGCAGAACGACGTGGTGGTCGCCAAGCCGCCCGCCGTACCGCTGCCCGAGGGCGTGGTGACGAAGGTGACGCCGCCGGACGAGCAGGCGATCACGATCTCGCTGGCCGTGGGCGGCGGGGCGCTGGCGGTGGCGCTGGGGGTCGTGGTGGGCCGGCTGGTCGTGCCCATGGGCAGGCGCCGGTCGTGGCGGGCCGGCCGCGACTGACCACATTTACCGACATATGCGGATTAGTGATGAATTCGTGTTAGTGCGGCGTCGGAGAATGGCCGCTTTAGGTGTGACAAATCTGGTTCAATGTGGCGAATCATGCTTCGTGTGCCGAAGGGGTTGTGATGGACGCCTTGCTGCCCGGTGACCCGGAACGGGTGGGTGACTACACACTCCTCGGCCGCCTGGGCGAAGGCCCGCGCGGCGTCGTCTACCTCGGACGGCAGCGCGAGGACGGCCCGCAGCACGCGGTCAAGCTGCTGCACGAGAGCCCCGGCGACCCCGAGCGGCCCGCGCGGCTGCTGGCCGCCAAGCGGGTGTCCAGCCCGCACGTCGCCGCAGTGATGTCCGCCGGGTGGCACGAGGGCCGGGCCTACGTGATCCGCGAGTACGCGGAGGGCCGCAGCCTGGCCGAGATCGTCGCGGCCGACGGCCCGCTGACCGGCGAGGCGCTGACGCGGATCGCCGAAGGGATGCTCAAGGCGCTGACGCCGGTGCATCTGGCCGGGATGGCGCACCACGGGCTCACGCCGTCCAACGTGATCGTCACGGCCACCGGGGTGCGGCTGACGGACGTCGCCGTGGGCGAGCCCGTCGGGGAGATCGGCTACCGGTCGCCCGAGCAACTGGAGGACCGGCCGCACGGGGCGTACTCCGACCTGTTCTCGTGGGCGGCCGTCACGGTGTTCGCCGCCACGGGGCGGCCGCCGTTCGGACACGACACCCAGGCCGTGCTCACCGGGCACCCCGACCTGTCGGCGCTGCCCGAGCCGCTGCGCGCGGTCGTGGGGGAGTGCCTGGCCAAGGAGGTCGGGCCCCGTCCGACGACGTACGCGTCGCTGATGCGGCTTTCCGGCAACGCGCCCGCTTCGCCGTCCCCGACCACATCGGGACCCACGGCCCTGCCCATGTACTCCACACCCCCGGCCACACCGCCGGGCGCGGGGGACGCGCCGGGGCAGGCTTCCCCCACACCGCATGGTGAGGGGGGCATACCGGGGCGGGTTTCTCCCACACCGCAGGGTGCAGGGGACGCGCCGGGGCAGATTTCCCCCGCACCGCAGGGTGCGGGGGACGCGGCCGGGCCGGGCTCCGGTATCGCGCAGCCGCCGGGGGCGCAGCCGTATCCGGAGCACGTCGTGGGGCCGGACCAGATCGTGGGGCCGCGATCCGGGGACGGGCGGCTCCCCGTCCCGCAGCAGCCCGGGGCGCCCTGGCCTGGTGCCGTACCCCACCAGGGGCAGCCGTGGGGGTCGCCGGTCATGCCGGGGGCGGTCGTGCCGGCGGGTCGGGGGGACACACCCCTGGAAGGTGTGGCGATCCCGCCGCAGCAGAACTGGGGGCCGCCGCCGATCGCCCCGGAACCGGGCGGACCCGTCGCCGGTGAGCCGTCCGGCGGGCGGCCCGCCGAGCAGCCCGCCCGCCAGTCGTTTCCGATCGGCCTGGTCGCGGCGCTGGCGGCGGTGATGCTCGTCTCCGGCCTCGGCCTGTACGGTGCCACCCGCTACGCGAGCGAGCAGCCGCTGCAGGTCACCGCCGCCGAGGGCACGAGTACGCCGGGAACCGTACGGACCGAGGCCGCCGCACAGGGCGTGGAGGCCGCGCCGCAGCCGGACGAGCCGCAGCCCGAGTCGACGGTGCCGTGGGCGCGGAAGCCGACGCCGGACGACGCCGGTGTGATGCCGTTCGAGCTGCCTTCCGACCAGTCCGCCGACGCGCTCTCGACGCCGGAGGTGCCGGTGCTCACCCGGGTGCCGCAGCCGGTCACGCCTCCGGCGCAGCAGCCCGCCCAGCCGCCGTACCAGCAGCCCGCCCAGCCGACCACTCAGCCGACCGCCCAGCCCACCGCACGGCCGACGGAGCGGCGCGCCCAGCAGTCCCCGTCCCCGCGTCCCAGCGGAACCCGCACCCCGACTCCGACCCCCACTCCCACGCCGACGCCCACACCCACTCCGACCCCCACCCCGACACCGACCCCCACGCTCACGCCCACGCCGACGCCCAGCCCGACCGCTACGCCGACGGCCAAGCCGAGCACCTCCAAGCCCCCCACGCCCAGGCCGCAGCCCATCACCTCCAAGCCCGTGGAGCCGGTGAAGAACCCGCACACCCCCACCGGGGTCTGCGGCTCCGGCTTCCGGGTTGTGGCGCAGAGCGCGTTCGCCGGTGCCACCACGTACCTGCTGTACGACGCGGGCAGCGGCATGAACTGCGCGGTCACGATGAAGACCGCCAGCGTCGGCGAGAAGACGTCGGTCGGCGTCACCCTGAAGATTCAGAACGGCGGCGGCCTGAGCGACCTGGGCGACTTCGAGTACTACGCGGGCCCGGTGAAGCTGCAGGGCAAGGGCAAGTGCGCGAGGTACTCGGGGACGTCGGCCGAGGGCAAGGTCAGCGTCCCGTGGGGCAACTGCGGCTGACGCGCCGGCCCGGTCAGGCCGGACGACCTGACCGGGCCGGGCACGTCGGCTAGTACGGGCGGTAGCCGCCGCCGCTCTCCAGGGACTCGATCCCCGGATGGTTGCCGAGGTCGCCGTATCGGCTGTACGTGTACAGCACCCCGGCGATGATGTTGTCCACCGGGCTCAGGATCTCCTTGTACCCGGGCAGGCTGTGGGCGTTGAACGTGGGCGGGATCGTCTGCATCAGCCCCTGCGACGGCACCCCGTTCTTGGCGTTGATGTCCCAGTTGTTGACAGCGCTCGGGTTTCCGCCGGACTCGTGGTGGATGATGGTCCAGATGCGCTGGATGTCCTGAGGGTCGTTCGGGTCGAGGTCGGCCACGTCGAGTCCCCGCTCGGCCAGGACGGCCGCCATCTCGGGCGACTTGATGACCTCCAGCGCCTTCTTGATCCACTCGACGACCTCGGCCTTGGGCGCGGGGGCGCCGCCGCCGTTGGAGACCCCGCCGTACTCGTAGCCGGGACTCCCGCCACCGCCACCGCCGACGCCACCGTCACCGTCACCGGCCCCGCCGCCGGTTCCGCCGCTGCCCGGGGCCGGCTGGTAGCCCGGGGTGCGTACCCAGCCCTTCTCCCCGGGCACGGGGACGAACTGCTCGGGCGTCGGCGACTTGAAGTCGGAGAAGGTGAAGCCGCCCGAGTCCTTGAGCTTGTTGGTGAGCAGCGTCGTCGCGTCGGTGACGGCGTCGTTGAGCGGGGTCAGCTTGGGCTCGGCGTCCTTGGCCGCGGCGGTGGCGAGCCGCTTGACCCCGGCCTCGTCCGCCCCCTTCGCGGCGTCGGGGTTGTCCTGGAAGTACTGCTTGGAGTACGCGGCCGCGTTGTCGAGCAGGCGACCGGCGATGCCGTCGATCTCCCGCCGCGCGGTGGTCAGTTCGTCGGCGACGCGGTCCAGCGCGCCCGCGCACGTCGAAAGGACGGAGTCGAGCCCGTCGCCCGCCTTGCGGAAGTTGGTCATGTACGTCGTGAACTCCGCCGAGGCGGTGCCCTGCCAGGCCCGGTCCACCTTGCCGACCGCGTTGCCGACCCCGCCCGCGTAGTCCAGGGCGGTGTCGCCCGCGTTGCGCCAGCGTCTGGCGAGGTCGCGGACCGGGCCGGGTTCGACGGCCACCTTGTCCATGATCGCGGCCAGTCCCTCGCCGCCCGGCAGCTTGCGCACCTCAGCGCTGTTGATCAAGCTCTAGCCCCCGCTCGCGGCGTTGGCCGCGCGGACGTTGGTCTCGACCCGGTCCAGCGCGTTCTCGACCGCGCGCAGCCGTTCGGCGGCGGCGCCGTACTCCTTCTTGACGAGGTCTTCCTCGACCTTGGCCACCTGGGCGTCGAGGGCCGAGGCGCCGTCCAGGGAGCCGAACAGGCCGGTGCCCTTGGCGGGCTTCAGCTCGCCGTACGCCTGCTCGAAGTCCTTGGCCAGGCGGTAGGCGGCGGCGCCGCAGTCCTTGAGCGCCTGGAAGTGGATGTCGAATCCGCCCATGGTCTACGCGGGTGCTCCGGGGGCCGGGGGCATGCCGTTCTTGCCCATCAGGGACGGGTCCAGGATCGGCTTCACCATCGGCGCCTTGCTGTAGGGGTCGTTGCCGAGGCCGGTGCCGCCGAAGTTGGGCATCGCCTTCAGCTCCATGAACTTGGTCGCCTGCTGCGAGGTGAGCTGCGACACACCCGTGTACAGCAGGCCGAGGGTGATCGCGACCTGCGTCAGCGTGGTCACGAGCCCCTTGACGGTGATCCCCGTCGACACGAGTGCCGGGGTCACCGCGGCCTGGGTGGCCAGCCGCAGCGGCGGGAAGGCGGTCGAGGCGGTCAGCGCGGCGGCGTAGGCGGTCATGAGGGCCGCGATGGCGACCGCCACGTAGGACAGCACGTTGTACAGCTTGGCGGCGGAGCCGAGCGCGTCGCCGATGCCGTTGCGCTGCTCGGCGGCGCTGTCGAGCTCCTTGAGGAACTGCTGCATCACGCCCTTGGCGGTCTCGGCGGTCGGCCCCTCCCACTTGGCGTCCTTCTCCAGCCGCTCGATCAGCGTTTTGATGGAGGTGCGCAGTTCTTCGAGTTCGCCGGTCTTGCCGCCCGCCGCAGTGGTCTTCCACTCGTCCTTGGCCTTGAGCATGCCGTCAGGGTCGGAGACCAGCAGGCCCAGCATCGCGGCGATGGAGAAGGCGATCGGGTGCATGATGGCGACCGCCGCCACGGACGCGACGCTGGCGGCGCTGATGAAACGGTTGCGTGCTTCGGCGTCCAGCTCCATCAGAAGCCCTCCTCCATCCCGAGGACGGGCGGGGCGATGTCCTCGTCGTCGTCCCAGACGCTCTCGTCGGCGCGCAGCGCGTCGGACCCGGCTTGCTCGCGCTCGTCGTTCTGGCCCGCGCCACCCATGGGCATCATCGGCATCATCGGCGCGCCGCCCATGGGCAGGCCGCCCGCCACGGCGGGCCCTCGGGCGCCGGGGGCGCCGCCGCTGCCGGGGCCCGCCAGCGAGCCGGTGCCGACGGCGCCGCTCGGGCCGTACCCGGTGGACCGGCCTGCGTCGGAGCCCGGGATGTCGGGCATGCCCGTCGAGGGCGGCGTGAACGACTGCGGGGTGACCTGGGGTGGCGTGAACGAGGCCAGCTCGGTGGCGTTCGGGTTCGGGACGCTGCGGTTGAGCTTGTTCTCCAGGTCCGACAGGCCCGTCTGTGCCGCGTTGGCGCCGCTCGGATTGAGGCCAGCGGGGTTGAGACCGTTGGGGTTCAAGCCATTGGGGTTCAGGCCGTTGGGGTTCAGGCCGTTGGGGTCGATTCCCTTGGGGTCTGGCAGGTTCGGGGGTTTGACGGCGTTCGGGTCGATCCCCGGGGACTTCGGGAGGTTCGCACCGGGGTTGCCCAGGTCGGGCACGGACGCCTTCGGCATGCTGGCGCCGGGCATCTTGGGGGCGCCGCCCAGCCCGCCACCGCCGAGTCCGCCCATGCCGCCGCCCGCGCCGCCGAGACCGCCGGGCATCTTGGGGCCGCCGGGCGGCTTCGGTGTGCTCTTCTCGTCGGCCGCCGTGTAGTTCTTGTCGGCGATCGTGAGCGCGTCCTTCCAGGACTCGACGGCCTGGGAGGCGATCTTGAGCGTACTGCCGGCCTGCCCGCGCGCCTGGTCGTGGGCGCTGTCGGCCGAGTGCCCGAGCACCCCGAAGCCCGGCCATGGCACGTTGATGCCTTCGGTGCGGGTGCTCAGCTTGCCGATCTTCTCGGAGTCGCCGGTGAGGCTCTCGCTGTTGGTGGCCAGCTTGCCCTGGTGGAAGGAGACTCCGGAGGAGGGCTTCATCCCAGGTACGGCGAACGGTTGATCGGTCATCTCCTACCTTCTCCCGCTGAAACCCCACAAAGCCCAACAGGCCCTCAGGCTACTCCAGCAACCAGAATTTATTGACTGATCCCGTGAGATCTACCTGGACATCTCATGATCTTTCGGTGGATTCTTTCCCTCATGCGTAGAACAGTACTGATCATCGGAATGGCAGCTGTGGCGTTTCCGCTGGTGAACGGGGTGACGTCCGC
Organism: Nonomuraea longicatena; assembly: GCF_039525605.1. Classification (NCBI taxonomy): domain Bacteria; kingdom Bacillati; phylum Actinomycetota; class Actinomycetes; order Streptosporangiales; family Streptosporangiaceae; genus Nonomuraea; species Nonomuraea longicatena. The sequence goes on along the minus strand of NZ_BAAAHQ010000009.1, from coordinate 57,220 downwards.
CGGTGCCACAGCGGCGACGCCGATGCAACTCCCCTTCCCGTGCGGCGAACGCTGGTACGGCAAGAGCTACACAGGCGGTGGTCACGCCCACAACGCGTACGCCATCGACTTCAACGGCAGCCCCAGCGACGGCGACGGCGACCAGGGCAGACGGGTCGTCGCCGCGGCGGGCGGCAAGGTGATCCGTTCGGTGTACGAGACCGGCAACGGCTTCGGCAACGTGGTCGTCATCAGGCACGCCGACGGCACGACCGCCTTGTACGCCCACCTGAAGTCGCGCTCGGTGAGCACCGGCGCCTCGGTCGGTCAGGGCCAGTCCATCGGGACCGTCGGCAAGACCTCCGCGAAGTACAAGATGGGCGCGCACCTGCACTTCGAGCACCGTACCTCGGGCGGCGGCGGCATCGCGGCCCGCTTCAACGGCGCCGGGTTCGCCTACAACGGCAGGCACAACGCGGTCGTGTCGCGCAACTGCGGCGGCGGCACCCAGAACAGCACGCCCGACAAGCCCAGCACGCCCGCCGGGTCGTCGAACCCGTACTCGCCGGAGAAGGTCTGCGGCTCGGGCTTCCGCCGGATCGACGCGGCCCCCCTGGGTTCGGCCGGTACGGTCCACCTGCTGTACAACTCGGCCACGGGCGAGAACTGCGTCACCACCGTACGGTCGAGCGGCAGCGGCAAGGTCGCGATGACGGCCTACCTGGAGGCCAAGGGCAAGGCGCGCGGCCAGGACAAGGGCAGCTTCCAGTACTACGCGGGCCCGGTGAAGACCCAGGCCAGAGGCATCTGCGTGAAGTGGGGCGGCTCGATCGGCTCGGCCGCGTACAACAGCCAGTTCGAGCACTGCAAGGCGTGAGCCTTCGACCGGCGGCCCGCAGCGCGTGCGGGCCGCCGGCGCTAGCCGATCAGCGGATCGGTGACGTCGTGGTCGGTGACCCAGGTGTTCGGGTCCTCGTGCAGCGTCGTCGAGTGCTCGTAGGCGTCCTCGGCGCCGGCGCCCGCGCCGCCCATCGGCATGAAGGGGAAACCGCCGTTGCCCGGCACCCCTGCGGCGCGCGCCCCCGGCCCGCCGCCGCCGGGCACGCCACCGTAGCCGGTCCCCGGGTTGCCGAGCACGGTCGGTACGCCGGGCGGCGTACCGACCGGGTTGACCGGAGCGGGCGTCCACCCCTGCGGCGTCGGCCACCCACCGGGCGTCGTCGGCCCCGTCATGGGCGCAGTCGTGGGCACTGTCGTCGGCGGCGCACCGGTGATCGTGGGCGGCACGCTCGCGGCCTCGGTTCCGCGCTGGTCCGGCATGCCCGGCATCGTGGTGCCCCGGTCGTCGCCGATCACCGGCGGCGCGGTGCCGTCGGATCTGCCCCCCGGCTGCTGCCCATCGGGCCGGTCACCGTTCGGCCCCGTGCCGTCAGGACCGCCAGGGTTTCCGGGACCGCCAGGGTTTCCGGGGCCGGGGTCGCCGCCCGGCGGGACGGTGTCCGGCCGGGAGCCGCCGTCCCCCGAGGACGCCGACCCGGACCGCCCGCCGCTTCCACCCGAGTAGGACCCGCCGCCGGAGGTGCCGTCGAGCGGGTTCTGGGTGGAGGGGACGCTCGGCAGCCGGTACGGCCGGGGCCCGCCCCGGTCGTCGGGCATCGTGATCTCGGGCAGCGTGTAGGTGACCTCGACCGGCACGTTGTAATAGACCTGGACGATCTGCTGGTTGAGCTGCTGGAGGATCTCCCTGGCCTGCTTGGTCCGGTCGGTCCCGGCGCCGCCGCCGATCACCCCGTCGTCGCTGGGCGCGCCCGTCGTGCCGCCGCCCGTGTTCTCCTCGGTCCCCGGGTCCTTGGACTCCGAGGGCAGTGACTGGATCTTCTTCTGGGCGTCGGGCAGGTGGGTTCCGCCGTAGTCGTTGAGCGCCGCGCCCATCATGTTCAGCTTCGTGACAAGTTCCGTGCTCGTGGCGACGAGCATCTGCAGCGCCTGCTGCGTCTTGGCCGAGGCGTCCGAGCGCCAGTGCTCGGACAGTTTCCGCGCCGCGCCCCGCAGGTCCTCGGCGTGCGTCGAGAGCAGTTCGGCCGCCTTGGTGTGCGCGGCGCCGGCCTTCTTGATGTCGGCGGGCGCGGTGGCCATGATCCACCGCTGGATCAGGTCCGGATCCGCCGTGACCTGTCCCGCGTAGGGGCAGACCGACTGGTCCCTGATGGGCAGCGTCTTCTTTTCCGCCACGATGACCTTCCTAGGAGCCGGACCGCCCGTTCGGGGCGTACCGCTCGTAGATCGCCGCCTGGGTGCGGATCGCTTCTATGACTTCCTGGTATCGCTCGACCAGGATCTCGTAGACGTGCGGGAGCGTGGCGCCGCCGCCGGTGGCGCCGGTCGTCGCGACGCTGTTGGCCAGGGTGTCGACCTCGTCCCACTGGCCCAGGGCCGCCCGGTTGAGTGACGCGGCCGCCTTGAGCCCGGCGACCGTGCCGTCGCCCTTGCCGGTCAGTGGAGCCAGCAGGCGTTCGAGCTCGTCGGCGACCTCCCGCATCTTCGCCGCGTCGTAGTAGAGCTCGTCCTTCTTGACGTCGAGCCCTGGCCACTCGTCCTGCGGCCGGTTGGGTGCCATGGGTCAGGCCGCTCAGGCGTCCCGGGACCACATGCCGGAGTTGAGCTTCTCCGCGTGCTGGTAGTTGTCACGGGCGATGCCGACCGCCAGCTGGGCGTTGTTGAGCTCCTCCCGCATCTCGCCGGCCTGCTGGTTCCACTTGGCGCGGATGGTCTCGAAGAACCCCTGAGCCTCACCGGTCCAGGCGTTGTTCCCGCCGCCGCCGTCGCCGCCGAGCGCGGTCCGCAGTTCCCTGACCATGTCTTCGAAGGTGTTCTCGAACTGCTCGACGAGTTTGGTGAGCTCGGCCTGCTTGAGCTCCATGTTGCCGAAATTGACGCGTGTGTAGTCGTCGGACACGTCGGTCTCCCCTGGGTGTGCGGTGAGGGTCAGCGGTTGATGAGGCTCTGGATCTTGTTGGTGGCCGCGAAGGCGTCCTCGTCGGCCTGCTGGTAGACGTTGGCGTTCATGCCGAGCTTCTCCGCGATGTCGGCGAGCATGCCGCGCATCTGGTTCATCTCGTCCCGCCAGCCGACCATGACCTGGCCGAACGCGCGCGAGGCCGGGCCGGCCCAGTCGGCGGTGGTCAGTTCCGTCGCGGTCTGCTCGACGTTCTTGATGAGCTGCTCGATGTACTGGCCCTTGTTCTCGACGATGGTCTTCGCGCTGGCGAGCTGGGTCGGGCTGGCTCCGAATGCGGACATTGATACCTCTCATCAGCCGCTTAAACGGGATTTGTTACCAATACCTGTCAAAGGTCACTCTAGCTAGCATCAGCCTCAGAGGTTGAGACGTCTGCGGATTTGATCGAGTTCCCCCATGACGTCGTCGTACGTCCGGTGGTAGGCGGATTCGGCGCTCTTCAGGTCCTGCAGGGCCGCGTCCGGGTCGTTCAGGAACTTCAGCGGATTGCCCTCCTCGCCGAACGCCTCGACCATGGCCGCGTTGACCTGCTCGTTCAGATCGGCGGCGGCATCGGCCAGCGCCTGCTTGATCCGCTCGGCCAGCTCTCCTGAGCTGAGCCGCATCGCCTTGGGATGGAGTTCGAGCTCGCGCAGTCCCGCGACGCCGTACTCCACGCTCACCAGGCCGTCCTCGTCACCGGCCCGGCCGACGACCGAGGCCAGCACCGCCTGCGTCTGCTCCGCGCGGGCGAACTGCGCGGTCGCCGTCTCCATCAGCTTGTCGACGTCGATCTTCCCGAAGTCTCCGAAGCCGTCCATCAGGTCACTCCCCGAAAGTGGTAGAAGGGTCAGCCGCTCAGGCCGCGTACCCAGGTGTAGACCTCGAGTACGCCCAGCGCCAGCGGGAACAACTGCACGATCAGCAGCCAGTCGACGATGTCGCCCGCCCGCCCCCAGAACGGCGAGAGTTTGCCGGACGGCAGCCAGATGCCCAGCCCGAGCGCCAGCAGCGCGACCCACAGCAGGCCGACGCCGACGCCGACCGCGACCAGCCCGTCCCCCGTCGTCGCCAAGGACAGCGCGAGCAGCGCCAGCCCCGCGAACCCGCTGCAGATCAGCCACAGCCGCTGGCCGGTGCCGTGGAAGACCCGGGCGCGCAGGAACAGGGTTAGCGACAACGTCAGCGTCATCAGCCTGGCGATCCACCCGCCCTCGGCCACCAGCAGTACCTGGGTGCCCATGACCACGAGACAGGTCCCGGTGACCAGGCCCGTCACATAGCCCTGCGCGTGGCGGGTGCGGGCGAGTACGGCAGCGCTGTCGAGCCGCTGGTTGTCGCCGCGCAACTCCTCGGCGTTCGTCGGCATCGCGGGCATCGGCAGCCGCGCCATCCGGAACGACAGCGTCGGGATGAGCGGGCCGAAGGCCAGCAGCACGGTCGCCGCCACCGCCGCCACCCCGGCGGCAGGGGAGCCGGACACCATCACGACCGCGCTGCCGATCGCGCCCACGATCGCGGCGACGGCCGTACCGAGGAATCCCGGCATGGCGTCGGCGATCAGCGTCGCGGCGAACGCCGCGACCAGGGCGGTGCACGCGAACGCCGCCAGCAGGCTGGGCGCCCCGAGTCCCGCCAGCCCCGCATCGCCCGCCGGGGCGAGCAGGCCCGCCAGGAAACCGTACGGCAGCGCCGCGAACCCGATCAGCGCGGCGGCGGCGCCCGCCCCGAGCGCCCGCGAGACGATCGTCCCGGTCGCGAGCAGCAACAGCGCGAACACCCCTGCGACGATCGCCGTCAGCCCCCACGGCGGCCCCGACAACATCAGCCCGAACGCCCCGAACACCAGCAGCCCGCAGGCGCCGCCCGCGCCCAGCCTGCGCGTGTGCGCGGCGCTCCACTGGCCGGGCCCGTCCTTCACCCCCGTGGCCACGACGTCGGCGACGTCGTCGAAGAGCGCCTGCGGCAGCACGGCCTCACCCGGCCGCAGATAGAGGATCTCGCCGTCCAGCACGCCCAGCGCGCCCAGGCTCTGCCCCAGGTCGAGCGGCGGGCCGCCGAGCCGCTGGAGCGCCCAGCCGGGGGCGGCGGAGGCGTCGCCGTCGAGCTCGTCCAGCGCCCGCAGCAGGCCGGGCAGCACGTGGGGGAGCGGGATGTCGGCGGGCAGCGCCAGGTCGGCCCGCTTGCGCGGCGCCACGATCGTGACGTGCACGATCGGCGCCAGAACCGGCGGCGCCAGCTGCGCCAGCGCGCCCTGCCTGGGCGGTCCCTGGGGCCCGTGCGGGCCGGGCGGCAACTGGCCGTACGGTCCCTGCGGGCCCGAGCCGTGGTGTGCGGGGCCCTGCCGCATCGGGACCTGCGGGTACGGACCCGGCTGCATCGGGCCCTGCTGCCCTTGCGCGGGCGGTATCACGGATGTTCTCCCTTTCCCCATGAGCACCAGGACAGGCCCGAACATATCGGGCGTACATCTGGTAAGAAAGTCGTGCAAGCGACCAGGAGGCTGTCACCAGGTGAGCATCGTGATCGTGCGGCGCCCCGAGCGCCGCCCCTCTCCGACACCGCCACGCGGCGAGATCCTGCTCGAATCCCCACCGGACATCCCCGAAGTCCAGAGCCAGGGATTCATGGCGGTCCTCACCTACCTGCCCATGATCGCAGGCGCGGCGGCGATGGGCCTGATGTTCACGGCAGGCGGCAGCGCCAACCCGATCATGTACGTGGCCAGCGGCCTGTTCGCCTTCTCCATGGTCGGCATGACCATCGCCCAGATCGGCAGGCAGGCCGGCGAGCGCAAACAACGCCTGAACGGCGCCCGCCGCGACTTCTTCCGCTACCTGTCCCAGATCCGCGGCAAGGCCCGCAAAGCCGCCAAGCAGCAGCGCGAATCCCTCGAATGGGGCAATCCCGCGCCCGACACGCTCTGGTGGATCGCCATGGGTCCCCGCCTGTGGGAACGCCGCCCCCGCGACCCCGACTTCGGCACCGTACGGCTCGGCACCGGCGTCCAGAAGCTCGCCGTCCAGCTCGTCCCCCCGGACTCCAAGCCCGTCGAGGACCTCGACGCGCTCACCTCCGGAGCCCTGCGCCGCTTCGTGCGCGCCCACTCCACGGTCACCGGCCTGCCGGTCGCCGTCGCCCTCGGCTCCTTCGCCCGCATCAGGATGAGCGGCGACCCCGCCGCCGTGCGAGACCTCGTCCGCGCGATGGTCGCCCAGATGACCGCCTTCCACGCCCCCGACGACATGCGCGTCATGGTGTGCGCCAGCCAGGAGTGGATGGCCCACTGGGAGTGGGTCAAATGGCTGCCGCACGCCCTGCACCCCGAGGAGAACGACGCCGCGGGCCAGGTCAGGCTGATGACCGAGAATCTGGGCGACCTCGACCGGCTGCTCGGCGGCGACCTCAAGGAGCGGGCCAGGTTCCGGCCGGGCGCGCCCTCCGACGCGTTGCCGTACCACGTGCTGATCGTCGACGGCGGGCACGTGCCGCACGACTCCCAGCTCGGCATGGACGCCATCCAGGGCGTCACCGTCATCGACCTGTCCGGCGGCACCGGCGTCGTCGAGGAGAAGGCCACCCTCCGGCTGGAGGTGCTGCCCGACGGTTTCCACATGGTCAAACTCGACCACGCCGGCAAGGAGACCCGCACCCGCCTCGGCGACCCCGACCGGCTCGACTTCCTGCGCGCCGAAGGGCTGGCCAGGCAGCTCGCCCCGCTGCGGCTGTCCAGCGGCGCGGGCGGCGGCGAGACGCAGGACGTCCTCTCGCTCAACACCACCCTCACCGAACTGCTCGGTGTCGGCGAGCCCACCCTGATCGACACCGACGTCGTCTGGCGTCCGCGCGCCGGCCGCAACCGGCTCAGGGTGCCGATCGGGCTCGGCTCGGACGGCCGCGTCGTCGAACTCGACATCAAGGAGTCCGCGCAGGGCGGCATGGGCCCCCACGGGCTGGTGATCGGCGCCACCGGCTCCGGGAAGAGCGAACTGCTGCGCACCCTCGTGCTCGGCCTGGCCGTCACCCACTCCTCCGAGATCCTCAACTTCGTCCTCGTCGACTTCAAGGGCGGCGCCACCTTCCTCGGCCTGGAGTCGCTGTCGCACGTCTCCGCCGTCATCACCAACCTCGAAGACGAACTGCCGCTGGTCGACCGCATGCACGACGCCCTGCACGGCGAGATGGTGCGCCGTCAGGAACTCCTGCGCGCGGCAGGCAACTACGCCTCCCTGCGCGACTACGAGCGGGCCCGCGAGCAGGGCGTCGAACTCGCGCCCATGCCCACCCTGTTCGTGATCCTGGACGAGTTCAGCGAACTGCTGAGCGCCAAGCCCGAGTTCATCGAACTGTTCGTGATGATCGGACGGCTCGGCCGCTCCCTCGGCGTCCACCTGCTGCTGGCCTCCCAGCGCCTCGAAGAGGGACGGCTGCGCGGCCTCGACACCCACCTGTCCTACCGGATCGGCCTGCGGACCTTCTCCGCCATGGAGAGCCGCGTCGTCCTCGGCGTCGCCGACGCCTACGAGCTGCCCTCCGCGCCGGGAAACGGCTACCTGAAGTTCGACACCACCGGGATGACCCGCTTCAAGGCCGCCTACGTCTCCGGCCCCCACCAGCCGGACGGCCGGGCCGCGGCCTCCTCCGGCGGCCCCGCGAGCGTGCGCGAGGTCGTCGTGTACGGCACCGGGTTCGCGCCCGTCCCCGTCGTCGAGCAACCCGTCCAGGAACTCCCGCCCGCCGAGGAGAACGCCCCCGCCGGACAGGCCAGCCTGCTCGACATCGTCGTGGGCCGCCTCAAAGAACGCGGGCCGGAGGCCCACCGCATCTGGCTGCCGCCGCTGGCCGAGCCACCCACGCTCATCCACCTGATGCCGCCGCTGACGATCACGCCGGAACTCGGCCTGTCCACCCCGAGCTGGGGCGGCCGAGGACGGCTGCACGCCGTCGTCGGCGTCATCGACAAGCCCTTCGAGCAGCGCCGCGACCCTTTCTGGCTGGACCTGTCCGGCGCCGGCGGCCACATCGCCGTCGTCGGCGGTACCCAGAGCGGCAAGAGCACCGTCCTGCGGACCCTCGTCACCGGCATGGCGCTCACCCACACCCCCCGCGAGGTGCAGTTCTACTGCCTCGACTTCGGCGGCGGCTCCCTCGCCTCCCTCGACGGCCTGCCGCACGTCGGCGGCATCGCCTCCCGCCTCGACGCCGACCGCGTCCGCCGTACGGTCGCCGAGATCGCCGGCGTCATGGCCGAGCGCGAGCGCCTGTTCACCGAGTCCGGCATCGACAACATCGGCTCCTACCGCCGCATGGTCGCCGAAGGGCAGATCCAGGGGGACGGCTGGGGCGACATCTTCCTCGTCGTCGACGGCTGGCTGACGATCAAGCAGGAGTTCGAGGCGCTGGAGACCACGATCACCGACCTGGCCAACCGGGGGCTCGGCTTCGGCGTCCACGTGATCGCCTCGACCAACAAGTGGTCGGAGTTCCGGCCCTCCATCCGCGACCTGTTCGGCAGCCGGATCGAGCTGCGGCTCGGCGACTCCTACGAGTCCGAGGTCAACCGCAAGGCCGCGCTGGCCGTACCGGAAGGCGTGCCGGGACGCGGACTCACCAAGGAGGGGCTGCACTTCCTGTCGGCGCTGCCGAGGCTCGACGGCGTCCAGAGCGCCGACGACCTGTCGGTCGGCGTCCGCGCGCTCGTGCAGGCCGTACGGGATGCCTGGAAGGGGGCGCCCGCGCCCGCCGTCCGGCTGCTGCCCGCGATCCTGCCCGCCGCCCAGCTCCCGCCCGTCGAGCAGAGCGCGCCGCGCCGCATCCCCATCGGCATCGACGAGGCCACCCTGTCGCCGCTCGCGCTCGACTTCGACACCGACCCGCACTTCGTCGTGGTCGGCGACACCGAGAGCGGGAAGTCCAACCTGCTGCGGCTCATCTGCGAGGGCATCGTGGCCCAGCAGACGCCGCACGACGCCATGATGATCGTCATCGACTACCGCCGCTCGCTGCTGGACTCCGCCGCCACCGAGCACCGCATCGGCTACGCCGCCTCCAGCACCGCCGCCGCCGACCTCATCGGCGACGCGCGCTCGGCCCTGCTCAAGCGGCTGCCTCCGGCCGATCTCACGCCGGAGCAACTGCGGGCGCGCAACTGGTGGCAGGGCTCCGACCTGTACATCGTCGTGGACGACTACGACCTGGTGGCCACCTCGACCAACCCGCTGGCGCCGCTCGCCGAACTGCTGCCCCAGGCCCGCGACATCGGCCTGCACCTGGTCCTGGCCAGGCAGATGGGCGGCATGGGACGGGCCATGTTCGACCCGGTCATCACCAAGCTGAAGGACATGGCCAGCCCGGCGCTCATCATGTCGGGCAACAAAGACGAGGGCCTGCTGTTCGGCAACGTACGGCCGCACCCGCTACCGCCGGGACGCGGCTACCACGTGGACCGCAGGTTCGGCGCCCGCCTGTCCCAGACCGCCTTCCTCGACCCGCCGGACGAGGGCTGATGGTCATCGGCGGGCGCGGCTGGACGGTTCACGGGGCGGCGTCACGGCGCGGTGCCCGGACACGGGGAGGAGCGTGACCCTGGAGGTCGCCCGCCGGTGGGGTGGGCTTCGCCGTGAGGTCCGTGATGTCACTGGGGGGTGCGGGCGGCGGCGGGGTCGAGCACGGGGCCCTTGGGGATCAGATCGAGCAGGTTGCTGGGCATCGGCGAGATGGACGCGGCGTCATATCCCAGTTTTCCCAAGACTTCGGGGGTTTTCAGGGGGTACTGCCGGCCCTGGTCGGTGATCAGGAAGTAGGTGTTGACGGCCGACGTCAGCCCCTCGCCCGGCAGTCTGCCCGCCACCGCCGCGCCCCCGGGAGGGAGCAGCACCTGGTCCAGTTGCCCCGTCCCCCCGGCGCTGCGCGGCGCGGGGATGGACAGGTTGCCGCCCACCGTCAGCTTCGCCATGAGTGAGCCCTTCTGGGCGTCCGCGTACACCGCGCACAGCGGCGCGGCCGGAGGCGGTGTGATGACCTTGGGCATCGTCACCGGCAGCCCCGCCGTCGCCTGCTGCTTCGACGGCCTGGCGTTCGCCGTCGCCGCGTCGATCTCCAGCGGCTTCACGCGGTCGCGGCCGTAAGCCTGCTTCGTCCCCCGGTCGTCCAGCAGCAGTCGCGCCTCCACGATCGGGATCTCCGCGAAACCGTCCGCGAGCAGCACGTACCAGCGCTCCGGGGCGCCCGCCACGGCGGGCGCCGTGAACACCTGGCCGACCCGGCCCGCGCCCGCCACCTTCTCGCCCCGTTCGGCGATCCGCCGCGCCCGGAACTCGACCCCCTCGGGGATCGCGTTGATCCACGTCGCGGGCACGTTCCTGAGCGTGCTCACACCGAGCGAGCGCAGCCCGTCCGAACTCACCCGCATCCGCTGGTCCTTCCAGAGCACCCAGCCCTGGTTCTGGTCGTCGCGCACGGCGATCGCCCCGCCGCCGATCGGCTGCCCGCCGACCTCCATCCCGCCCACCAGGGAGACGTACGTCCTGCGCCCGTTCACCGCGTCGGAGCCCTCGGTCAGGCAGGCCGACCACGGCCCCTTGACCAGCTTGTTCTTCGCGGGCAGTGAGTCCGGGGCGCCCGCGATGCCCACCGTCGGGCCCCTGCGGTAGGCCGCCAGCGACGCGGCCGTGACGTTACGCACCTTGACCTTGTCGGTGTCCAGCAGCAGCCGCGCCGACACGTAGTTGGCCACCGGCAGCAACTGCCTGTTCTGCTGGCTGAAGATGAACAGCGCGCCGCTCTCCTCCTCGACCAGCAACTGGCCGGGATTCTCCAGTTTGGTGGCGTTACCGGGCCGCAGCAGACCCCAGATCCCGAAAGCCGCCGTGATGAGCACCGCGACCAGCACCCCGCAGAACATCGCCACCGTGTGCCTGCGCATCGGCGACTCGGGGACGTCAGGCTCGGCCTGAAGGAGTGCCATGCCCATGCGCTGCACCATCAGGCGATGCGCCTGGTAGAGGTCCTTCCGGGTCTGCATGCAACTCCGTTCTTCCGAGCTGACAGGCTAACAGCCTGCCCGTTTTCTGTACGGTTTGACGGCATTTCGCTAATCTCGTTGATCTGTAAGCGACGAGGGGGAAGCCGTGGGAAGGCCGGACGATTCGACGGGGTACGAAGGCTGGTATCTGGAACCGAGATGGCCGGGGCTTGAGGCCGAGCGCGAGGGCGTCACCTTCGACGCCGACAAGCTCAAGAAGGTCGCGCAGGACCTGGAGAAGAAGCTGAAGATCTTCGACGGGTCGAATCCCGGGTCGCTCGCCCATCTGATGGCCAACACCGACCTTTCCGACCAGCGCGCCATCGTCAAGAGCATCGACCGCTGGCCCGGGGGGCACGCGTTCTTCGAGACGCTCAAGACCGCCAACGTGGAGTTCCCCGACGTCTACTCGCAGATCGTCACCCGCCTCAGGGTGGCGATCGCCCTCGTGAACGCCGGCGCCGGCATCTACGGCGGTGCCGACACCTCCAGCACCACCCCCGGGGGGAACAAGCCCGCATGAGCGAGAAAGCGGTAAAAAAGGATCACGAGCTGCGCCCCAACCAGTGCATGGACCTGTCCGTCGACCCGGACGGCAGGAACGTGGCCCAGGTCAAGCAACTCATCCAGATGCTCGACCCCAAACGGATCGAGAAGGCGGGCAACGCCTACGTCGACGCCGGTGCCGCCATGGCCCAGCTCGAAGACGACCTCCTGGAGATGGCCAACGCGATGGCCGCCTGCTGGGAGGGCAAAGCCTCCGTCGAGGCGCAGAAGGCGCTCCAGGTCATCCACGCCAGCGTCCGCGAACTGCAGCGGCGGCTGTTCCACATGGGACGGCCGCTGGAGAACCTCGGCCAGAACGTGCTGCCCAGGCACAAGCAGTTCATCGACAACGACGGATACTTCTCCTGGAGCAACAACAGCGCCACCTGGGACGACAGCATCGCCGGCACGTACGACGTCATGGACGGCGGCGCCGAGTGGGGCTCGCAGGACGAACTCGCCGGTAAGCACCTGGCCATCCTCAACAAGGACTTCGCCGAGACCTACCACCTGCTGCCGACCACGATCCACAAGGAACTGCCCGAGCTGAAGGACCCGGAGATCCCGAAGTTCGACGGCGTCGGCGGACCCGGTGGCGTCGGCGGCCCGTCCGGCGGCCTCCCCGGTGGTGTCCCCGGCGGGATTCCGAGTGCCGGGGTCTCCCCACGCGGTGCCAGCCCGGGGGACTTCGACTCCGGTCTCCCTCCTGTCGACGTCCCGCCCGGTGCCACCCCGCCGGGCAACCTCCCCTCCGGCGTCCCCGACCGTGGGGCCGTGGTCCCCGGCACACCCGCGCCCGGACAGCCCGGCATCCCGGACCCGTCGTCCGTACCGCCCGCTCCTGCTGCCCCTGCCACCCCGGCCGTCGGCACCGTCCCGGACCCCAGCCGATCCACGTCGCTGGCCGACGCGGCGCCGAGGTTCGACGTCCCCGCCGCGCCCACCGCCCCGACCACGCCCGGCCCGGCCACGCCGCCGTCCGTCCCGTCGGCGCAGTACCCGCTGCGGATCGGTCCTTACGAGAACGGCAACCCGTACGGTCACCCCGGGATGCCGAGCGGCGTCTCAACCGGCGTCGGCACGGGCGGTGGTTACGGTGGCTCCGGTGCCGCCAACAACGCCGCCCTCCGGGGCGCGACCGGCGGCGCCGCAGTCGGCGGGGCGCCGTTCATGCCGATGGGCGGGATGGGCGGTGGCGGTGGCGGCGGTGACGAGCAGGACCGCGAGGCGTCGACCTGGCTCAAGGAGGACGACGACGTCTGGGGCCTGCAATCGGACGGCACCGTAACCGACACCATCGGCTGACAGCGACGATGGAGATTGCGTCGGGGACGGCACGCTCCTGGCCGTTGGCAAGGTTGGTCCAGCGCCTCGCACGGTCACCTGATCATGAGAGCGCGGCCTGGACCGGTGTTGCCGTGCCCAAGGTGATGAGCAATCCGCGTCCTTGCGGGCCGCCCACAGCTCCACGCGGCAACCGGATGGTGAACAGATCCCCGTCAGCCGGGCTCTGCACCGCCAGCAGCAACCCGGTGCGTGCCTTACGGGCCTCAGCCACGAAGCCTCGATAGGCGGTCGCCAGGTCCGCGGTGGCACCGGCGATGATCATCCCGTGCTCGCCGTCCCGCCCCGACCTCAGGGTTTCCTCCAGCGCCGTCCCCAGCGGCGAGTCCGGACCGACCAACTCGGCGTCATCGACCAACACCACATACCTGCTGAGCCCGGTCAGAAGCTCCTGGAGCCCTGTCGCGTTTCCGTCGAGGACGGCCAACGCTCCCTGAAGGTCCCGCAACGGGCTCCGCCGAGGCGCCACGGCGATCACCGGCGTACCGGCTGCCATCAGCGACCGTGCCGCCGTCACCAGCGCCGATGACCTGCCGGAGCGCGGTGGCCCCGCGACGACCGCCCCAGGTCCCTGAGCCAGCAGGTCGATCCCCATGGGCGTGAGCGCGTCACCGCCGACCCCCATTAACGCCCACAGCGGCGACGGCGCCACGAAGGCCGGATTCAGCTCCATCGCCTGCTCGACGGTGATCCGCGCCGGAAGGGCGTCCACCCGGAACGGTGCCTCACCGTCCCAGGCCCATGCGGATCCCGGCTGCGACTCGCCGGAGTGGGGGATCGTCCTGGCGATCGCCTGCAGAGCGGCCACCTGCGCCTGCCCCGAGGGGTCGGCGGCCAGCAAGGCGATCTGGCTCTCCGCAAGGCCGTGCTCGCTCAGCGACAGCGCCCGCCCGGGTGGCATCCTGGCAGGCAGATCCTTCATGGGCAGTCCGGCCAGACCGTAGTCGGCGGCGTCGGCCAGCCGCAGGACGAGCCGTTCGTCGAACACGGTCGACACCTGGCCCAGCAGACAGGAACGATCACCTGTCACCACGGCTCGCAATCCCACGGCCGGGCCCTCGCGCAGCAACTGCAGCAGCGCCTCGATGAGGCGGCCGTAGTCGTAACCCTCGAACGCCGCCACGAATCCCTCCCAGCGGTCGATCATGAGCACCAGCCAGGGCAGCCGTTGCCCGGCCTCGGCCAGTGACGCGTGCCCGGCCTGCCGGTACTCGGCCAGTGACGCGTGCCCGGCCTCCGCCAGCAGTTGCTGCCGTCTGCCGACCTCGGCGCGCAGCCGGGCCAGGAGGCGTTCGACCCGGTCGATCTGGTCACGGTTGACGACGGCCCCGCAGTGCGGCAAGGCGACCAGCGGCAGCAACCCGCCTGACCCGCAGTCGATCGCGTGCAGATGCACGTCGGACGGAGAGGCGGAGGCGGCGACAGACCCCGCGATGGTACGGAGCACGGTGGTACGCCCGCTGCGCGCCGTACCCGCGATGAGCAGATGACCGCCGTGCGCGAGGTCGAGCGAGAGCGGCTGCCGATCCTGCGCCCATGGCCGATCGGTCACCCCGAACTCCAGCGGAGCGACCTCCCGCCACCCGTCCTGCTCCAGCGGAGCGACCTCCCGCCACCCGTCCTGTGAGCCGCCCCCAGCGGACCCCCTCACGGGCGCGGCCGGCAGGATCACGATCTGGGGCAGTGGGTCCAGCCACGGGCTCGGTTGGGTGACGGCACCGGTCAGGGACGCGGCCTCGACGAGGGCGTCGGCGAGGAGCGTCAGGTCGGTGACGGTCGAACTCTCCGCAGGCTCGGGCGGCTGTGGCAGTCGCCTCCCCAAAGAACGCCACTCGACATCAACCACCCGAACCTTCTGCCGAGGCTCGAAAACCACGGCGTCCGCCGGATGCACCACTCCGGCATTGAGCAGATCAGCCGGGTGAACCACACCAGAACGGCGCAGGTCGGACGGGTGGGGGACGCTTGGGCGGTGTGGGCCGGTGGCGTGTGCGTCGGGATAGGGCAGGTCGGACGGGTGTACGACGGCGTGGTGCGGGAGGTCGGACGGGTGAGTCGCCCCAGGGCCGTGCGGGTCGGACGGGTGGGTGACGCCTGGGTGGTGGGGGGCGGTGGGGTGGGTGTGCGGGGGCGGTGCGGCGGGCGGGTGGGCCGACAGGGTCACGGACGCATGGTCTGGCTGGATGAGGCTGCGGCCGCCCACCCGAGCAGTCTGGACGGCAGTCGCAGTCCCGGCCCCCGACTTCACATAGCACCGGCCGGGCGTCGCCTTGGAGATGTGAGCCGCGTCCGGTTGATCGATGACGTCCGTGGATTCCACCGGTTCGGTGACCCGCAGGGCGATGCGCAGCGAGGTGTTGGCCTGGATGTCGGCCGTGACGACCCCTGCGGGGCGCTGGGTGGCCAGGATGAGGTGGATACCGAGTGAACGGCCCCGGCGCGCGATGTCAACCAAGCCGGTGACGAAGTCGGGCAACTCCGCCACCAGCGCCGCGAACTCGTCGATGATCAGCACGAGCCTGGGGAGCACCGGCAACCCCGGCCGGTCGGGCGCGCCGGGCCGGGCGAGCAGTGAGGTGTAGTCGTCGATGTCCTTGGTGCCCGTGTCGAGAAGCAGTCGCTCCCGGCGTCTGATCTCGGCGCCCAACGAGTCGAGGGCGCGCTGGGTCAGGTGGCCGTCGAGGTCGCTGACCATGCCGACCGTGTGCGGCAACCGTACACACTCCTTGAACGCGGCCCCGCCCTTGTAGTCGATCAGCACGAACGACAACTGTTCCGGGCGGTTGGCCACCGCGAGCGCGCAGATGAGCGTCTGCAGGAACTCGGACTTGCCCGCACCCGTGGTGCCCGCGATCAAGGCGTGGGGGCCGTCGAGACGCAGGTCGACGGTGTAGGGGCCGTCCGGGCCGATCCCGATCACGGCGCGGGTGGTGCCGGAGGGACGCCAGCGGGCCGCGAGCTGCCGGCCGGTGGGTGCGGGGAGGCCGAGCAGGTCGAGCAACCGGGCCGAATCGGGCAGTGAGCCGGACTCGTCGTCCCTGCTCACGTCGCGGATCGGGGCGAGCCCTCTGGCCAGGCGCTCGCACCAGGCCGTGGACACCTGGTCGGCCAGCACCGGGCCGATGGCGTCGAGGCCGCCGCCGCACAGCCGTACGAGGCTGTCGGCGCCGCAGGCCGCGACGGTCGCGCACTCCTCGGGCAGTAGCCGCTGGTCGTCGTCCAGCGCGAGGGTGTAGACACCGGCACGCGGCCCCTGGCGCAGCACCTGCGGCATGCCGGGCAGCCCGCGCAGGACGTGGGCGCCGTCCAGCAGGACCAGGACGTCGTAGGGCCGTTCGTCGTATGCGGAGAAGGCGGGCGACTCGGGGCCGCCCAGATCGTCCCAGCCTGTGGGGATCTTGCTGAGTTCGGGGATGGCGGTGTTCTGGCGTTCGTCGATGAGGGCGGCGAGTTCGGCGACCCGTTGTGCGGCCGATTCCGGATCGGTGCCGACCAGCGCCACGCAGTCCTCGCCGCCGCGCGGGGCGCAGTGGGGCAGCCAGCGGACCCAGCTCCAGCGGCGCTCGCCGTCCGCGTGCGCCGACAGCACGACGATGGCCAGGTCACGCGGGCTGTGCAGGGTCGCGGCCTGGCTGACCAGCCACCCGGCGAGCCTCGTCGAGGCCGAACGCGGGCCGGTCACCCCGGCCACGCCGAGTCTGCGCATGGGCAGCGCGACCGGCACGGAGCGGCACGTCGGCGGCTCCAGCCGGCCACCCTGTTCCTCGACCAACTCCAGGTTGGCGGGCAGATCGGCGAGGCCGACGCGCAGTCTCAGCGCGTCGGGGTCGTGGACGCGGCGCTCCCACAGGCGTCTGCGCGGGCCGACCGCCGTCAGGAGCACTTCCGCGGGGTCGGGCGCGTCGGCTCTGCGGGTACGCTCGTCGGCCAGCCGGGCCTCCTCGACGGCGTTCTCGTACGCCGCCAGGCGCTGTTTGTAGCCTTTGACTGCTTTCCTGTGTTGCTTCTTGCCGTGGCGGCGGTCGCTCCACCACTGGCCGATCATGATGAGCGGGGTCATGAGCGCGATCAGCAGGAAATACCACTGGCCGAGCACCAGCGCCAGCACCACCCCGACCACGGCGGGGAGGAACGCCGCCAGCAGTTGCAGCCGTATCCCCTCGCCCTTGCGCGGCTCCATCGGCCGCTCGAACCTGCGCTCAGGCTCCGGCCGCCGTAGCCTGGGCGGCCGGTTGTAGGCGAGCCCGCCGTCGGCGGCGGGGGCGAGATGGGCGTCCCGGG
Source organism: Nonomuraea longicatena (assembly GCF_039525605.1). Classification (NCBI taxonomy): domain Bacteria; kingdom Bacillati; phylum Actinomycetota; class Actinomycetes; order Streptosporangiales; family Streptosporangiaceae; genus Nonomuraea; species Nonomuraea longicatena. The sequence goes on along the minus strand of NZ_BAAAHQ010000009.1, from coordinate 40,049 downwards.
GTTCGATCGAGGTGCGGGTGAACACCGACGAGCCGCAGGTGAGCAGCATGTTCTCGGGCCACTCGACGGCGCCGTCGAGCGGGGTGCCCTCCAACTCGGGCGGGCCGCTGGGCCACACCACGTCGGTCTCAGGCCGATCAGCCGGTACGGCTTGGGGCCACCTGGGCCGAGCTCCCTTGGCCGAAGGACCGGACCCGTCATCCGGGCTGTCGGACGGCCTCGCCCGCGATGCCGAGCCCGGGTACGCGGCGCTGCGACTCGGCGGTTCTTGGGGCGGCCGAGTGCTCCCATAGGGCTGACGGGGCGTCGGACGCGCACCTGCCTGAGGTCTGACGCCTCCTTGCGGGCTGACGCTTCTCTGCGGGCCGACGTCATGGGTGGGGTGGGCGTCGCCGTACCGGAGGCGGGCGTTGGAGGCGTCGCCGTACGACGGATGGGCGTCGCCGTGCGCGGAGCTGCTGCCATGGCCGTCACCGTGCGATGGTCGGCCGCCGTACGGGGGACGGCTGCCGGGGTTGTCATCGTGTGGTGAGCGGGTGCCATGAGTACCGCCGTGAGTGGAGCGGGTGCCATGGCTGTCACCGTGCGATGGCCGGCCGCCATATGGGGGACGGTTGCCGGGCGCGCCGCCGTCCGATGAGCGGGTGCCCTGCGCGCCGCCGTACGCGGGGCGGTTGCCAGGGTTGCCATGGGTGTCGTCGTACGGCGGGTGGGTGGGGTTGGGGCCGCCGTGCAGGTGGGGTGGGGGGTCGGTGTTGGCCTGGGGGCGTTTGGAGTGGGTGGAGGTCCAGGCCGGGGTGCTGGGGGTGGTGTCGGCCGGGTCGGGGGTGTAGTAGCGGGCCATTTCGGCGGCCACCCAGCGGTCGGTGGCGCGGCGCTGGTCTCGTTCGGCGAGTTCGGTGAGTTCTTCGGCGTAGCGGCCCTTGATCTTGCGGCGAGGTGGGCCTGCCGGGGGTCGGCGGCGTACGGGTTCGACGGTGGTGGTGTCGCGGGTGACGCGGATGATGAAGGCTTCGGGGGCGAGGATCGGGTCGCGGACGACGACCGAGCTGATCTCGGAGGAGCCGATGAGGTGGGCGCCGATGCTCAGCCTGTGGACCGTGCCCGCACTGGGGCCGCCCACGATGCGGAGTTCGGTCATGCCGTTGGGCTCCTCGGCGATCGTGGACCTCGCGAGCGAGGCGTCCATCGTCACCCGGTCGCCGTCTCGTAGCACCTCGCCGGCCAGGGCATGGGGGTCTACGGGACGGCCGTCGCGCCACAGTGTCGTACTGGAGGGGTCTTCGGTGTTGTTCTGCGCCGGTGGGCTGCCGGGAGGGTCGGACAGGCCGTATGGGGCGCGGGTGCGGGGGAGTTTGACGACCTGGGCCACCGGGTTCTGGCCACCTAGGGCCTCTATCACGGTGGCCACCGTGGTGGTGTCGTCGACCTCGATCACTACGTCACGGTTGCCCTGCTCGCCGAGCACGGTGAGCATGATCCGCATTGTCGGTCTCCTCGGTCGGATCCTCGGCGCACGGTAACGCCAGAAGTGAGATTAAGCCTGTCGATCGGCGGGATGTGCGTGAACCGGGACGGCTGTGGATGACGGATTCGGCCTGTGGAAAACTTCGCGAAGCTTTTGCGGAGAGTTGGCGATTGGTCTGTGGACGACGCTGTGGACGACGTCGGCCGCTCGTTTGGCGATTTGAGCATGGAATATGTGGTTATGCGATTAAATCTCGCACGCTTGAGGTCTTAAGGGCGAATGGTCGTCCTATGTGCGGCCGTATGGCGGCGGTCGGCCTGCCCGAAGAGCAAGGTGTACGCCCGGGAGCGGTACTTCGGGACATTGCGGTGGCAGGTCAGGGGACCATCCTCGATGCGAGGGCGAGGGCGAGGGCGAGGGCGAGGGCGAGGGCGAGGGCGAGGGCGAGGGCGAGGGCGAGGGCGAGGGCGAGGGCGAGGGCGAGGGCGAGGGCGAGGGCGAGGGCGGGCGGGCGGACAGTTTCGGATGCGGGGACTGGCGGGGCGCCCGCTCCGGTCGAGGTGGTGCTCGGGGGCGCGCGGCGGGAGGCGGCGGATGTGTGGGTCCGGGCGGTCGGGGCGCCGTCGGTCATGGGTGCGAGGTGCCGCGTGGTCTCACGATGGTGGTGGGCGTAGGTGAGTGGGTGCTTGCGAACGTGAGGGGATGTGGTGAGGGGATTTCCTTGGTGAAAGGGTGAAGAAATTTTCGCGGTTGCGGCCCGTCCGAAATGTTGGCCTCGGGAGAGCATGAGGTGATTGTCCTGGTGGCTTGTTCGCGAAATATCCCCCCACCCCTGATAATCCTGTGACTCCTGAGGTTCCAGGGGTCTGTATCACGAAAAATTGGGATAAATCAATGGGGTGTGCCCAATCGGTCTGACTGAAAGGCGAGTTGACAGCCTCCCGCCTGCGAAACCAGCATGGGAAGGCATATTCGACCCCTGCCCACCCCTGTTGCTGCAGATAATGGCGTGAATTCCACATATCGCAATGGGAGCCCCCCACCCATGAGGACCAGCGAAAAGCCGAACGCGGCCGGATCGAACGCCACGCTCTCCAGCACCGCCTCACGCAGGCTCCCGGTCCCTCCGCGCGAGCGCAAACCCGCACTGGCCGCCCTCGCCGTCCTCCTCATCCTCGGCGGCGCCCTCGCCGCCACCCTCCTCGTGATGCGCAGCGGCGACCGCATCTCGGTGATCAGGGTCAAGCAGCAGATAGGCGCCGGACAACAGTTCACGGAGACCGCGCTGGAAGAGGTCCAGATCGCCGACACCGGCATCGACTACGTCCTGTGGTCGCAGCGCCAGAGCGTCGTCAGCAGCTTCGCGGCCGTCACGCTGCTGCCCGGCACCCTGCTCACGAACTCCATGGGCGTCACCGCCAGCCGTGAGCTCGGACCGGGCAAGGCCATGGTGGGGCTCTCACTCAAACCGGGCCAGCTCCCGCAGCACCTGGAGGCGGGCGACCGGGTGCAGGTGATCCGGGTCCCCGCCCGCAGCCAGGAACGCGGCCAGGTCCTCGCCCAGAGCGCCCTGGTCCACTCGGTGGGCGACGACGGCGCCGTCACGGTGATCGTGGACGTCACGGTCTCGCCCGACGTCGTCGGCTACGCCTCCAGCGGCGAGATAGCCGTGGCCGAGCTGCCGGGCGGGCGCTGACGTGGCGCTGATCGTCCTGGCCGCCGACAAGGGCGCACCCGGAGTGACCACGGCCGCGACCGCCCTCGCCGCCGTGTGGCCGAGGCCGGTCCTGCTGGCCGAGTGCGATCCGGCGGGCGGCGACCTCGCCTACCGGCTGCCCGCCGCCGACGGCGGTGTGCTCAACCCGGCCAGGGGACTGCTGAGCCTCGGCGCGGTGGCGCGCAGGGGGCTGGAGCCCGCCCAGATCCACGAGCACACACAGAAGATCATCGGCGGCCTCGACGTCCTGGCCGGTGTCACCCACGGTGAGCAGGCCGCCGGGCTGACCTGGCTCTGGGAACCGCTCGGCCGCTCGCTGGCCGCCATTCCCAACGCGGACGTCATCGCCGACTGCGGCCGCCTGGGCACGTACCCGCAGATCGCCGACCTGATCGCCCAGGCCACGACGACGGTCCTGCTCACCCGCCCGAGCCTGGAGCACGTCGCCCACCTGCGCGAGCGCCTGTCCGTCAGTAAGGCGGACGGCGTCGTCGTGATCGCCGACCCGCGCAGCTACCGAGGGCAGATCGACGAGGTGCGGCGCATCGTCGGCCCGAGCGTGCGCTTCGTCCACGGCCTGGCCCACGACCCCAAGGGCGCCGAGCTCCTGCGCGGCAGCTGGGGCGGCCGCCTCGACCGCACCCTCCTCATCCGTACGGCCCGCGACCTGGTGCGGAGGATCACGTGACGAACCTCGACAGCCCGCGACCTGGTGCGGAGGCTGACGTGAGGTGCCTCGGCGGCCCGCGACCTGGCAGGGAGGCGCACATGACGTACCACGACGGTCCGCGATCCGGCAGGGAGGCCCACGTGGCGAATCCCGGTCGAGTCCGGCGAAGGAGTCGCCGGTGATCGATCACACGCTGGTCAAGCGCTTCCGCCAGGACGTCGGCGACCGCCTGGCCCACCAGCGCCGCCTCGATCAGGCCAACGGCCTGCCCGCCATGACCGGCGAGGACGAGCGCCAGTTCGCCAGAGCGCTGATCTCGCAGGTCCTGGAGGAGCACGCCCGCAATGAGATCGGCTCCGGCCGTACCCCGCCGACGGTGGAGGAAGAGGAGGCCCTGGCGGCGGGCATCCACGCGGCCCTGTTCGGCGTCGGCCGCCTGCAGCCGCTGCTCGACGACACCGAGGTCGAGAACATCGACATCAACGGCCACGACCGCGTCTTCGTCTCGTACGCCGACGGCCGCGAGATCATGCACGAGCCCGTGGCCGAGTCCGACGACGAACTCGTCGAGCTGATCCAGATCCTGGCCGCCTACTCGGGCCTGTCGAGCCGTCCGTTCGACACCGCGAACCCGCAGCTCGACCTGCGCCTCCCGGACGGCTCACGGCTGAGCGCGGTCATGGACGTGACGGTCCGCCCGGCGGTGTCGATCCGCCGCGCCCGCCTCGGCAAGGTCTTCTTGTCGGACTTGGTAGGCAACGGCACATTAAGTCCGGACATCGCGAGGTTTTTGCAGGCCGCCGTCACCGCACGCAAGAACATCATGATCGCCGGTTCCACCAACGCCGGGAAGACCACCCTGCTACGCGCCCTCGCCAACGAGATCCCGACGACCGAACGCCTCATCACGGTCGAGCGCGCCCTCGAACTCGGCCTCGACCAGTTCCCCGACCTCCATCCGAACGTCGTCGCCTTCGAGCAGCGCCTGCCCAACTCCGAGGGCCAGGGCGAGATCACCATGGCCGAACTGGTCCGCCGCAGCCTGCGCATGAACCCCAGCCGGGTCATCGTCGGCGAGGTCCTGGGAGACGAGATCGTCACCATGCTCAACGCGATGACCCAGGGCAACGACGGCTCCCTGTCGACCATCCACGCCAACTCCAGCATGGAGGTCTTCAACCGCATCGCCACCTACGCCCTCCAGGCGAGCGAACGCCTGCCCATCGACGCCACGCACATGCTGATCGCCGGAGCCATCGACTTCGTCGTCTTCGTCGAGAAGCACAACGACTACGAGCAGGGCGGCAGCCTGCGCAGATACGTCTCCAGCGTGCGCGAGGTCAACGGCTGCGACGGCCGGGTGCTGTCGAGCGAGATCTTCGCGCCGGGCCCCGGCGGCCTCGCCGTACCGCACGCTCCCGTCCAGGCGGACCTGGGGGTGTGGTGACGACCTACCTCGACCCGTTCGCGCTGCTCGCGGGCGCCGCAGTCGGCGGCGGCCTGTTCCTGCTCTTCCTCGCCGTGTACGGCCTGCGCCCCCGCCCGAGCCGTCCGAAACGCGAACTGGTCAGGATGCTGACCACCCGCACCGCCGTCGCGGCGGTGAGCGCGACGCTGGTCCTGGTCGTGACCGGCTGGCCGGTCGTGGCGGTCGGCACCGTGTTGCTGGTCTTCGCCTGGCGCGGCCTGTCGGGCGGCGCGGCCGAGGAACGGGCGGCGATGCGCCGCCTGGAGGGCCTGGCCGCCTGGACCGAGTCGCTGCGCGACACGATCGCCGGCGCGGCCGGGCTGGAGCAGGCCATCCCGATCTCCATCAGGGCCGCGGCCCCCATGCTCAGACCCCACCTGCGCGCCATGGTCGACCGGCTGCACACGCGCATGGCGCTGCCCGACGCGCTGCGCCTGTTCGCCGACGAACTCGACGACCCGTCGGCCGACCTGGTGATCGCCGCCCTCATACTCAACGCCCGTCTGAGAGGTCCTGGCCTCCGCGACGTGCTGGGCGCACTCGCGGTGTCGGCGCGCGAGGAACTGGACATGCGCAGGCGGGTGGAGGCGGAGCGCCGCTCGACACGGCGCAGCGTGCAGATCGTCGTGATCACCGCGCTCGTCTTCGCCGGGCTGCTCGTGGTGTTCAACCCCTCGTACGTCGAAGAGTACGGCTCGTGGCTCGGCCAGGCCGTCCTCGTCGTGGTGGCGGGGCTGTTCGGCGCCGGGTTCGCCTGGATGCGGCGGCTGGCCAGGTTCGACAAGCCCACCCGGCTGCTAGTCAAGCGGACGGGGGTGGGCGAGCATGCTTGAACCGATCCTGGCGGGCGCGGTCGTGGGACTGGGGCTGTTCCTGCTGCTGCGGGCGCTGTTCCCGGCCCGTCCCGGTCTGGTGGCGCGGCTGCTCGCGCTGGACGCGGTCCGCGAGGGCACCGACACCCCGAAGCTGCGACTGGTGCTGCCGGACGAGGAGGTCAGCGCCGTCCGGCGGGCGCTCGGCCACCGGCTGGCCCGCGTGTTCGAGGCGCGCGGCTGGGAGGTCCGCTCGACCCGGGCCGACCTGGCGCTGGTCGGCCGCTCGTTCGAGGGGTTCCTGGCGACGAAGGTGCTGCTGGCGGCCTCGGGGCTGCTGGCCTTCCCGCTGATGTACGGCTGGCTCGCGCTGATGGAGTGGGGCACCTCGCCGACGATCCCGTTCTGGGCGGCGGCGGCGACGGCCGCGGTGTTCTTCTTCCTGCCCGATCTGCAGGTCAAGCGGGACGCGGCGGCCAGGCGGCGCGACTTCCGCCACGTGGTCGGCGCCTTCCTCGACCTGGTCTCGATGAACCTGGCGGGCGGCAGGGGCGTTCCGGAGGCGCTGCTCATGGCGGTGTCGGTCAGCGGCGAGCAGCCCAACTGGGCCATGGCGCGCATCCGCGAGGCGCTGTCCGGCGCGCGCATCGTCGGCATCACCCCGTGGCAGGCGCTCGGCCAGCTCGGCGAGGAGATCAACGTCGACGAACTGCGCGACCTGTCGGCCGCGCTCGGCCTGGTCGCCGACGACGGCGCCAAGGTGCGCGCGTCGCTGACGGCCCGCGCCGCCACGCTGCGCCGCCGCGAGCTGGCCGAGATCGAGGGCCGGGCCGGTGAACGCTCGCAGTCGATGCTGGTCGCCCAGTTGCTGCTCTGCGCGGGCTTTGTGATCTTCCTCAGTTTTCCAGCGGCCATGAAGATGTTGGGGGCCTGATGCTGAACCATCCGTGGATCGTCTACCTGACGGCATATCTCGGCGTGCGCGTCCATCGCGCCCGCACCGCACCCTCGCGCGGCGCCTCCGCCGTCGAGTGGGTGATCATCACCGCGATCATCGCCGGGGTCGCGTTCGGCCTGGCTGCTCTGATCAAGAACCTGGTCGAGCAGAAACAGGGTGAGATCGAGAGCACCTTCGGCGGTGGTGGTGGCGGCAAGAAATGACCGTGGCGTCACCGTGGTGGAGTTGGCGCTGCTCATGCCGGTGGTGCTCGCGGTCGCGCTGCTCGTGGTGCAGGTCGCGCTGTGGTTCCACGGCCGGCAGGTGGCCGAGGCGGCGGCCCGCGAGGGCGCCAGGGTGGCCCGTTCGGCGCCGGTCGGGGACGGCTGGGAGGAGCAGGCCCGCTCCAAGGCGGCGGACGTGGTCAGGGCGATCGGCCCCCGGCTGCTGAGCGGCGCCACGGCCACCACGTCGGCCAAGGAGCCGGACGAGCGGTGGGTCACCGTGAGCGGCCGTGCCGTACAGGTGATTCCGCTGTTGCCCGACCTGGCCTTCAGCGTGAGCGCGACGTCGGGCGGCCCGGTCGAGTGCTTCCGCCCCGACGACGGCGGGGAGGACTGCGATGAGGGGTGACGGCGGCTCGATGGCGGTGGAGACCGTCATGCTCGCGCCGGTCTTCCTGCTGTTCGTGATGTTCCTGGTCGGGGCCGGGCGCCTGGTCGAGGGGCAGGGCGAGGTGAACGGCGCCGCCCGCGACGCCGCCCGCGCGGCCTCCGTCCAGCGCACGCTCGGCCAGGCGGAGAAGGCGGCGAAGGCCACCTCGGACGGCGCGCTCGGCGCCGAGTGCCGCTCACACCGGGTGTCGCTGTCCGGATCCCGGTGGACGGAGGGCGGGCAGGTCCGCGCCGAGGTCGCCTGCGAACTGGACCTGGGCTTCCTCGGGTTCGACGCGACCAGACGGCTGACGGGGACGGCCGTCGTCCCGCTGGAGCAGTTCAGGAGGGTCGAGTGAGCGGGGAGCGCGGCTCGATGTCGGTGTTCACCGTGCTGTTCTCCGTCGTCGTGTTCCTGCTGGCGGGACTGCTGGTGGACGGCGGCGCGGCCATCAACGCCCGGTTGCGCGCCGCCGACGTGGCGGAACAGGCCGCGAGGGCGGGCGCCGACCGGATCGACGTCGAGCACCTGCGCGCCACCGGGCGGGCCCGGCTGCTCGGCGAGCGCGAGGTGTGCGCCCGCGCGGAGGAGGTCGTGGCGGCCCACGACGGCGACGAGATCAGCAGGGGCGAGTGCTCGGTGCGCGGCACCGAGGTGAGCGTGAGCGTGCGGGTGCGGTGGACGGCCTTCTTCCTCGGCGCGCTCGGCTTCTCCGGCTCGCAGATGGAGGGGGTGGCCACCGCCGCCCCTGAGGCCAGATGAGCGGGAACAGGCGGAAGGGAGCGGGGATGCCGACACGGATCTCCGGCAGGCGCACCCCCGGCGAGATGCTGGCGGGGCTGGGCGCGCTCGTGGTGCTGGTGGCGCTCGTCGGCGGGGTGCCGTACCTCCTGCTGACCCTGGCCGGGCCGCCGATCGGGCCGGAGCTGCTCGACCTCGACCTGCTCACCGGCCAGGTCGGGCCGAGCACCGTGGTCGCGCTGCTGGTCCTGCTGGTCTGGCTGGCGTGGCTGCAACTGCTCACGTGCGTGGTGGTGGAGGTCTACGCGGGGGTACGGAGAGTCGGCATGCCCGCCCGGGTGCCGTTGTCCGGCGGCACCCAGGCGCTGGCCAACCGGCTGGTCTCGGCGGTGCTGCTGCTGTTCGCCACCTCGGCGGTGGTGGTGCCCGTGGCCAGGCTGGGCGCTCCGCCGGTGGCCTCCCCGCCGATGACGGCGGTGGCGTTCGCGGCGCCGGTCGTGGAGCAGGAGGCGCAGCGCGCGAAGAAGGTCTACGTCGTGCAGCCGCCGCACGGCCGCCACCACGAGAGCCTGTGGGAGATCGCGGAGAAGTGCCTCGGCGACGGCCGCCGCTACCCGGAGATCTACCGGCTCAACAAGCACAAGGAGCAGCCGGACGGTTCCCGGTTGCGGATGGCCGACCTGATCAGGCCGGGCTGGGTGCTGGACATGCCGGACGACGCGAAGAACGTCCACGTGGTTCCCGGCGACCAGGCCCGCACCCAGACGTTGCGCGAGCACCCCGGCAGGGCCGACCCGCTGCGCCGCGTCACCCCGGAGCCCGACCGCCCGGCGAAACAGTCGGAAAGCCCGTCGAAGTCAGCGAAAACCCCAACAGGTCCTGCGGAAGCGAAACCGCCGACCTCGCCTGCGGATCCGGCGAAAGCCACGGCGAAGGTCCGCCCCTCGACCCCTGTGACTCCCGCGACCCCTGGGGCACCGCAGGGGGAGCGTGGCTCGGGGCCCGTCGCCAAGCACCGCAACCCCGAACCGACCAGCCCAGAAGCGGTCACCCCCGGCCGGGTCAATCCGGAGACCGTCAAACCCCAGCTCATCCCCGCAGAGACCCCGGAACCGAGGGCGGAGGGGGTCGCCGCGCTCCCGGCCGAGCCCGAGCAGTCCGGCGGCCTCGACCTGGTCGACTACCTGGCCGCCTCCTCGCTGGCCGCCGCAGGACTGCTCGTCGTCCTCGGCCGCCGCAGGCGAGAGCAACTGTGGCGCCGCCCGTTCGGCCGCCGCCTGCCGCGCCCCCAGGGCGACGCCGCCCACGCCGAGGTGGCGCTGCGGTTCGGCGCCGACGCGCCGGGTGCCCGCATCCTGGACTCCGGCCTGCGCCTGCTCAGCGCCGAACTCGCCAAGGAGCACCGCAAACCGCCCGTGGTGCTCGCCGCCCACCTGTCCACGCTGCTGCTGGACCTGTGGGTGCACCCGCCGGACGACAACCCGCCCGCCCCGTGGTCGGCCCAGGACGGCGGCCGGGTGTGGCGGCTGCACGCCCACGAGGGGCGGCTGCTGGAGGACCCGAAGGGGGCCGCGCCGTACCCGGGCCTGGTCTCCCTCGGCACCGACGAGGTGGGCCGGGTGCTGATCGACCTGGAGGCCGCCCAGGGCGTGATCAACATCAGCGGCCCGAACACCACGGCGGCGCTCGGCGCGCTGGCCGTGGAGCTGGCCACCAACCGCTGGTCGGACCGGATGCGGGTGCTGCTCGTCGGCTTCGGCGAGGACCTGACCGCCATCGCCCCCGAACGGGTCCAGGTCGTCGGGAGCATCGCGGAGGCGCTGCCCGAGCTGGAACGGGCGGCCGCCACACCGGACGAGGTGATCACCGGCCGGGCTGACAACCAGGCCGCGTACCTGCTGTCGGCCGTCGCGCCCACGCTGGAGGAGTCGCAGCGGATGACGGTGATGGCCCGCATGGGCGGGGTCGGGTTCGTGGTGGCGGGCGAGGTCCCGCACGCGACCTGGACGGTCGAGGTGACGGGCAGTGGCCGGGCGCTGCTGCCCGAGCTGGGCTTCGACGTCACCGCGCAACTGCTGCCGCGCCGCCACTACGAGGCGCTGGTCGAGCTGTTCCATACGGCCCGGCTTCGCGAGAACGAGGGCGAGGCCGTACCGGACCCGGAGCCGCTGGTGAACCTGCGGCCCCCGTCGGTCGAGGTCAGGATGCTCGGCCCGATCGAGATCGCCGGCCCGCCCCCGCTGGAGGAGGGGCGGATGGAGATCGCCACCGAGTTGCTGGTCTACCTGGCCGCCCACCCGGGCGGGGTGCATCCGGCGGTGCTCGGCGGGGTGCTGTGGCCGCGTGGCGTACAGACGGTGGTGAGGGACGTGACCATCTCCAGGGTGGCCGACTGGCTCGGCGAGGAGCACCTGTTCGCCGACGCGTCCGGGCGGCTGCGGCTCGGGCCCGGCGTGCGCAGCGACTGGGCGCTGTTCCGCGAGCTCGTCCGCCGCTCCCACCAGGGCGGCGACGCCGAGACGGACCTGCTGGAACGGGCGCTCTCGCTGGTCAGGGGCCCGCTGCTGAGCGGCCGGCCGCGCGGCAGGTACGCGTGGCTGGCCTCGGACGACACGGAGTACGACGTGGCGGCGGAGGTCGCCGACGCCGCCCACCGGCTGTGCGAGCTGAGGCTCGCCGAGGGCGACCCGGACGGCGCCGTGGCGGCGGTGCGGGCGGCGCTGCTGCTGGCCGCCGACGATGAGGGGCTGTGGCGCGACCTGCTGCGTGCCATGCACGCCACCGGCGATCAGCCGAGGCTGCGGGCCGTGGTGGACGGGCTGGCCCGCCGCTCGACCTCGCACCCGTACGGCGGCGGCATGGCTCCGGAGACCGAGGCACTGGTCGACGAACTGCTGCCGACCTGGCGTATCCACCTGGTCCGGAAGGCGAGCGCATGACGGGCGCTCGCGTGCTCGCCGCCTCGCTGGTGTTGCTGGCGGGCTGCGCGGCCGAGCCGCAGCGCGTGTACACGCCGGGACGGGTGTCCGCGCAGGGCGTCTCGCCCGTCGCGGCGCCGACCGTGGAGAGCACGCCGGTCGGGTCGGGGGTGTCCGTGCGGGTGGAGTGGCCGGCGGCGCCGGACCCGATGCTGCGGACGTACACCGGCTACTACGCGGAGGCGTGGAAAGCGGTGCTCGGCGGCGGGGACGACTACCTCGGCCGCGTGGAGGGCCCGGCCGCCGCCGACGCGCAGGCGTGGGTGCGCGGCTTCGACGACCACGCGGTCACCGGCACCGCACTGCTCCACTCACTGGCCGTCAGCGCCGTCATGGGCGACGGCGCGCAGGTCAACGCATGTGTGGACGAGACCGGGCTGCGCCTGGTCTCCCGGCGGACGCGCGAACCGGCCGCCCGGCAGCCCGACTGGACGCGCCGGGCCTACCTCCAGGCGGCGATCATGCACAAGGGAGACGACGGGGTGTGGCGGATCAAGGACTTCCGCTACTCCAAGGAAGGGTGTGACCGGTGAATCGAGTGCTGTCCCTGGTGACCGTCGGTGCGCTCCTCCTCGATCCGGGTGGGCCGGTGAACCGCGAAGGCTTCCAGCACGGCGACACGGTCGGCGTCCGGCTCGCCCACTCCAAGATCGTCATCTCCGGTGACGGCGTCAAGGGCGGCAAGAACGACGGCTACCAGCTCAAACGCCCCTGCTGGTACGAGCCGGGCCTCGGCGCGGACGAGATGCTGAAGACGCAGGAGGACGTGCGCGCCAGGTGGTTCCAGATGAATCCCCGGGGCAGCGCGGAGGACTTCGAGCGCTTCCTCAAGCAGTTCAAGGACAAGATCGGCAAGCCCGGCCGCTGGTGGACCCCCGCCTACAACGAGGCCGACGCGAGGGGCCGGGCCTGCTGGGGCGGGCTGGACACCTTCGTCTGGGTGCCGCCGGGCACCACCCCGCCGTCGGGGATCACCCGCGCCGAACTCGCCGAGATCGCCCGTGCCGCGCTGACCGTCCCCGAGCCGAGGATCCGCCTGAACCCCGACGCCAAGAGCTACGTCAACCTGCCCACGTGGGTGTGGCTGGAGGATCCCGGCCGGGCCACGCGCTCGGTGACCGCGGCGATCCCCGGCGTCATGTCGGCCACGGTCACGGCCACCAGGCAGAACCTGGAGATCGACCCGGGCACGACCGCCGCGCGGGCCGAGGTGCGCGAGGAGTGCGGCGCCGCCGGGCGGCCGTACGCGCGCGGCGCCGAGTTCACCTGCGGTGTGCGCTACCGGCGGGCCGCCGCCGACCAGGCGCGCAAGGTGTACGTCATGACGGTGACCACGGTGTGGACGGTCGCCTCCGACGCGGTGTCCTTCGCCTACGCGCCGATCCGGGTCGGCGCCGGCCGCGACGTGCCGGTGGGGGAGGTGCAGAGCACCGTCAGGCCGTGAGGGCTACGCCCTGCCGTGCTTGGTCTCGTGCCCGAGCAGCCACTCCTTCACCTCGGGCCCGTAGTAGTAGCCGCCGAACCCGCCGCCCTGGGGCAGCACCCGGTGGCAGGGGACGAACGGGGCGATGAGGTTCTGCGCGCAGGCCGAGCCCGCCGCCCGCGCCGCGGTCCTCGGCAGTCCGGCCCGCTCGGCCAGCTCCGCGTACGACACGGTGGTGCCCGCCCGCACCTCGCGCAGCGTCTTGTGCAGGTGCCTGCGCTTGTCGGTGCCCGGCTGCTCGACGGGCAGCGCGTCGATGGCGGTGAGGTCGCCGTCGAAGTAGGCGCGGGTGGCGCGGGTGACCTCGCCGAGGTCGTCGACGACGGTCAGGCCCTCGGCCCGGGCCTCGTGCGGCAACCGTACGAACATCTCCTGGGGGTCGGCGGTGAACCCGGCCGCGACCAGCACTCCGTCGCGGACGAGCAGGGACAGCGGCCCGGTCGGCGTCTGCATCACCTGGGCGTGGATCATGACGAACTCCAGAGGTGTAGGGCGGCGTAGGCCCGCCAGGGCCGCCACCGCTCGATGTGGTCGTGAGGTATGCCGAGGGCGGCCATGCGCTTGTCGAGCACGAGGTCGCCGACGGGCCAGGCGTCCGGGTCGCGCAGGGCGCGCAACCCGATGTAGGCGGCGGTCCACGGGCCGATGCCCGGGATCGTGACGAGTTCGGCGGTCGCCTGGCCGGGTTCGAACCCGCCGTCGAGGTCGAGGCGGCCGTCGGCCACGCGGGCGGCCAGTTCCTTGAGGGTCGTGACGCGCCGGTTGGTGAGCCCGAGGCCGGTGAGGTCGGCCTCGGCGAGCGCGGCGGCGGTGGGGAAGAGCGGCCCGTGGCGTTCGACGATGCGCCCGAGCAGCGTACGGGCCCCCGCCACCGAGATCTGCTGCCCGACGACCGCGCGCACGGCCAGCTCGAACCCGTCGAAGGCGCCGGGTACGCGCAGTCCCGGGCGGGCGGCGACGAGCGGCGCGAGCGAGGTCGCCCCGAGCACCGACGAGATGGCCTCCGGGTCGGCGTCGAGGTCGAGCAGGCGGCGGCAGCGGGCGACGACGCGGGCCAGGTGCCGGGTGTCCTCCAGGCTGACGTCGAGGGAGAAATGCCCGTCTTGCGGCGTGAGCGTGACCGTGCCGCCGGGGACCAGGCGGGTGTAGGAGTGGCCGTCGACGTTCTCCAGCCCTGGGACGGCACGCGCGGCGAGGAAGGCGAACATGCCCGCCACGTCGTAGGGCTCGCGCCGGTGCAGCCGCAGCCGCAGCCCTTCGACCGGTGCGGTGCCTCTGGCGGTGGCCCGCAGCTCGCTGGGGGTGAAGCCGTACGCCTCGCGCATGGTGGCGTTGAACTGGCGCACGCTGCCGAACCCGGCCGCGAACGCGACGTCGGTGACGCTCAGCGAGGTCTCGGTGAGGAGCTGCTTGGCGAGCAGCAGCCGCCGGGTCTTGGCGACGGCGAGCGGGCCGACGCCGAGTTCGGTGGCGAACAGCCGGTGCAGGTGCCGTTCGGTGATGTGCAGCCGCCTGGCCAGGCCGGAGACGCCGCTGTCGTCGGCGGAGCCGTCGTCGATGAGCCGCAGGGCCCGGCCGATGAGGTCGCCGCGCACGTCCCAGCCGGGGTCGCCGGGCGACAGCTCGGGGCGGCAGCGCTTGCACGGCCGGAACCCGGCGGCCTCCGCCGAGGCGGCGTGCTGGTAGAAGCGCACGTTGCGGGCGGCGGGGGTGCGGGCGGGGCAGATGGGACGGCAGTAGACACGCGTGGTCTTGACGGCGGTGTAGAACCGTCCGTCGAACCGGGCGTCTCTGGAGGAGACCGCTCGGTAGCAGGAGTCGAAATCAAGCGTGACAGGTGCCATGTCTTCGACGATATGCCGTGGCCGGAGGGGGTCACTGGCGGAAATCGGACCTGCTCGTTGACAGCCCTGCGGCGCCTTCAGCTAGCCTTGTCATATGAACAGTTATTCAGAAGTGCAGATCGACGGCTGTACCGTCAGGGTGGTCGACGCCGACCGGGTGGAGTCCGTTCGCTCCAGAATGCCAGGTCAGGAGGACCTCGCCGACACGGCCGACGTCTTCGGCCTGCTGGGCGACCCCAACCGGCTGCGGCTGCTGCTCGCGCTTCTGGACGGCGAACTGTGCGTGTGCGACCTGGCCGCCGTGACGGGCCAGAGCGAGTCTGCCGTCTCGCACGCCCTCCGGCTCCTGCGCGCCCACCGCGTGGTCGCGGTCCGCCGCGCGGGCCGCATGGCCTACTACCGGCTGGAGGACGCCCACGTGCGCATGCTGCTCGACCTGGCCGTCGCCCACACCGGCCACACCCAGGCCATCCACCCCGAACGCGGCGAGGTGGAGCGCTGATGGGCGCCGGACACGGGCACGGCCACGCCGGGGCCAAGCACCGCTGGCGGCTGATGGTGTCGTTCGGCCTGATCGGCGTCTTCTTCGTGGTCGAACTGATCTTCGGCCTCACCAGCGGCTCGTTGTCGCTGCTGTCGGACGCCGGGCACATGGCCGCCGACGTCGTGACTCTCGGCGCCGCCCTGGTGGCCACGCGCATCGCCGCGCGACCGGACACGACCGGCAGGCGCAGCTACGGCTCCTACCGGGCGGAGGTCTTCGCCTCCCTGCTCGCCGTCGTCCTGATGCTCGGCGTCGCCGTGTACGTCGTGGTCGAGGCCATCGGCCGCATCGGCGAGAAGGCGGAGATCTCCACCGGCCCCATGATCGTCGTCGGTGCGCTCGGCCTGGTCGTCAACCTCATCGCGCTCATGCTGCTGCGCGCCGGCGCCTCGGAGAGCCTCAACGTCAAGGGCGCCTACCTGGAGGTCATGGCCGACACGGCGGGCTCCGTCGGCGTCATCGTGGCCGGCTGGCTGGTCGCGAGCACCGGGCAGCCCGTCTGGGACACCGCCGTGGCCCTCGCCATCGGCGCCTTCGTGGCCTTCCGCGCGGTCGGCCTCGGCAAGCAGGTCTTCGCCGTGCTCGGCCAGCACGTGCCGGAAGGGCTCAGCGCCGAGGAGGTCGCGGGCGACCTGGCCGCCATCAAGGGCGTCAGGGACGTGCACGACCTGCACCTGTGGACGCTCACCTCCGGCATGCACGTGGCCACCGCCCACCTGGTCGCCGACCAGCGCGACAGCCACTCCGTGCTCGACCAGGCCCGCGAGGTGCTGCGCTCGCGCCACGGCGTCGCCCACGCCACCCTCCAGGTCGAGCCCGCCGACCACAAGGGCTGCGACGAGATCGGCTGGTGAGCTACCTCTCGGCGCGAAGCGGGGAGAAGTAGATCGGCATCCAGCTCAGCGCACCGAACACCGCGCCCGTCCACAGCGCGGCCCGCATGCCCCACACCTCGCCCACGAAGGCGGCCAGCAGCCCGCCGACGCCCACGGCGCCCATGAGGATCAGGCGCATGGTGGCGTTCATCCGCCCGAGCATCTCGTCCGGTGTGACCTGCTGGCGGAAGCTGATGAGCAACACGTTGTTCAGCCCGCTCCGGTAGGTGAACACGAACCAGGCCAGCGCGGACACCCAGATCCACGGGCCGGGCCCGATCAGCGGCACCAGCACGGAGGCCGGCATGGTGATCAGGCTGACCACCCACACCGCCCGGCCCCTGCCGAAGCGACGGCCCACCGCGTGCGCGCCGGCCGAGCCCGCCAGCGCGCCCGCCCCGCCGACCGCGAGATAGACCCCCAGCACCCAGGCCGGATAGCCGAGCTGGGAGACGACCAGCAGCGGCAGCAGCGCCGTGAACAGGGGAAAGGCCAGGTTCGTCATCGCACCCTGGACGACGATGGGGCGCAGCGTCGGGTGGGAGAGGACGAACCGGACGCCTTCGGCGGCCTGGACGGCCAGCGCGGGGCGCTCCGCCGAGGCGGGCGGGGGTTCGTGGGAGCGTACGGACCGGAGGAAGGCCGCCGACCACAGGGAGGTGAGCGCGTGGAGCAGGACCCCCGCCGGCGCTCCCGCGAGCCCGACGAGCACCCCGGCGAAGCTCCTGCCCGAGATGTCCATCACGGCGCCGGTCCCCAGCAGCAGCGAGTTGGCCCGTACCAGCCGGTCCCTGCCGACCAGCGCGGGCAGGAAGCTCTGCGCCGAGACGTCGAAGACGAGCGCGCACACTCCGGCGAGCACGGCCACCGCGTACAACTGCCCCATCGTCAGCACGCCGAGCCAGGCCGCCACCGGCACCCAGGCCAGCAGCGCCGCACGGGCCAGGTCGGCGGCGATCATCAGCGGGCGTTTGCGCCGCCGGTCGATCCACGCACCCGCCGGAAGGCCCACGAGCAGCACCGAGATCGTGCCCAGCGCGCTGAGCAGCCCCACCTCGGCGGGCCCCGCGGCCAGCCCGGTCACCGCCAGCAGTGGCAAGGCCACATGGCCGACCTGCGTGCCGAAGCCGCCGACCGCAGCGCTCAGGTAGAGGTTCCGGAAAGCTCGTTCACGCAACATGCGGCCACTGTGGTCAAATGACCCTGATGTCGCGATCGATTAAGTGAGCAGCGAATCGGATGAGCCTGGAGCTGACCTTCACCGCCGAGGATGTGGCCAGGACCCGCTTCGCCCTCTCCCCGCTGTGGGAGGTCGTGGCCAGCGTGCGCGTGCTCAAGGAGCCGTCCGGGCTCAACCGTCCGTGGGCCGAGCAGGCCAGGCGGCGCCTGTCCGGCGTGGACTGGCGGCTGCTGTCGGACCTCGTGCCGGTGCCGACCCGCACCCTCGTCGGCTTCGTCAGCCCGCCGCCCGCGACCACGCTGCCCGGCCTCGACCGCGAACTCGACGGGCTGCTCGCCGGCGAGGACACCGTCCGTGAGGAACTCGACGCCTGGACGGACGGTCCCCGCACCCGCCGCGTCGCCGCACTGTACGCCGACCCGGCCGCCGGGCTGGCCCGCCTCGCCGACGAGATCAGGGCCTACTGGCAGGCGGCCGTCGAGCCGGTCTGGCCGCAGGTGCGCACGCTGCTCGAAGGCGACCTGCTCTACCGCGCGCGGCTGCTGTCGCAGGGCGGGGTGCGCGCCGTGCTCGCCGACCTCGACGACGGCATCACCTGGGCGGACGAGCGGCTGCGCCTGGCCCACCGCCACTGCCGGGGCGTGCGCTCCCTCGACGGGCGCGGTCTGCTGCTGGTGCCGTCGGTGTTCACCTGGCCGAGGATCTTCTCGATCACCGCGGCGCCCTGCCAGCCGACGCTGCGCTACCCGCCGCGCGGCATCGCGACGCTGTGGGAACGGCGGCCCGCCGACCCGCCGGGCGCGCTGGCCGCCGTGCTCGGCACCACCCGCGCCCGGCTGCTGGCCGAACTCGACCAGCCCGCCTCGACCCGCGAACTGGCCGTGCGGACCGGCCTGTCGGAGCCGGGCGCCAGCCAGCACCTGACCGCGCTGCGCCGGGCCGGGCTGTGCACGGCCCACCGCACCGGCCGCTACGTGCTCTACGCGCGTACGGCGGTGGCCGACACGCTGCTGGCGGGCCGTCCCTACTTGGAGGAGACCCCCACCCCCAGGTCGAACTCCCGGTAGACCCGCGCCCAGAACCCGTCGCGCAGCCACACCCTGGCCTCGGGGTAGGGCCGCAGGGAGTGGCCCAGCTCCTTCTCGGCCTCGATGAGGAGTTCGGTGTCGATGACCGTCGGCAGTATCGGACCCGGCAGCAGATCGCGGATGTTGTCGCGGCCCCGGGTGAGTATCCACTTCTGCGCCACGTGCTCGCCGACGTCCTCGACGCGCGGACGGCTCGGCCCGAGCTTGGCCACCTGGCCCGCCTTGACCGGCGGCTTCGGCGTGGCCGTGCGCCCGGCGAAGACCTGCGCGGGCGACGGCGCCGCGCTCGGCGGCGCGGCGACCGGTACCGGTTGCGGCGCCCGGCTGAAGTAGGGGCGCAGGAAGTCGGCGGAGATCACCTCGACGGTGTCGGACTCCCACACCAGCCGCTCGGCCTGGTTGGTGCCGTAGGGCGGCTCGACGCCCCACAGGTGGATCCGCACGCCGTATGCCTGGGCGGCCTCCACTGCGGGCACCATGTCCTCATCGCCCGCCAGCAGTATCGTGTCGGTCACCGCGTGATGTCTGGCCAGGGCCTCCAGATCGCTGCGGATCTGGGCGTCCACGCCCTTCTGCTGGCCACGGGCGTTGAGGTTGCCGAGCCTCACCTTCACCCAGGGCAGCTGGGCGATGACCCGCTGGTCGACGGTGGGCACACGGTCACGGGCGGCGTCATACCAATAGATTCGCAAGAGTTCGCCGGAAATCCGTTCCTCGGCGTGTTTCTGGAGACCCTGGATGAGCTCATCGGCGGCAACCCGGTATTCCTTGCGCTCCTTTGCCCCTAGCAGCACCTCACCTGCCGCGGCATACAGATAACCGACATCCACCAGGACGGCGTACTTCGCTGCCACAGGATGCGGCTTGAGGTCTGGGATCGGCATGTCGTCCTCCAGGCCGCGGCCTTAGTCGATCGGCTGACTATATACGCCTACTTTTCTAGATAGTCCCAACTCCCGGCGAAGTTGACACCCGAATCCGGGGATCCATCTAGGGTAGTGCGCTCAGTCTCCAGGCCGACTTCCCAGGCGAGAGAGGACTCCGCAGGGATCTGGCGGGGTTTCGCCATGTTTCGCGCTCACTCGGCGCGTCGTGCCGCTCGGGCGCGGCACGACGGACACTGAGTACGGCGACCAACGCCGCGATCTCTTCTGGGGTGGCATCGCCCCGGATGACATTCACAAGGGGATGTTCCCATGCTTCTTGGGCGGGAGTGAAGCACGCTTGTTTCGGAGCGCCCGCAATGCCTTCACCACCTGAGCCCGAGTGTCCGATGGACGGATCACCGCGTCCACATATCCGCGTTCCGCGGCGATGTACGGATTGGCCAGAGTGTCCTCGTACTCGGTCACCAGGCGGGCCCGCTCGGCGTCGGGATCGCCTGCGGCGGCCAGTTCGCGGCGGTAGAGGATGTTGACCGCGCCCTGCGCCCCCATCACCGCGATCTGCGCGGTGGGCCAGGCCAGGTTGATGTCGGCGCCGAGGTGCTTGGATCCCATGACGTCGTAGGCGCCGCCGTACGCCTTGCGGGTGATCACCGTGACCAGGGGGACGGTCGCCTCCGCGTAGGCGTACAGGAGCTTGGCGCCGCGCCTGATGATGCCGTTCCATTCCTGATCCGTCCCCGGCAGGAATCCCGGCACATCCACGAAAGTCAAGATTGGGATATTGAAAGCATCACATGTCCGGATAAATCGTGCGGCCTTTTCGGACGCGTCAATATCCAGGCATCCCGCGAAATGCATCGGCTGGTTGGCCACCACACCCACCGGACGTCCGTCGATTCGCCCATATCCCACCACGATGTTCGGTGCGAACCGCGCGTGCACCTCAAGGAACTCGCCGTCGTCCAGCACCCGTTCCACCACCCGGTGCATGTCGTACGGCTGGTTGGCCGAATCCGGGATGACCGCGTCGAGTTCCGGGTCCGGCCCGAGATCCTCGGCGGGCTCGAACCCCGGCGCCTCGTCCAGGTTGTTGGAGGGCAGGTACGACAGCAGCGCCCGCACGTACTCCAGCGCGTCCGCCTCGTCGGCCGCCTGGTGGTGCGCCACTCCCGACTTGGTGTTGTGCGTGTGCGCGCCGCCGAGTTCCTCGAAGCTCACCTCCTCGCCCGTCACCGTCCTGATGACGTCGGGGCCGGTGATGAACATCTGCGACGTCTGATCCACCATCACCACGAAGTCGGTCAGCGCGGGGGAGTAGACGTGCCCGCCCGCCGCCGCCCCCATGATCAGCGAGATCTGCGGCACCACCCCGGAGGCGTGCACGTTGCGCCGGAAGATCTCGGCGTACAGGCCCAGCGCCACCACACCCTCCTGGATGCGCGCGCCGCCGCCCTCGTTGATCCCGATGATCGGGCAGCCGGTCTTCACCGCGAGGTCGAGGATCTTGACGATCTTCTCGCCGTAGACCTCGCCCAGCGAGCCGCCGAAGACCGTCACATCCTGTGAGAAGACGCACACTTGGCGTCCGTCGACGGTGCCGTACCCGGTGATCACCCCGTCGGAGTACGGGCGCCTGCCCTCCAGTCCGAACATCGTCGAGCGGTGCCGCGCGAAGGTGTCGAACTCGACGAACGACCCCTCGTCCAACAGCGCGAGAACCCTTTCCCGCGCGGTCATCTTGCCCTTCGCGTGCTGCTTCTCCACCGCCGCCGCCGACCCCGCGTGAACGGCTTCCTCACGGCGTCGTTCCAGGTCGGCGATCTTCCCGGCGGTGGTGTGAATATCCGGATCTTCCGGCCATTCCGCGGCACGTGCGCTCATGGGATGCATGCGCACGAGGTTAATCCCTCCTTCTACGCTGGATCCATGATGGAGGCGGTTCGCACACAAGGGCTTCTCAAGCGGTTCGGCCAGCAGACGGCCGTCGCGGGAGTCGATCTCATCGTCCCCCGTGGCAGCTTCGCCGGACTGGTGGGGCCCAACGGCGCGGGCAAGACCACCACGCTCAGCATGATCACCGGACTGCTCCGCCCCGACCACGGCACGGCGGCGATCGACGGCCTCGACGTCTGGCGGGACCCGGTCGCGGTCAAGGCCCGCATCGGCGTGCTGCCCGAGGGGCTGCGCCTGTTCGAGCGGCTGTCCGGCCGCGAACTGCTCGTCTACAACGGCCGCATGCGCGGCCTGCCCAAGGCCGACGTCGAACAGCGGGCCGACGAACTCCTCCGGGTCATGGACCTCGGCGACGCGGCGGACAAACTCGTCGTCGACTACTCGACCGGCATGCGCAAGAAGATCGGCCTGGCGGCCGCGCTGCTGCACAATCCGGCCGTGCTCTTTCTCGACGAGCCGTTCGAAGGCGTGGACCCGGTCAGCGCCAACACGCTCACCGAGGTGCTGCGCCGCTACACGGAGTCCGGCTCGACCGTGGTGTTCTCCAGCCACGTCATGGACCTGGTCGAGCGGCTGTGCGACTGGGTGTCGGTGATGAGCGGAGGTCACATCGTCGCCCAGGGCCCGCTGGCCGACGTGCGCGGCGGACGCAGCCTCAACCAGGCCTTCCTCGACCTCGTCGGCGGCCCCCGCGACAGCGGCGGCGCCGGGCTCGACTGGCTCGGCGCCAAGGCGGCGGACAAGTGAGCACCGCCCGACCCGGACACAGCGGGCACCTGAGCACCGTCCGGCTGTTCGCCGGGCTCAAACTGCGGCTGCTGGTGGGGAACCTGCGCGGCGACCTCCCGCGCAAGGCCGGGTTCGTCTTCACCGTGCTCGCCGCCGCCGTCGTGGCGGCGCTCGGCTTCCTGGCCATGGCGCTGCTGCGGGCCGCCTCCCCTGAGACCGCCGCCGACGTGCTGACCCTCGCCTACGCGGGCCTCTTCGTCGGCTGGGCCGTCGTCCCGCTGCTCGCCTTCGGCCTGGACGACACCCTCGACCCGGCCCGGCTGGCACTGTTCCCGCTGCGCACCCGCGACCTCGCCGTCGGCATGTTCACCGCCTCCGCCACCGGCGTGTGGCCGGCCGCCACGCTGATCGTCACGGCGGGCGCCCTGGCCGGCGTCGCACGCGGCCTCGGCGGCCTGCTGATCGGCGTCGTCGCGGTGTTCCTGCAGTTCGCGCTGTGCCTGGTCACCTCGCGGCTGGTCACGACCGCGCTGTCCGGGGCGCTGCGCTCGCGCCGCGGCCGCGACCTGCTGGCCGTCGCCGGCATCCTGCTCGTTCTGCTCTTCCAGCTCCCCAACCTCATCGGCAACGGCGGGCTCGGCGACCCGGGCGCGCTCGTCGGCGGCATGGCGGAGGCGCTCCGCTGGACCCCGCCCGGCCTGGCCGCCCACTCCATCGCCGACGGCGGGCTGGCCGGCCTGGCCGAACTCGCCGTCCTCGCCCTCGTCGTGCTCGGCCTCGGCCTGCTCTGGATCAAGGCCCTCGAACGGGCGCTGGTGTCCACCGACGCCTCCACCCAGGGCGCCGCCGTGCGCGGCTCCGGCGGGTTGTCCGACCGGTTCCTGCCCGACGGGCACCTGGCCGCCGTCGTCGCCAAGGAGCTCAAGTACATCCGGCGCGACCCGCGCTTCCGGGTCGGCTGGTTCTCCTCCGTGGTCGTCACCGCCGCCATCGCCTTCTCCGTCGTCGGGCAGTCCGACGGCCCCGTCTGGCCGGTCATGGTCCTGGGACCGGCCGCGTTCTGCGCGCTCATGCTCGCCGTCCAGTCCTGCAACGTCTTCGGCATCGACGGCCGCTCGCTGTGGATGAACGCCATGGCCGTCGGCGACGAGCGTGGGCTGCGCACCGACCTGGCCGGGCGGCACCTGGCCGCCGGGCTCCTCGGACTGCCGCTGCTGGCCCTGGTCACCGTCGCCGCCGCCCTGTTCACGGGGTTGCCCGAGACGATCTGGTACTCCGTGCTGTGCGCGTGGGGGGTGTTCCTGCTCGGGCTCGGCGTCGGATCCGTCACCAGCGTCCTCATCCCCTACACGGTGCCCGACCGGCTCAACGCCTTCTCCGGCGCGGCCCCGGGGCAGGGCGGGCAGGCGTTCGCCGGGTCGTTCGGCGCCCTCGTCGCCGTGGCCGGGCTCAGCCTGCCCGTGGTGCTGCCGGTGGCCTTCGGGCTGACGTGGGTGGCGGTGCTGGCGGTGCCGTACGGGCTGGGGGCCGAGTACCTCGGACGGCGGGTCGCGGCCGCGATCGGGCACAACCGCATGCCCGAAATCCTCACCGCCGTTTCCCACCCCACCTGACCAGTGGTCTAGTCCAATAGGTGGGACCGGTCTGCCCCGTCCGAAAGGCACTATGTACGCTTCGGAGCATGACTGACCAGGCAGTTGAACGCCGCAGCGCCGCCGTCATCGAGATGCCCGATGAGCTCCGCAGAAACGTGAAACTGCTCGGCAGGCTCCTCGGCGACGTACTCGCCGAGCAGGGCGGCAAGGACCTGCTCGACGATGTCGAACGTCTGCGCAAGGCGGTCATCGCCGCGCGCAGGGGCGAGACCTCCGCCGACGAGATCACCGCGATGGTGGCCGAGTGGGAGATCGAGCGGGCGGTGCAGATCGCCCGCGCCTTCACGTGCTACTTCCACCTCGCGAACCTGGCCGAGGAGCACTACCGCATCCGCACCCTGCGCGACCGCGACGCCGAGGGCGAGGTCCTGAAGGAGTCGCTGGCGCACGCCGTCGAGGAACTCGGCGCCGCACGGGTCGAGGAACTCGTCGAGGGCCTCGAACTCCACCCGGTGCTGACCGCCCACCCCACCGAGGCGCGCAGGCGCGCGGTCGTCACCGCGATCCAGCGCGTCAGCCGCCGGCTCACCGAGTACAACACGCCGGGCTTCGGCGCCTCGGAGCGCGAGGAGTCGCTGCGGCGCCTCACGGAGGAGATCGACCTCCTGTGGCGTACGGCCCAGCTCCGCAACACCAAGCTCGACCCGCTCGACGAGGTGCGCACCGCGATGGCCGCCTTCGACGAGACGCTGTTCCGCGTCGTCCCCCAGGTCTACCGCTCGCTCGACGCCGCCCTCGGCGAGGGCACCGGCCTGCGCCCGCCGCTGGCCCGGCCGTTCATCCGCTACGGAAGCTGGATCGGCGGCGACCGCGACGGCAACCCCAACGTGACCGCCAAGGTCACCCGCGAGGCCGTGCTCATCCAGGCCGAGCACGTGCTGACCGCCCTGGAGACCGCCACCACCCGCATCGCCCGCACGCTCACGGCGAGCGCCCAGTTCGCCTCGCCGTCGCGCGAGCTGCGCTACGCGCTGGCCACCGCCGAGGACGCCCACCCCGACCTGGTCTCCGAGCTGGCCACCCGCTCGCCGCAGGAGCCGCACCGGCAGTGGCTGCTGTACGTCGCGGCCCGCATCGCCGCCACCAACGAGCGCGACCTGGACCTCGCCTATCGCTCGCCGGACGAACTGCTGGCCGACCTCAGGCTGGCGCAGGACTCCCTGTCCGGCCACGCGCCCCGGCAGGCGTACGGCGAGCTGCAGCACCTGGTGTGGCAGGTGCAGACGTTCGGCTTCCACCTGGCCGAGCTGGAGGTCCGCCAGCACTCGCAGGTGCACGCGGCCGCGCTCGCCGAGGTCAGGGCGGGCGGCGAGCTGTCGCCGCGCACCGAGGAGGTGCTGGCCACGATCCGGGTGATCGCCTGGATCCAGGAGCGGTTCGGCGTGCGCGCCTGCGGCCGCTACGTGGTCTCCTTCACCCGCTCGGCCGAGGACGTGGCCGCCGTCTACGAGCTGGCCGACGCCGCGCTCGGCGCCCGCGCCCCCGTGCTCGACGTGGTGCCGCTGTTCGAGTCCGGCGCCGACCTCGACAACGCCCCCGACGTGCTCACCGGCATGCTCGCGCTGGACCCGGTCCGGGCCAGGCTGACGGCCACCGGGCGGCGCATGGAGATCATGCTCGGCTACTCGGACTCGGCCAAGGAACTCGGCCCGGCCGCCGCGACGCTGAAGCTGTACCAGACGCAGGAGCGGCTGACCGAGTGGGCCCGCGCCAACAACGTGAAGCTGCGCCTGTTCCACGGCAGGGGCGGCGCGCTCGGCAGAGGCGGCGGCCCCGCCAACCGGGCCGTGCTCGCCCAGGCGCCCGGCTCGGTCGCCGGCCGCTTCAAGGTGACCGAGCAGGGCGAGGTCATCTTCGCCAGGTACGGCCACCTCGCCATCGCCCGCAGGCACATGGAGCAGGTGGCCAACGCCGTGCTGCTGGCCTCCTCCGACGGGGTCGCCGAGCGCACCTCGGCCGCCGCCGCGCGGTTCGGCACGCTGGCCGAGCAGGTCGCCACCGCCTCCGAGCGGGCCTACCGGGCGCTCACGGAGGCGCCCGGCTTCCCCGAGTGGTTCGCCCTGGTGAGCCCGCTGGAGGAGATCGGCTCCCTGCGGCTCGGCTCGCGGCCCGCGCGGCGCGGCCTCGGCGCCCCCCGCTCGCTGGACGACCTGCGGGCCATCCCGTGGGTGTTCGCCTGGGCGCAGACCCGGGTGAACCTCCCCGGCTGGTACGGCCTGGGCAGCGGCCTGGCCTCGGTCGCCTCGCTGGAGGAACTGCGGGCGGCCTACGCGGAGTGGCCGTTGTTCAACTCCATGCTCGACAACGCCGAGATGTCGCTGGCCAAGACCGACCGCTCGATCGCCGAACGCTACCTCGCGCTCGGCGGGAGGAACGACTTCTACAAGCAGGTGCTCGCCGAGTACGACCTGACCCGCAGGCTCGTGCTCCAGGTCACCGGGCACAGCAGGCTGCTGGAGAACCGTAGGGTGCTCTCGCGGGCCGTGCAGTTGCGCGACCCGTACGTGGACGCCCTGTCGCACCTGCAACTGCGGGCGCTGACCGCGCTGCGCAGGGGCGAGGTCTCCGAGCACGAGGCCGAGCGCCTGTCGACGCTGCTGCTGCTGTCGGTCAACGGGGTCGCCGCGGGGCTGCAGAACACAGGGTGACCGCGCGCAGGCCCCACTCGATGGGGCCCTGCCGGTGGCCGCGCATCCACCAGGCGCTCAGCGCCAGCAGTACGGCGTACTCCAGCGCGGCCACCCCCATCACCGCGACCGGCGACAACTCGCCCGCGAGGCCCAGGCCGTACGCGGTGAAGATCAGGCAGGCCAGCACCGACTGGCCGATGTAGTTGGAGGCGGCGGCTCGCCCGGCGGGGGCGAGTGCGGCGCCGACCTTCGGCACCCGGTCGATCACCCGCAGCAGTGTCACCACGTAGGCGGCCGCCAGCGGCAGCGACGTCAGGTTGTTCATGGCCATGCCGACCAGCGCCCAGCCCTCGCCGCCGGTCGCGGACCAGGTGTAGAGCGCCGCGGCGGGCAGGCCGATGCCGAAGCCCAGCCACTGGATCCTGGGCAGCAGGTGCGCCCACCGCTCGCGCTCCTCGAACAGTCGCGACTTGCCGGCCGCCAGGCCGAACAGGAACAGCGCCATCGCCATCGGCCCCTGGCCCAGCCACACCAGCGGCGCCATCGTCGGGTACGTCTCCACCTGGTACTGCAGGAACGTCAGCGGTGTGCCGGTCATCGCCGCGAGCGCCCGCTCGGCGTTCGCCGCGTCCTCGGCGGGGGCGGCCGATCCGGTCAGCATCAGCAGGCCGCCGAGCGCGAGCCAGATCAGGGCGGAGACGCCGATGATCCAGCAGCCCGCCTTCACGGCCGTGCGCGGCTGGATGTTACGGGCCGCGAGCAGGATCAGGCCGAGCAGGGCGTACAGGGTGAGGATGTCGCCGATCCACATCAGGAAGCCCTGCAGGACGCCCAGCGTGAACAGGCCCAGGCAGCGGCGCAGCATGCGCGCTTTGACCTTGTCCCCCCACGAGCGCATCTGCAGGGTGAAGGAGTAGCCGAACATGAACGAGAAGATCACATAGAACTTGGTCAGCACCAGGGTGTTCAGCAGCGCGGACACCACGCTGCCCGACATCGGCAACTCGCTGCTGCCCGCCGAGAAGCCGGGGTCGGCGAAGAAGCCGATGTTGGCGACGAGAATGCCGCCGAGTGCGAAGCCCCTGATGGCGTCCAGTTCGTGAATCCGCGCTCCCACGCGCGCCAGCACCGTCATGGTCAGGGACGCTACGGACCCGATGGTCTCGCGGGCATCTGCCGGGAGGCCACGGCGGCTACGACCAAAGTCGTCTTCCCCCGGTCGGGAAGTCGCGCCGGTACCACCCATGCGGCGGGTGGGACCGTCAGCCGGTGACGACGCGGTCCATGCCCGCGTAGACGTTGCAGCGCTCGCCGCGCAGGAAGCCCACGAGGGTCATGCCGAAGTCGCGGGCCAGGTCCACGGCCAGCGAGGACGGCGCGCCCACCGCGCACACCACGGGGACCCGCGCCGCCAGCGCCTTCTGCATGATCTCGTAGCTGGCCCGGCCGCTGACCATCAGCAGGTGGCTCTCCAGCGGCAGCCGCCCGGTCAGCGCCGACCAGCCGACGAGCTTGTCGACCGCGTTGTGGCGGCCGACGTCCTCGCGGGCCGCCACCGGCTCGCCGCCCGCAGTGAACAGGCCCGCCGCCTGCAGCCCGCCCGTCTTGCCGAACACGCCCTGGGCTGCGCGCAGCTTGCCGGGCAGGCCGTACAGGACCTCGGGGGTGATCCTCAGTTCGTCGGCCACCACGGGGGCGCACCGGTGCCGCAGCGCCGCCAGGCTCGCCGACCCGCACACCCCGCACGCGCTGGAGGTGAGGAAATGCCGATCCAGCCCGGGAAGGTCGGGCAGCGGCCCGTCGATCCGGACGGTGACCACGTTGTAGCGGGCCTCCGGCTCGACGTCGTCGTCGGTGCAGTAGCCGATCGCGGTGATCCGGCCCGGCTCGACCAGCCCCTCGCCGTGCAGGAAACCGGCGGCCAGGTCGAAGTCGTGGCCGGGGGTGCGCATGGTGATGGCCACCGTACGCACTCCTTCCGGCGACTGGACGCGGACCTCCAGGGGCTCTTCGGTGGCCAGGGTGTCGCGGCGGTCGCGTGCGGTGCCGCCGGACAGCTCGCGGACCCGCGCCCGCGTCGTCGGTCCCGGTCTGCTCACAGGGGTTTCACCGTCACCTGGGCGTTGTAGTCGGGGATGCGCGCGTCGGGTGAGCGCCTGGACTCGTCGAGCAGCACGTTGCCCTCCGGCCAGTGGATCTGCAGGTTGCCCGGCATCAGCGGGGCCCGCAGCACCCGGCCCCGGTAGGTGCGGGCGCGCTCGCCCAGTGCGGTCAGCTCGACCGGGGTGCCGTCGGGCAGGCCGAGGCGGTCGGCGTCGTAGGCGCTCATCAGCACCGCCTCGCGCATGGCCCCGTTGAAGCCGTCCCGCCGCTCGTGGACCATGCTGTTGAACTGCTTGCCGCGCCGCGTGGCCACCGTGAAGGAGCCGTCCGGGCGGTCGAGCGACGGCAGCGTGACCGCCGAGAAGCGGCCGAGGCCGTCGGCGGTCGGGAAGTGGCCGCCGGGGCACAGGTGGGCGCCGCCGTACTGCACGTTGTCGCCGAAGGCCCGCAGCCCGGCGATGCCCGCGTAGAAGGGGACGGCGCGCTCGATGTCCTCGCGGATCTCCGGGGTGCCGGTGTAGCGCACGTCCAGGTCGGGGCGCACGCGGGCGGCCAGTTCGGTGAAGATCTTCCACTCGGGCCACGCCTCGCCGACGCGCGGGCCCTCGACCTCGGGGGAGAAGATGATCCGCCGCTCGGTGGAGGTCTCGGTGACGCCGCCGACCATCTCGTAGCGGGTCTGGGCGGGCAGCAGCAGCACGTCGCCCTCGCTCGGCACCAGCATCTGCGACGACAGCACGATGTCGATGTGCACCCGCAGCCGCAGCCGGGACAGGGCCTCGCGGCAGTAGGCGGGGTCGGGCAGGACTTCGAGGAAGTTGCCGCCGGAGGACACGAGGGCGTCGAGGTCGCCGGTGTGGGCGGCGTCGATCATGTCGGTCGCGGTCAGGCCCGGCGCGCTGGGCACCTCGAATCCCCATATGTCGGTGAATTTCGCGGCGGTTTCCGGGGTGATGGGCAGGCCGCCCGGCAGCCCCGTCGCGTACGCGCCCATCTCCGCGCCGCCCTGCACCCCGCTGTGCCCCCGGATCGGCATCAGCCCGCAGTTCTCGCGGCCCACGAACCCGCGCGCCAGCGCCAGGTTCACGATGGCCCGCACGTTGTCCTCGCCGTAGCTGTGCTGGGTGATGCCCATCGACCAGACGAGCACCGCCGAGCGCGCCTCGCCCAGCAGCCGCGCCAGCCGCAGCATGTCCTCGCGCGTCGAGCCGGACAGCGCCTCCAGCGACTCCCACGACTGGGCGGCGACGGCCTGCTTCGCGGCCTCGAAGTCCGCCGTGTGCCCGGCGACGAAGGTCCGGTCGATCCAGTCGTTCTCGACGAGGTGCTTGAGCACGCCGTTGAGGAAGCCGATGTCGCCGCCGACGTTGACGCCGAAGAACTCATCGGTGATCTTCGTGCCGAACAGCGCGGACTCGGCGTTCGACGGCACCCAGTACTTGTCCATGCCGGGCTCGCGGTAGGTGTTGACCATCGCGATCCGGGTGCCCGCCTTCTTGGCGTGGTAGAGGTACTTCATCGCCACCGGCTGGTTGTTGGCCGGGTTCGAGCCGATGAAGACGATCAGATCGGAGCCGATCCAGTCGGTGTACGAGCAGGTGGTGGCCGCCGCGCCGATCGTCTCCTTGAGCGCCACCGTCGAGGGGGAGTGACAGATGCGCGCGGCGTTGTCGATGTTGTTGGTGCCCATCGCGCGGACGGCCTTCTGGGCGGCGAAGTAGTTCTCGTTGGGCATCCCCCGGCTGGTCAGGTAGACCCCGAACCGGGAGCCGCGCAGCCCGGCGGCGGCCACCTCCAGCGCCTCCGGCCACGACAGGCGGGTGAAGCCGGGCTCTCCGGCCCGCCGGATCATGGGGTACGGCAACCGCCCCAGCTCCCGCAACTCAGCCGACTTTTTACCGACAAATCCGGAAACGTTGGTCAGGGCGTGGTGATCCAGCGCAGGCATCGTGTTCAACGGCAGCAGCCGCAACCGGATGTTGCACAGGTGGATCTCGTCCATCGTCCAGTCGCGCATCCCCTGCGTGCCGAGCGCGCACCCGTCGCACGTGCCCTGGTTGAGGATGCGCCAGGCGTAGCGCCTGCTGCCCTTGACCGACCGGAACGCCTTCCACAGCTCCAGGTAGTTGTTCGGCTTGCGCAGCCCCAGGCCGAAGGGCCGCCACGACGCCCAGTTGCGCGGATCGAGAATCCTGCTCATGGCCCCCATCTTGCTCCCCGAGCGGACGTCCACGCCATCGGGGAAACCATCGGGGAAAATGGAGGAGTGTCCAACTCCAGATACTC
Source organism: Nonomuraea longicatena (assembly GCF_039525605.1). Lineage (NCBI taxonomy): Bacteria > Bacillati > Actinomycetota > Actinomycetes > Streptosporangiales > Streptosporangiaceae > Nonomuraea > Nonomuraea longicatena. Next base: position 9,347 of record NZ_BAAAHQ010000009.1, on the reverse strand, counting down.
AGACCTGGAACGCCCTCCGCTGTCGGAGGACGCGCTCCGCCGCGCCCTGATCCGTCCGGGCAGCCTGTGGAGCGGCGTGGTCGTCGCAGACAGCACCGGTTCCACCAACGCCGACCTCGCGCAGGCGGCCGGTGCGGGCGCCGAGGAGGGCGCCGTGCTGGTGGCGGAGGAGCAGACCGAGGGCAGAGGCCGCCTCGGCCGCTCGTGGAGCGCGCCCCCGCGCTCCGGCCTCATGGTCTCGGTGCTGCTGCGCCCCGACGTGCCCGCCACCCGCCTCGGCTGGCTCCCCCTCCTGTACGGCGTCGCCGCCGCCTCGGCCGTACGCCGCCTCGGCGAGGTGGACGTCCGCCTCAAGTGGCCCAACGACCTGCTCGTCGGCGACCGTAAGCTGGCCGGGATCCTCGCCGAGCGCGTCGGCGACGCCGTCGTCGTCGGCATGGGGCTCAACGTCTCGGTCCGGCCGGAGGAGCTTCCCGTCGCGAGCGCGACCTCGCTGGCCATCGAGAAGGCCGCCTGCACCGACCGCGACCCGCTGCTGCGCGCCGTGCTGCGCGAGGTGGAGGCCCACTACCGCGACTGGGTCGCCGCCAGGGGCGACGCGGACGCCAGCGGCCTGCGCGCCGCCTACCAGGCCTCCTGCGACACGATCGGGCAGGACGTACGCGTGGAGCTGCCCGGCGGCGACACGCTGGCGGGCCGGGCCGCGGGCATCGACGCCGAGGGCAGGCTGGTGGTCGGCGAACACGCGCTGAGCGCCGGAGACGTGGTTCACGTGCGGCGCCCGTCCTAGAGTGGCACGATGCCCACATGAGCCTCCCTGACCACCACCTGACACAGGGTGAGCGCCGCCTCCGTTACTTCCAGCCGCACTGGAAGCAGCTGGTGGTGCCGTGCATCGCGCTGGTTCTCATCGCCGCGGGCTCCGGAGTGGCGATCTTCGTCGTGCCCGGCGAGTGGGAGTACGCCGTCCACGCCCGGATCGCCGTGGCCGTGATCGCCGTGCTGCTGCTCACCATCTGGTCGTTCGTGCCCTACCTCCAGTGGAAGAACACCGGCTACGTGCTGACCACCCACCGCTTCACGATCAGCAGCGGCGTGCTCAACAAGTCGACCGACGAGATCCCGCTGGCCAAGGTCAACTCGGTCAGCTCCGACCAGTCCTTCGCCGAGCGCCTGCTGGGCTGCGGCACCCTCACCGTCGAGTCGGCCAGCGAGCAGGGGCAGCTCGCGCTGCGCGACATCCCGAGGATCCAGGACGTCAGGGCCGACCTGTTCCGCGCGGTCGAGGACGCCTCGGACGGCGACGCCGACGGCACATGAGCGCGGACACCCTGCCCAGGCCCACGGCCGGCCGACGCTGCCCTCGCCGGGAGACTCGCCGGTCATCAGGGGTACGGTCGCACCCGCTCGGAGCCACGTCCGCACGCGGCATCGGCGTGGTGGAGGCGTATGTCTTGCGGAGGTCTTCACCGTGACAGGAAGATGCAGTAATGCCGTACGAAGTTCAGGGCGTCATCGCCCGAGGTAAAGGCCAGAAGGTAACCGTCGAGACCGTGCACGTGCCGGACCCCGGTCCGGGCGAGGCGGTCGTCGGGGTGCGGGCGTGCGGCGTCTGCCACACCGACCTGCACTACCGGGAGGGCGGCATCGGCGACGACTTCCCGTTCCTGCTCGGCCACGAGGCCGCCGGGGTCGTGGAGGCGGTCGGCGAGGGCGTCAGCGGGCTGGAGCCCGGCGACTTCGTGATCCTCAACTGGCGGGCGGTCTGCGGCCAGTGCCGCGCCTGCCTGCGCGGACGCCCCCAGTACTGCTTCGCCACCCACAACGCCGAGCAGAAGATGACCCTCGCCGACGGCACCGAGTTGGCACCCGCGCTCGGCATCGGCGCCTTCATCGAGAAGACGCTGGTCGCGGCCGGTCAGTGCACCAAGGTCTCGGCCGAGGCGCCCGCCGCCGTCGCCGGGCTGCTCGGCTGCGGCGTGATGGCCGGCATCGGCGCCGCGATCAACACCGGCGGCGTCACCAGGGGCGACACCGTGGCCGTGATCGGCTGCGGCGGCGTCGGCGACGCGGCGATCCTCGGCTCGTCGCTGGCCGGCGCCGCAAAGATCATCGCCGTGGACGTCGACGACCGCAAGCTGGAGTGGGCGCGCGACTTCGGCGCCACCCACACGGTCAACTCCACCGCCACCGACCCGGTCGAGGCCGTCCGCTCGCTCACCGGCGGCTTCGGTGCCGACGTCGTGGTCGAGGCGGTGGGGCGGCCTGAGACGTACAAGCAGGCGTTCTACGCGCGCGACCTCGCGGGCACGGTCGTGCTCGTCGGCGTCCCCACCCCCGACATGCGGCTGGAACTGCCCCTGCTCGACGTGTTCGGGCGCGGCGGCGCCCTCAAATCCTCCTGGTACGGCGACTGCCTGCCGAGCCGTGACTTCCCGATGCTCATCGACCTGTTCCTGCAGAACCGGCTGCCGCTCGACCGGTTCGTCTCGGAGGAGATCGCCCTCGACCAGGTCGAGGAGGCTTTCGCCAAGATGCACCGCGGCGAGGTGCTGCGTTCGGTGGTGGTCCTGTGATCGACCGCGTCATCACCTCGGGCACGTTCTCCCTCGACGGCGGCACCTGGGAGGTCGACAACAACGTCTGGCTGATCGGCGACGCCCGCGAGGTCGTGGTCGTCGATGCCGCCCATGACGCCCACGCCGTGGCCGAACGGGTCGGCGGGCGCCGGATCAAGGCCGTTCTGTGCACCCACGCGCACAACGACCACATCAACGCGGCCGCCGCGCTCAACGCGCCGATCCGGCTGCATCCGGCCGACCACATGCTGTGGGAGCAGTTCTACGGCGACGCGGTGGCGTATGAACCGTTGAGCGACGGCGAGAAGATCGAGGTCGGCGGCATCACGCTGGAGGTCGTGCACACGCCGGGCCACTCACCCGGCGCGGTCTGCCTGTACGCCCGCGACCTGGGCGCGCTGTTCAGCGGCGACACCCTGTTCAAGGGCGGGCCGGGCGCCACCGGCAGGTCCTACTCGTCGTTCGACACGATCATCGCCTCCATCCGCGACAGACTGCTGACCCTGCCGCCGGAGACCCGGGTGCACACGGGGCACGGCGAGTCCACCACCATCGGCGCCGAGGCGCCCCATCTGGAGGAGTGGCTGGCCAGGGGTAATTGATCTGTGGCGCATCGCACATAGGCAAGCCTTACCAAAGCAGGTACTTTAGGTGTGCCTAACCTAATGCTTTGCGAGAGGCTACTCCTGGATGTACGTCTGCGTTTGTCGTGCGGTGACCGAGAACGAGGTCCACGACTGCATCGCCGCCGGTGCGAGGAGCGCGCGACAGATCCGCGACACCACCGGCGCCGGTGGCGACTGTGCCTCTTGCGTGCGCAAGATCTGTGCGATGCTGAAGCGGTCTGAAGAACTGACGACCGCATAGCACGAGGGGCCCGTTCATGCAGGGCGACAAACAGATCATCGAGTTGCTCAACGAACAGCTCACCGCCGAGCTGACCGCCATCAACCAGTACTTCCTGCACGCCAAAATGCAGGAACACTGGGGATACACCAAACTCGCCGAGCACACCCGCGCCGAGTCCATCGACGAGATGCGCCACGCCGAGCGCCTCACCGACCGCATCCTGTTCCTCGAAGGTCTGCCCAACTACCAGCGGCTGGGCACGCTGCACATCGGGCAGACGGTCGAGGAGCAGCTCCGGGCCGACCTCGATGTCGAACTGGCGGTGGTCAAACGGCTGAAGCCGGCGATACAGCTGATGCGCGAAAAAGGCGACGCCACCTCGGCCCGGCTCTTCGAGGACATCCTCGCCGACGAGGAAGTGCACATCGACTATCTGGAAACCGAGCTTTCGCTGATCCAGAGTCTGGGCGAGCAGCTTTACCTGGCCCGCTACGCAGAACCGCCGTCCGCTTAGCTTTCGCAGTCTCGAAAACGCGCCCGCCGAATTCTCGGCGGGCGCGTTTTCGGTCCCTGTCGGCTGGCAACTAGTTGTCGGAGGTGGCACCAAGTTGGCGTGCGAGATCACTTTCAAGACGGTGGGGGACGTGGTCGACTGCTCGTGATCACTTCTCGTCGGCTTCTCGACAAGAGATCGTCGACGTCTCGATAAAAGGAGAACGATGCGCGGACTGTTGTCCGTTCGTGCCGCACTGCTGGCCGCCGCCATGGCTTCGCCGCTTCTGGCGGTCCCAGCAGTCCCGGCCGCCTCAGCGAGCTCTGCCGCCCCTGTTCCGCTGCTGCCGGGCGATCCGTTCGCCGGCCTGCCCAGCCTGACCTTCCAGCAGTCCTTCGCGCTGCGCGAGGCCGAGGCGCGGGCGCTGGCCAACCCGGCCGTCTTCGCACAGCCGTACGTCGATGTGGCGGGCACCCTCCACGCCCCGGTCACCAGCGCCGACGCCATGGGCGCGGCAGCCACTCCCATCGAAGTGCCGCCCGAGAGCGCGGCTCCCGACGAGGGCACCGACGACCTGTCCCTGGTGCCGCCTCCCCTCACGGGAACCCAGAAGGGCGGATCCCCCGCCGCGGAGCCCGTCGCCGACCCCTACGCCCTGCCCAAGGATCCCACCCAGGCCAGGACCGTCACCGGCACCGGGACTCGCGAGTTCATTCCGCGTACGCGGGTCGTGCGCGAGACATGGAGCAGCCTCCAGGCCATCGCCGACCAGATCGCCGACCTCACTCCGGCAGAGGTCCCGGGCGCCGACAAGATCCTGACGACCACCGTCGATCCCCGCAACGAACGGGTCGTCGTGGAGGCCACCGCCGTCACCGACGCCTTGCGTACGGGGCTGGGAGCGCGGTTCGGGGTCCAGAACGTCGCCATCGTCCACATCACCGACCCCGGACCACTGCTGACCGTCGAGGAGGACGCCGCCCCCGCCGGGCCTGTCGCCCCGCAGGGCACCGGCGACCGGCAGGGAGACTGGGATCCCTTCTACGGCGGCGCGCTGATCCGCACGAACCATCAGGGTCCGGACCGGAGGTGCACCACCGGGTTCGCCTGGCGGGAGTCCGGGATGCACTACATGCTGACGGCCGGGCACTGCACCTCGATGAACTACTTCGGCTGGAGCGGCGCGGGGCAGCCCGTCGGTCAGGTGAAGCACGACGTGTTCGACAACGGCACGGGCAGCCTCCGGGTCAACGGCCACTTCCGGGGAGACGTCTCCCTCATCAAGATCTTCGACGGAAGCTCGTCCTGGTCCAGGGTCTACGTGGGCAACAAGAACTCCGACAAGTATCGCCAGACCGCAGGCAAGCTGCCCCGCCGGGCGCAGCACGGAGACAAGTTCTGCACCGGTGGCGCTTTCAGTGGCGAACTGTGCGGGTGGAAGGTCAACGGTCTCCGCATCACGCTCGAATACAACGGCGGCAAGAGAAAAATGAAGTACGCCGCGCGCGGCACCAAGGAGGGCAAGTGCTCGATGAAGGGTGACTCCGGGGCGCCCGTCTACTCGGTGAACAACCAGGGCAAGATCGTCCCCAGGGGTGTCCTCCACGGCGGCAGCGGCGGCGGAAGCGACGGGATCGGGGGCGACAACGATCCCTGCATCGTCTACTTCACCGACATCGACGACGCGCACATCGGCCTGCCGGGAACCCTGGCCGTCGGGTGACCCCTCCGGCCGCCGGCTCGGAGTCGCCGGGAGGGGCGGCACGGGCGGCGTGGCGGCGGGACGGGGTGCGGGGAGTGGCGCCTTGGAGGCCCGCTTGGGGCGTGAGAGGGGGGCGTGGGGCGGGGCTGGGCCGTAGCAGAGAATGTTTTGTCCGTTGATCTTCGCGGGGCGACACGCCGGGTGATGAGAATGTGTGCCGCGAGGCAAGGAAGAATGAGGCCACAAAGCGGGCAATTTCATCGGTATTAATAGGCGTTTATAAGAGTTTGCCCAGGTCAATGGATAGGTCAACGACAAGTCAAACCGTGCGCTGCGCGGGGGAAACGATCGCCTAAGGTCCTACGATCGCTTCATGACCTGCGTACTTCTCGCCGAGGATGACACCTCGATCTCCGAGCCGCTTGCGCGCGCATTGCGTCGCGAGGGCTATCAGGTCGAGGTGAGTCCCGACGGCCCGCAGGCCCTGGAGAGGGCCCTGTCGGGCGGAATCGATCTCATTGTCCTCGACCTGGGCCTGCCCGAGATGGACGGACTGGAAGTGGCCAGGCGCATCCGCGCCGAAGGCCACGGCACCCCGGTCCTCATCCTGACCGCGCGTGTGGACGAGGTCGACACCGTCGTCGGCCTCGACGCCGGCGCCGACGACTACGTCACCAAGCCGTTCCGGCTGGCCGAACTGCTCGCCCGCGTCCGGGCCCTGCTACGGCGGGGCACCTCCGAGACGCCCGTTGTCCAGGGGGTGCGCATCGACGCCGACTCGCGCCGCGCCTGGATGGGCGACAAGGAGCTCCACCTCACGACCAAGGAGTTCGACCTGCTGCGAGTACTCGTCCGCGACGCCGGCAAGGTCGTCACCCGCGAACAGATCATGCGCGAGGTGTGGGACACCAACTGGTGGGGCTCCACCAAGACACTCGACATGCACATCTCCTGGCTGCGCCGCAAGCTGGGCGACGACGCCGCGAAGCCCCGCTACATCACCACCGTCCGGGGAGTCGGCTTCCGCTTCGAGCGCGAGTAGGCGATGCGCCGCCGCCTGCTCTCCTCCACACTGGTCGTCGCGGTCATCGCGGTACTCCTGCTCGGAGTCCCACTGGGGCTCGTGGTCGGGCGCCTGATCGTCGACGAAGCCGCCAAGGAGCTCAGGTCGGAGGCGACGCGTCTGGTGGAAGAGGTGGAATACGCCAGAATCCAGGACGCGCCGCTCGACCCCCAACAGCTGAAGCAGAAATATCCCGAGCGTTACATCCAGATCTACGAAAGGGGCAACCCCCCCAAGGCCACCATCGTCGGCACACCGCCGCCGTCCGGCCACCAGATGATGGAGGACGCTCAGTCCGACAGCGGCATCTATGTCCGCGTGAGCCGTGACAAGGACCAGGTCGAGCAGGACGTCCGCGCACGTCTGCTGCTCATCGTGGCCTTGGCGGTCGCGGCACTGGCCGTGGCCGTCGGACTGGCGATCGTGCAGTCCCGCCGGCTGACACTGCCTCTGCAGGATCTGGCCAAGATCGCCGAACGGCTGGGCTCAGGGGACGCCCGGCCCAGCAAGCACAGGTACGGCATCCCCGAGCTGGACCGGGTGGCGGAGGTCCTCGACCGCAGCGCCACCCGGATCTCCGACCTGCTCACCCGCGAACGCGAGTTCGCCACCGACGCCTCCCACCAGCTCAGGACCCCCCTCACGGGCCTCACCATGCGCCTGGAGGAGATCGTCGCCGCCGCCGACCACCCCGAGGTCGTGCAGGAGGAGGGCGAGGCCGCGATCGTGCAGGCAGAACGGCTCACCGCCGTCATCGACGAACTGCTCGCCGCCGCCCGGCGGCAGCGACACGCCCAGGCCGAGCCCATCACCGTGGACGACGTACTCGTCCAGCAGGTCACCGAGTGGGAGCCGGTCTTCCGAGGATCCGGGCGCGAGCTGCTGCTCGAAGGCGAACGCGGGCTGCAGGCCCTGGCCACCACCGGCGGCCTCGGCCAGGTGGTCGCCTCCCTGCTGGAGAACTCCCTGCGCCACGGCGGCGGCACCGTCCGCGTCAGCACCAGCCGGGGTGACAACTACGTGGTCATCGAGATCGGAGACGAAGGACCCGGCATCGACGACGCCATCGCCGGGCGGGTCTTCGACCGCAACGTCAGCGGTGGCGGAGGCACCGGACTCGGGCTCACGCTGGCGCGCGCGCTGGCCGCCGCCGACGGCGGCAGACTCGAACTCGTACGCCGCAGGCCCGCCGTCTTCGCCCTGTTCCTCCGTCCCGTGGAGGAGAAGGGCAGAACCCGCGTCGTGACCGGCCCCGCGTGACTGAACACCGAGCGGTACGGCCGGTCGTGTCCTCCGCGCCGGGCAACCCGGCGGATCGGCTCCTGTCGGTCCGCCGGGCTCGTCGTGGCTCGGCAGGACGATCCACCCCTGTCTTCGCCTCGCCGGGACGCGCCTTCGACCGGCCCCGCGCCGGTGGCCTCAGCGGGGCTGCTTGACCTCGGGCAGCTCGGCCGGGATGGGATCGGTGGCCTCCAGGAAGACCCACCGCTTGTACGACCAGAAGCGGAAGAGGGTGCCGAGCCCCACGCCCACCAGGCGGGCGATGTTGAGGCTGACCGGGTCGTCGAGCTCCAGCGTCCACTTGGCGAAGCCGATCGTGAGGACGTTGAACAGCAGGGCCACGCCGTTGAGCAGGAAGAACAGGAAGTATTCGCGGCCCAGGCCGCTCTGCTCACGGTGGCGGAAGGTCCACCAGCGGTTGCCCGCGTAGGCGAACGTGGTTGAGATGATCGTGGCGAGGACCTGCGAGGTCATCGCCCCCATGTCCACCGCGAACAGGAACACGTTGTACATGGCCGTGTCGATCACGAAGGCGATCGCGCCGACGGTGCCGAACTTGGTCAGTTCCTGGACCAGGCTGGCGAACCGCTCGTAGAGGCGTTTCACGAACACCACGTCTCGTCCTTGGCCCTCTCTGCTCCGCGATGACAGTTTTCCCAGCGTACCGGCTTGTCCTCGGGCGACGTGCCGACTGTCCCAACAAATGGCCGGGATCTTCCCGGCTGGCATCTTTGCGGCTGACGGGTAAGGAAGCGGTAAAAACGCTTGGATGTGGCGGTCAGTCCGCCTCGCCGCGACGGAGCAGGGCTCTGGCGCGCCTTCGGGCGCCGAAGGGTCTGACGTCCGGAAGGCTCGCACCCGCCAGCACCGCCGCCCTGGAGAAGAGTCGCATGGTGTCGCTGTCGTCCGCGTACGAGTCGGCGAGGGCACGGGCGGCGGCCACGAGCCGTTGGCCGTTCAGCGGCAGGATCGCGGCTTCCGGGACCTTGCCGATCGCGCGGCCACGCCAGACGGCGGCTTGCAGGCGCAACCGCTCGCTGTCCGGATCATCGTCGGGCGTGCCGGCCGCTTCGCAGGCGAGTAGGACGGCCACCTCGTAGGCGGCTCGCGGGTTGCCGTTCTCGGCGGCCCACATGCATTCCTTGCCCGCCTCGCCCCAGGCGTCGGGGGTGGGCGGATCGTAGGGCGGGGGCTCCTCCGGGGCGAGGATGTCGCCCACCGTCTCCGGTCTTCCTTCCGGCACGAGTGCGGAGCCGTTGTTCTCTTCCTCCTGCTTCGCCGCCTGCCACAGTTGGGCGAACTCGTCGATCAGGTCGTCAAGGGGGGCAAGGCCGTTGCGTTCTCGGTTGATGGACGCTCGCTGGCCCGATGAGGTAGGTG